>JANXBO010000040.1 GCA_025057575.1 Candidatus Caldisaccharidevorator malaysiensis
TATCCCAGACTTGCGGAGTTGTGCTGCCACTTCTGCCATCCTCTCTGCTTCCTCTCGTGCCACTTTCAGACGACCCTGCTCGCTTTCCTCCCGATAGATATGTCCTGCATGAGATCGGATGCCCACAAAGCGAACACCTTTTAATGAAGCCAGCGCAGCGGCTTTCTCTACTGCACGAGAATAGGGAACGCCCATTCTCCCGTAACCGGTATCCACTATTAAGATGATGGGAGCCTGCCTTCCATTTTTTGCGAAGGCATCGCCAATCACCTCGGCAACCCTCTCATCATCAACGCAAAACAAAACTGGGGTCTCCTCTGAGAAAGTCACCATCTCGTTGACCTGAGCAAGGGTTAAAAAGGGCTGGGCGATCAGATACTCGGTAACCAGACCGTTTTTCCTAAAGGAAAGGGCTTCGGACGGCTTCGCTACCGTTAAACCGATGGCTCCTTTATTGAGTTGCAGGGCTCCAAGGGCTTTCAGTTTGTGGGTCTTTATATGAGGCCGTAGCCCTACCCCCTGTTCTTTCGTCAGGGATGCCATCTTTTCAATGTTTCGCCGACAAATTTCCATTTCCACATAGACCAAAGGGGACGGAACGGAAGGGTCCCAAATAGATTTCCCGACTGACAACTCAGCCATCCTCTCTATCATCCTTAACACCTCATCACTCATTGTGGCATTTTTTCTGACGGGAGGACGATTGCCTGATGAATGATTTGGCATTTCTATTGACGACTGGTTTACTAATCCTTTCACCTCTACACAATAATATAATCACTTACAGACCGCAGACAAAGGACCGAGTTGTAGAATCTCTTTGGATCGGCGTGGGCAGTTCTTTGGACCCGTGTGGGAAGGAAGGTCTCGCTCACCTGTATGAGCATCTCGTTTCATGGTCCTTATCAGGAGCACAACCCCTCCAAGTTTTTGCTGAAAGCCAAGGTGTAGAGTTGTCAGCCGAAACAGGGAAAGACTTCATCACCTTTCTCCTTTTTGGTCCCCAAGAGCAAGTGAAGAGTGTTTTTCAAAGGCTTCTCAAAGCCGCCAGCAACCCAACGCTCACTGCAGAACTTGTGGAAAGAGAGAAGGAACTAATGAGGCAGGAACTGATGGCAAACGAAGAAGACGCCCACTGGGTTTTAAGAAGTTTGTTGGATACCATCCTTTTTCGGCAAACAGGTTACGCTCATCCACCTACCGGATGGTGGGAATCCATCCAGAGCCTTGCCCCTGAAGACGTTAGAAAATTTATAGAAAGAGCCAAGGGCGCGAAAGTTTTCAGGATAAGGGGGGCTCAAAATACCCTTTTCTATGACGACCTTACAGAGTCGTTAGGAACAGAGTTGGTGACTACAGTTCACTACTGCGAACCACATTTGCGAAGAAGGAAAAAGACGATCGGCGAGTCAGGTGCATCCTTAGGCTGGGTATTTCCTTGTGAGGGACGAGACTGGGCAAAATGGGAGCTTCTCGCCCTGGCGCTTAGGGAGCGATTGACACAGTTCCTTTCAACGAAGCGCGAGGTCCGCAATTGGACTCTATCCCTCCGCCCCCTCAGAAGACAGGTAGTTCTTTCATTTACCGCCACCACCCGTTCTGGGCTAGTTGATTTGCCTAACGGAGTGCTGCGCGTCATTCGCGACCTTTCGGACCAGTCCGTTCCCTCCTCGTTCGTTCAACAAGGTATCAGGACCCTACTGGTGGATCACCGGTTAAAGATGGTAAATCCGATTGAGCAGGTTCGCCTAACAGGGTATGGATGGGCATTATTTGATGACCCCGAATGGATGGTCTCCTACACTGAGTCGCTCAAGAGTGTTAGCCCCATAGAGATTCAAGAGTTCGCCCGTCGCCTTAGAGAAAGACCGCCGGCAATCTTTGTTCAGCCTCAACGATGATGGGATCAGCAAGGTGGCAGGAACCTCTTGAGAAAAGGAATGGAAACGGTCCCGTGCCACTGATGCCCTCCATCAAACTCATCGTAAACTAACCAATCCTCACAATCGTGTAATCGATAGACATTCCGGAGAACTTCAATGGCTCTGCGGGTGTCGTCAACGGGGAAAACCTCGTCTCTCAAGCCGGCTTCTATACATAACGGGCGCGGTGCAATAAGAGCCGCCACCTCCGCTAAATCCCCGTAGCGCAACAACCCGATCGGAACCTGAACGCCACAAAAATTGCCCAATCGGATAGCAAAACTCCCAAGGGAATTAAGATAGCAACTAATAATGGCCGCTTTGACCCTTTGGTCCATTGCGCTGATAAAAAGAGTCATTGTGCCCCCATAGGAAAGTCCGACGCACCCTAATTTCTCCTTATCCACCTCATTACGGGACTGAAGAAAGTCAAGACACCTCATCCCGTCCCACACATTAAGCCCTAAAGGGTTGATCCCAAAAAGGAGGCATTTGATCAATAGCATATCACAATGGTCCTTTCCCGACTGAGAACCCCCAAGGCGTCGTTCTCCAAACCCCCTCCAGTCTGGTGCCAGCACTACATATCCTTCCCTTACCAACTGAAGGGCATAATCGTAATTGTGCACGCTAATCCCCCAATGCCGATGCCACTCGCCATGGGTAATCCCGCAAACATCGTCTTTTCCATTGCCGTGCCCGTGGCACGCTAAGATGCCCGCCCGCTTTTCTCCCTCTTTTATCCCTTTGGGAACTAGCAGGTATGCCGGGACCGACATCACGGCTTCCGTTTGAATTAAAACCTTCTCCTTTGTAAAGGACCCCTCGTCGGTCTTCTCAATGACGACGACCTGAGGATCCGCAACAGGTTCCGGCAAAGGACCCAGGCTCTCCAGGACCTTTCGGGAAAAGGCAACCCGCCAATCTTCCCAAGCCTGGCGGTCTTGCGTCGGCATCGGCATACTGGGTTGAACGGTATTCAACAGATGGAGCAAATATTCCCCCATTGACAGGTTGCTCGGACTAACCCCTGCCAACCCCAAAAACCTCCTCTCAACCGTTGACTCTTTGACCAAATCGGTTCATCGTTTCCTTCAGTTTTTTTATTGCCTCGTGAAAGGGTCGCTCCAGCCACGCTAAGTGATCTGTTTCACCGTGCACGTGAGTTGCCTTTCCTTTCTCCTGAAGGCAACTTTGCTCCCGAAGATAACACAACCCGCCCTCCAGAAGGGTCATTATGTATTGAGCAGTCTCGTTGCTATACATCCACCAATGTTCCCCAACGGCGATATAGATTGGTGAAGAGTGAGCCATAATCCCACGCCGCCAGCCGTCAAAATGGGGAATAACCTGAGTGTAGCCTGGGCCTCCCACTCGTGCTGCCAGCCAGGTATGGCGTTCCACTTTAATTTTCTCCCTCAGTTGCAGGCGCCGACATCCTTTCTCCGAACTCACCTCTGCGACGACGCGACCTGCTTCAACAATCTGCAGGGTATGAATAGGGAAAACCGACTCGGCAACTGCTTCCGCTTCCACATAACCACCCCCTGCTGGCAAACGAAGCGTATCACCCGGCAAAGCACCTTCTACTTGAAAGTGTAAAAGAGGTCCACCACTGATAAAAGTTCGTCCCAGTCGTAAGTTTTTACACCAATGATCATAATCAAAAGGCTCATCGGTTGGAATGTAAACATAGGTGCGATAAAGTCCCACGGGGACATCGCTCGTCATTTTGTCCGTTCCACCGACCAAAGGGAGACGATAGCCGCCGTTTAAGTAGCGATAATACTCAATGTGCTGGTAAAGGCTATGCTGCAGCATCTCTACTGCATCGGCTCTGGCGGTCACCACAAGGGCTGCCGGCTCGCCGTTAGGTGCGGGGAAGTGAGGAATGATAACCGTTCCTCCTTGCTTTTTACATTCGTCCGCCCACCACGACATCGTCGCCTCTAAACTGCCACCCAATTCCGCCTCCCCCGGTCCATCCGTGCACCACGGCATTATGGGCTTTTTCAAACCCAATAAAATTAAGTGACCCAAAAGATGCTGGCGATTTTCCTGGTTCGTGTAAACAATCGTTTTTCCGTCCGGTGATGGAACTGGACGCCCGAGAAAGTCCTCTGTATTCGTGAAGAGCCCTCCCCACTGAGACTGAAGCAGATTAACGACATTGAGATCTTCCCCTTGCGCTTCCAAATGGGCACCGGTAGTGGACAAGAAATGGACGTGGGTATCACCGCTGAACCATCTTCTTTCATTCATATTGATCCAGCGACGAATTTTAAGGACCAAAGTCCGTTGACCCGGCTCAATAAAGACTTCGGTGCGAAGAGGCTCATATTCAAACCCTCGGGCGACATCCACAATCACTTTCCCTCGTGGGAGCCATCCCTGACAAGTGCCGTCAATGTAAGCGTAGGTGATATGACCCAGCCGGAGGTCCCCTCCCACATCAATGTGCCAGGTGCCCATATCGGATAAAAGATGATCGTGATGACCGTGAGGCTGATAGGGAACGCCTTCGGGCGAACGAAAATGGATGCGGCACGGAACGGGCTTGCCCGTTTCCTCATCCAACACCGTTGTGTGCACCCAATTTTTACCACTATCCAGCACCCGAACGGAGACAACCTCTTTGGTTTCTCTATCATCCGTTGGCGCCGCATTAAGGTCCGCAAACCGTCTGATGAGAAGGCTTTGGTCGCCTTCTTTTAATCTGATGGTCGCTGATGGCTGCGCGGAAACCCAAGCATATGCCTTTGAGGACTCAGGGTCATAACTTTGCCCCCAACCTTTAAAGGGATGTTGGAGAAACACCTCAGGACTTTCGTCCGGTAAAGGATACACATAGCCCGCCTTCCCCCGATCTACTTCCAACACTAAACGATCCCCACGGCGCTTTTCCCGAAACTGGAAAACGACGGGAACGGCGGGTCGCGATCGGAGTGGATCTTCATCAAGAAAACTAACCGTAAGGGCGGCGATTACAAAAGGGCGCTCCTTGGGTTCTACGATGACCGCTTCGATCAACGCACCGGGTTGCGGGTTCTTCCAACCCCACAAAACGAACCACCGGGGATAAGCACCGTAAGCCTCGGTCTGCCGCCAGCCCACTTGATCCCAACGACCTTCAAAGCGCGGTGGGACGCCGTCGTGCTGGTCCGCCACTGCGGCGAAGGGTAATTGACCCCAAGGGACCGGAAGGGCGGATATCTCAAAACGCTCCCGAATGATCCTCTCGTCGATCAGACCGGATTCACCCTGAAAGCGGTAAACGGCAATCTCCTTTCCCGGTGGTTCGCCTTCCAGCAAGTGGGTCTCTAAAAGCCGGTGGGCAAAGATAATCCACTTTGCCGGACGTTTCAAGGTGATCGCAACGGGGTCCCGGTAACCTTCCGGACCAAAATAGAGAAGACATTTTTCCTGGTTATTGTCGGTGCCGATCAAAAACGGCAAGCCCCGAAGGGTGACCAATCCTCGGGGCATTTTCGCACCGTCAGGCATTCTCTGGGGTCCCTCATTGCACCATTGCGCGATGTCCAACGCCTCATAGTCCTCCACCTTGGTTTGCCCCTTTCCCTTTTCCTGACGTCATGCAGCCGTCCGGCTCTGACCGGTCAGACCGCTTTCTGGTTTTTTATCCAATTGTCGCTAATTTTTGTGCGGTTGGTTAGCGCAAGTCAAAATGCTTTTCGGAACGATTCAGTAGGTTTTCTCCAATTGCCACAAGTCGTTTAATGTCGGCCATCATCAAGTCGGTCAGTGCCTGAAGGGATTGACGGTTGACGGTGTTGGGAAACAATTGAGGCAGTAGGGGTTCGCCGACGACAAGGGCGATGGGAGCGGGACGGGGTAGGGGAGATTCCAAAGACCACGCTTGATAGACCCCTGCCAGACCGCACGGAAGAATGGGAACCTGGGACTCTATCGCAATCAGAGCGGGTCCCAGTTGTCCAGGGCGGATCCTTCCGTGATCACTCCTGGTGCCCTCCGGAAAGATTGCCAGGACACCGCCGCTCTTCAGTTTGGCGATGGACAAGCGGAGCGCCCTGCGGTCGGGAGCATCCTGTTCAACAGGGATGCTTTCCGTCAACCACAGGAAAGTGCGGACAAAGGGGATTTTAAAAAGGGGGCGCTTGGCAACAAAACTTAAGGGACGGGGCAGCCAGGCTCCCAGCAGGATCGGATCTAGGTAACTGGGATGGTTGCAGATGACCATTAAACCACCGTTCTTTGGCATCTTCTCGGCACCGACGATCAAGGGCTGAAACAGCGCCCAACTGATGGCGCGCACCGCCCGCTGCAGGAGCCGGTAAGCGACGACTTTCCCTTTGGTCATCTCCGTTCACGGACCCCAATCAGCGGACGGGGGCGAAGAAGGGCGAGCGGACGCCCGTAAAAGCCGATCCCGCAAAGCCAGCCCCATTCCGTCTTCGTTCGGTAAGGGCGCAACGATAGCGCTGACCCCTTGTCGTTCCAGCCACCGAAGCCCTTGAAAAAGACGCTTCGCCATCTCCTCCCAGTCACCCCACTGCCCCCAATGATACAGAATCGGGGGTCGGCGGGATGATCGGAACGCCTCTTTAATCGTTGCCGCCCAATCGTCGGGCACCAGAAGACCCACTGGCTTGTCTGCCTCACCACTTACTTGCGCTGCGAGCGCTATTTGAATCAGCGCATCGGCGGTTCCATCGGAAAGAAGGACCGGAATAGAGGGGGCATAGTGACGGAGAAACCGCCCCGGTGCCCTTTTCGCCGCCGCCTCATCAGGACTTGGAGTAAAAGAAAATAGGATCGGCACCCCTAAAACTTCTTCCAAACGCTCCTTGGGAACGCCCCCAGGTCGGAGCAGGACGGGCGGCGACTGAGTGATGTCCAGAACTGTAGATTCTACTCCGCAGGGCGTCGGACCGGCATCTATAAGTCCCTCAATTTTTCCCCTAAGGTCTGCCAGAACGTGGTCCGCCGTCGTCGGACTGGGACGACCAAAAAGGTTGGCACTGGGGGCGGCTACAGGAACGGCAGTTTCCCGCAAAAGTGCCCGAGCGACGGGATGGGACGGCACCCGCAGCGCCACCGTATCCCGACCCGCCGTCACGATATCGGGCACCCTTTCCCTTTTTTTCACCACGAGAGTCAAGGGACCCGGAAGAAATTGCTGGGAGAGGACGAAATAAGATTTTGGTAAATCTTGAGCCCAATCCCTTGCCTGATCAGGATCGGCTAAGTGGACGATCAATGGGTCGGATGGGGGTCGGTTTTTCACCCGGAAAATTCGCTCAATAGCGCCTTGATGGGTAAGGATCGCTCCCAGACCGTAGACCGTCTCCGTGGGAAAGGCAACCAAACCGCCTCCTTTTAAGACATCCGCCGCTGCTGATATAATGGTCTCATCGGGTTTGTCCGGGCTGGTTTGCCAGACCTGAGTCACCATACCCACCAAAACTAAGATTGGCACATTACTTGCGAAAAAATGAGGTCCTAAAAGGTTCGCAGGATTAAGAGATAGTTAAACAGCAGGGGGTAGAAGTTTGGATCTGAAAATTGCCGGTAAGGTTGCGATTGTCACGGGCGGCACCAAGGGGATCGGACGGGCATGCGTAGAGGCTCTTGCCAGAGAAGGTTGTCTCGTGGCATTCTGTGCCCGATCCGACGTCGCAGTGGCGGAAACGGCGCGCCGTCTGACGGAACAGACCGGTCAAAAAGTCCTCGGTGTGGTCTGCGATGTAACGGACGATGATCAGGTTGCTGCCTTTGTGGAGAAAGTCCTTCACGAGTTCGGAACGGTTCACATTCTGGTCAACAATGCCGGAAGGGCTCAGCCGGGGGGACTGGATGACCTGGGCTGGAAGGAGTGGCAGGACGACCTCAACATAAAGGTCTTTGCCCACCTCCGCTGCATCAAGGCAGTCGTTCCCGCAATGAAGAAGCAGAGATGGGGACGGATTATCAACATCAATTCTGTTTTGGGGAAGCAACCCAGCAAGGAGGTCCTGTCGACCAGCACCTGGCGTGCCGCTTGCCTAGCGCTGACAAAGGCGGTAGCCAATGAACTGGCTCCGTTCAACATTACCGTTAACAGCGTTAATGTCGGAATCATCATTACGGATCAATTGGAGAGAAGACGAAAACTCGTGGCACCGGAGATGACCTTGGAGGAATTTGCAGAAAAGGTGGCAAAGGAGGCAGGGGAGCAGTTGCCCCTGGGTCGGCTGGGAAGACCTGAGGAGGTGGCTGCCGCTGTGTGCTTTTTGGCGTCCGAGTGGGCAGGCTACATTACTGGGTCATCCCTAACCGTGGACGGGGGCGCTTCTCGGACCATATGAGGGCGTGCATCCCTCTGCAGTTTCGTCAGCCTGTGATACCCTATCGGTAGGAACGGGCAATGACAACGGAACCGGATTGAGTAGGAGGTGCGTCGTAGTGGCTCGCAAAAAGAAGTGGATTTACGCGTTTGAGGAAGGGCGGGCAGAGATGCGGATGCTTTTAGGGAACAAAGGTGCCAACCTTGCTGAGATGACGAATCTGGACCTGCCCGTCCCACCCGGTTTCACCATCACGACGGAGGCGTGCCGAGAGTATTATCGTAATGGGCAGCGCTTGCCAGAGGGACTGGAGGATCAAATTAAGAAGTATCTGTCCCAGTTAGAAAAGAAGACCGGAAAGGGCTTTGGGGATCCGGTCAATCCCCTGTTGGTCTCCGTTCGTTCGGGTGCCCCTGCTTCTATGCCGGGGATGATGGACACGATCCTCAACTTGGGGCTCAACGATCAGACCGTCCAGGGTCTGATCAGTCAGACAGGGGACGAGCGCTTTGCCTGGGACTCGTATCGCCGATTCATCCAAATGTTCGGGAATGTGGTCCTGGATGTGAGTCGGGACAAGTTTGAACACATTTTGGACCAATTGAAGGAACGAAGAGCCCACTTGCTGGGCAAGCCCCTGGATCAAGTGCGGGATACGGACCTGACCGTAGACGACTTAAAAGAAGCCGTTCAACGATTCAAGGAACTGATCGCCAGCGAAAAGGGGCAGCCCTTTCCCGATGATCCCTACCAGCAACTGATGATGGCGGTGGAGGCGGTCTTCCATAGTTGGAACAATCCACGGGCGATCAGTTACCGCAGAATCAATAACATTCCCCACGACTTGGGCACCGGCGTCAATGTTCAGGCGATGGTCTTTGGTAACCGAGGTTGGGACAGCGGAACGGGCGTCGGGTTCACGAGGGACCCAGCCAGCGGTAAACCAGGGTTGTATGCGGATTACCTGCCGAATGCCCAAGGCGAAGATGTAGTCGCCGGCGTGCGCACGCCGATGGATATCGCTTGGCTGGCGGAGAATATGCCGGCGGTCCACCAGGAACTCCTTCGCCATGCTGAAAAACTGGAACGCCATTACCTGGATATGCAGGACATTGAGTTCACCGTAGAGAAAGGGCGTCTGTATGTCCTTCAGACGAGAACCGGCAAACGGACAGGTCCGGCCGCCATCCGCATCGCAGTGGATATGGTCCACGAGGGTCTGATCACCACGGACCAGGCGCTCAAGATGGTGGACGCTCGTCTTCTGGAGCAACTTCTTCACCCCCAGTTTGAACCGGGAGCCTTGGCGGGAGCCGAGAAACTGGCGACTGGCATTGCTGCCTCGCCCGGTGCCGCCTCCGGACGAGTCACCTTTACGGCAGAGGAAGCCGTCCAATGGGCGAAACAGGGAGAAAGGGTTATCTTAGTGCGGAGGATGACGAGCCCCGACGACATTGACGGAATGCACGCTGCCAAAGGTATCCTGACCAGCGAAGGCGGACGAACCAGCCACGCTGCCGTCGTCGCGCGGGCTATGGGCAAAACCTGCGTCGTCGGCTGTCGGGCCCTTGCCATTAACTACGCTGAGAAGTTCTTCTCCGTCAACGGAACGATCGTCCGAGAAGGTGACTATATCAGCATTGACGGAACCAACGGAGTCGTCTACAAAGGCGATATTCCCGTCGTCCCCAGCGAGATTGTGCGGGTCGTTTTGGGCGATCTCAAGCCTGAAGAGAGTCCTCTTTATCGCTACTACGAGGAATTTATGACTTGGGTGGACCAACGGCGAAAGTTGGGAACTCAGGCGAATGCGGACAAGCCCGAAGAAGCCCGCTTAGCCCGGCTTCTGGGTGCGGAAGGAATTGGTCTTGCCCGAACGGAGCATATGTTCTTTGACCCCGAGCGGTTGCCCCACTTTCAAAGGCTCATTTTGGCGGACCATAAAGAAGAACGGGAAGAGGCGATGAAGGTCATTCTCCCGTTCCAAAGACAGGACTTTTACGGGCTCCTTAAAGAGATGGACGGTCTCCCCGTTATCATTCGCCTTCTGGATCCGCCCCTCCACGAGTTTTTGCCCCACACGGAGCAGGAGGCGAAGGAACTGGCAGAGAAACTCGGTCTCCCCTTTGAAGACATTTGGACCAAGTCCCTGCGCCTACACGAGAACAATCCGATGCTGGGTCATCGGGGCTGCCGCCTGGGCGTTACCTTCCCCGAAATCTACCAGATGCAAACAAGAGCCATTATGGAAGCCGCTTGCCAATTGAAGAAAGAAGGCTTTAACCCTAAGCCCAAGATTGAGATTCCCTTGGTCGGTCACCACAACGAATTGATCGTCACCCGAAAGTATGTAGAGGAGGAAGTCAAAAGAGTGATCCAGGAGCAGGGGGTGACCGTTGAGTATCAAGTCGGCACGATGATCGAAATCCCCCGTGCCTGCTTGACTGCTGACAAAATCGCTCAGTATGCCGATTTCTTTAGTTTCGGGACCAACGACCTGACTCAGACCACTTTTGGCTTTAGTCGCGACGATGTGGAAGGCAAGTTTATGGCTGATTACCTGGAAGAAGTGGTCGGGATGGAAGGAACCCCTATCTTGCGTGCTAACCCCTTTGAAGTTTTGGATCCCGACGGGGTAGGGGAGTTAATGCGCATTTGCGTGGAAAAGGGTCGTTCCGTGAAACCAGATTTGGAGATCGGCATTTGCGGCGAACACGGGGGTGAGCCGAACAGCGTCTGGTTCTGTCACGATATCGGTCTCAATTATGTCAGTTGCTCCGCCTTCCGGGTGCCTGTCGCTCGTTTAGCCGCCGCCCAAGCCGTCATTCGTGAAGAGGAGCGAGCAAAAGCCAAAGCGCGGGTCGGACGCCGCAAAAAGCAGGTAACAGAAGTAAGGGACTAAGACGGTCCGTAGCGGTCTGCTGCCCAGGAAGCCCACTTCAAAAGAGGGACCGGTGACTGTTTCCCAGCAGCCCGGTCCCTGCTTTTTTAAAACAACGTGACCGTGACCGTAAACCAATGGAAACATCAAATCCGCGCTCTGGTCCGCAATCTTACAGGTCTGTCACTGAGAAGAAGGCTTTACGAGACCGGTGAGGAAGATGTTAAGAGATGCAGTCCGGAGGCAGTAAGGGCGGCTCTGATATGGACGCGCAATCAACGAATCGCTTGTTTCACAATGTTTGAAGAGTTCCTTTTCAAGGTTGCTGAAGAATTTGGTTCTCAACAGCATCAACAGCATTGGAAAAGGCTGGCTTGATAGCCAGAGTTCCCGCCCGATGAATTCGGCGAAAAGCCGGATTAGTTTATTGCGCCTTCCCTTTTCGGACAGTTTCTAAGGACACCAGTGACTCACCTCAGCCTCATAATAAAAAAGGGCTTACCCTTGAAGGGAAGGAGGAGTAAGACAAGTTTATGAGTAAAGTGCGGGTGATCCTGCCCGACGGCAGTGTCTGGGAAGCAGAAAAAAATGTAACGCCTCTTCAAATATTGGAAAGGTGGAAGCCGACCGAGGTAGAAAGGTTTCTTTTGGCGGAGGTCAACGGTCAGCCCTGGGACCTTTTCCGTCCGGTGGCGGATGAGGAGATTCACATTCGTTTTTTGACCTTTGACGATCCGCCCGCTCGCGATGCCTATCGCCACACGACCGCCCACGTTTTGGCTCAAGCCGTCAAAGAACTCTTTCCCAACGCCAAATTAGCCATCGGTCCCCCCATTGAGAACGGCTTTTACTACGACTTTGACATCGGAAGACCCTTTACAGAAGAAGATCTTCAGAAAATTGAACAACGGATGAAGGAGATCGTCGCCGCCGATTACCGACTCAAGCGATTGGAATTGCCAAAAAAGGAAGCCGAAGCCCTTTTGCGTCAGGCAGGGGAGACCTATAAACTGGAAATCCTCGCCGAACTGGACGAGGAGACCGTCAGTTTTTACCAGCAGGATGGGTTCATTGATTTGTGCCGAGGTCCGCACATTCCCAGCACCGGTCGCATCGGGGCTTTAAAACTGCTCAACAGTGCCGGTGCTTACTGGCGTGGCGACGAGCGCAATCCGATGCTGCAAAGAATCTACGGCACCTGCTTTCCGACGGCGGAAGCCCTTCAGGAGCATCTGACCAAATTGGAGGAAGCCCAGCGCCGGGATCATCGGCGGCTGGGGCGAGAATTGGGTCTGTTCATAATTGAGGAAACCATTGGCTCGGGATTGGTGCTGTGGCTTCCTAAGGGTGGGTTCATCCGAAACCTCTTAGAGGAGATGTGGCGGGCGGAACATCTCAAGAGGGGTTATCAGATCGTCTACACGCCCCATATCGCCCGAACCGAACTGTGGGACCGAAGCGGGCACACCCAACTTTATTCGGACTTTATGTTCCCGATGATGGAACTGGAATCGCAAAAGTACCTCCTCAAGCCGATGAACTGCCCCCTCCACATCACTATTTTCAAGACAGAGACCCGAAGTTACCGAGATCTGCCGATCCGACTGTGCGAACTGGGGACAGTTTACCGATATGAACGATCAGGCGCCCTCCACGGACTGACAAGAGTGCGCGGAATGACTTGCGACGACGCCCACATTTTTTGCCGAATGGATCAAGCCGAAGAGGAGTTTGCCGCCGTCGTTCAGTTAGCCCTTCGTTGGCTTCGCCTGTTTGGCTTTGACGAATTCACCGTCAAGATCGCGACCCGACCGACCGACAAGTTTGCCGGCACCCTGGAAATTTGGGATCAGGCAGAGTCCATCATCCGCTCCGTCGTGGACAATTTGAACCTGGATTACGAACTGGATGTGGGTGGTGGTGCTTTCTACGGTCCCAAGTTGGACATCTTCTTGTCCGACTGCCTGGGACGAAAGTGGCAGTGCTCAACGATCCAACTGGACCCGAACCTGCCCCTTCGGCTGGAGGTCAACTATGTTGGGCAGGACAATAGAGACCATCCCGTTGTGATGATCCATCGAGCGTTGTTCGGAACGATGGAGCGCTTTATGGCGATTTTGACAGAACACTACGCAGGCGCTTTTCCGACTTGGATGGCGCCGGTTCAGGCTATTATCCTTCCCATAGCGGACCGTCACCTGTCGTATGCTCAGAGCCTGCAAAACGGGTTAAAAGAACTTGGTGCGCGGGTGGAGATCAACAGTAAGCGGGAGCCGCTTTCCGGTCGGATTTTTGATGCTGAAGCCGCCAAAATCCCCATCATCCTTGTGGTCGGCGATCGGGAAGTGCGCGACGGTGGAGCGTCCGTTCGGCTGCGGGGCAAAAAGGACTTGGGCTATATGCCATTAACGGTTTTGCAACAGTGGATTCAGGAACAAATCAAGACGCCTAAGTTAGACCCATAAGAACGGGAGGTGGGAAACGATTACAAAGGGTCGCGATGAGAAGAGACCGTTGAGGGTGAACGAACAGATTCGCATTCCGAAGGTCCTCCTGATTGATGAGACGGGTAAAAACCTGGGCATCAGGGACACGAGGGAAGCCTTAATGCTGGCGCGCAGTAAGGGGTTAGATTTAATAGAAGTCGCCCCTTACGCCCGACCTCCTGTGTGCCGAATTATGGATTATGGGCGCTTCAAATACGAACAGCAGCGGCGAGAAAAAGAAGCCCGAAAGCATCAGAAAGCCCTGAAGGAGATCCGACTGACACCAGAGATGAGCGAACACGATATGGCTTACCGGCTCAAGACAGCAGAGGAGTTCCTTTCCGAAGGACACCGGGTGCGGGTCTTTATGAATGTCTGGGGTCGCTGGCAAGCCCATCCGGAGATTACGACGGGTAAACTCAATGAGTTCGCTAAGCGCCTAGAGCACCTGGCAGTTGTTGAAGTTCCCCTAACGACTCAGGGGCGGACGATGTCTTTGGTTTTGGCAAGAAAAAAGGAAAGCGGCAAGGCATCGGCTCCCGCCAAGAAAGAAGGTGCCGACCGCCAAGACCGTCGGGAGAGCACTTCAGCACCATCGCCCCTTGAGGAAAAACCAACCCAATAATAAAACATCGGTTGTTCCCTTGCTTTCTTTCTTAAAGGATGTTATCTTAGTGGCGTCTTTTTCGGGGTCATTCGTCAAACCAAAAAAATGGAGGATCAGCAATGGCAAAAGGAAGGAAAACGAAAAGGACCGCCTTGAAGAGATTTTGGAAAACA
The DNA here is from genome assembly GCA_025057575.1 of Candidatus Caldisaccharidevorator malaysiensis. Taxonomy (GTDB): domain Bacteria; phylum Armatimonadota; class Fervidibacteria; order Fervidibacterales; family Fervidibacteraceae; genus Caldisaccharidevorator; species Caldisaccharidevorator malaysiensis. Next base: position 14,375 of record JANXBO010000040.1, read on the forward strand.
GGAAGCGGTCGGGTGATGCGTCAGAAAATCGGCGGTTCTCACTATAAGTTGAAAAAGAGCAAGCGACGGCAAAGAGACCTCAAGCGCCCAACGGAAGCGCCGAGGACTTATAAAAAGGCATTAAGGGGACTCTTAGACTGAAGGGAGCCGACGAAAAGAATGAGAGCCCGCAATCCGAAAGCGACAAAAAGACGCCGCAAGAAGATATTGAAACTGGCAAAGGGTTATTGGGGACTGAAAAGCAAGGTTTACCGTCGGGCAAAGGAAGCCGTCATCCGTGCCGGTGCCGCCGCCTACCGAGATCGGAAGAAAAAGAAACGGGATATGCGATCGTGGTGGATCGTGCGCATCAATGCCGCCGCCCGCCAGCACGGTCTGACCTATAGCGAACTGATGAACAAGATGAAACAAGCCGGTGTCGCCATCAACCGAAAAGTGTTGGCAGAAATGGCGGTCACGGACCCAGAAGCCTTCGCTGCTATCGTCCAACAAGTGACGGCTGCCGTGGCTTAGAAACACAATAAGCGCGTTGCTTCAGATTACTTTTCTCCCGATAGCCCCTGTAGGGAAGAGGGAGAAAGCGTAGGGGAAGCCAGTTTTGTGACGGAAATAATGTCTGATAATATTTCTTTGTTGATCTAAATGCCGTCCGAAATGCTCTCTGGAAGTCCCTGCCGAAATACACACAGTAGACCTATCCCGATCGGCTGACCACGAAAGGACGTGGCTTGCTCGGATATTGCTAACATAACTTAGGTGATCCGACAGTGGCGCGATGCTCTGTCTGTCACGGGCAATCCTCGGTGATCGCTCGGACAATTGGCTTTTGCCTGACCTGCCTCAGGTCCGGAAAAGTCACGGAAGGTCAACTTCTTAAAAGACATCGTCCCTTTCGGTCCTCCTTTGGTCTTCCTGAGACGCCGCCGCAGGACCGACGAGGACGCCTCTGCCAAATCTGTTCTAATGAGTGCCGGATCGGTCCGGGTTCAGTCGGCTATTGCGGACTGCCTTGGGGCTATCGCTTAAATGCTGTGGTGAGTTGGTATTACGACCCGTTGCCAACGAACTGCGTCGCTGATTGGGTTTGTCCGGCAGGAACAGGAAGTGGTTATCCGAAATACGCTTACCGCCCCGGTCCGGAGATCGGTTACAAAAATTTGGCGGTCTTCTATGGTGCTTGCTCTCTGAACTGTCTTTTTTGCCAAAACTGGCACTACCGATTGGATCTCATCCGTGGGCAGCGAAGGACCCCTGAGGAACTGGCTGAGGCAGTGGACGAACGGACTTCTTGTATCTGTTTTTTCGGAGGGGATCCGACCCCCCAGTTACCGCACGCGATCGCCTCAGCGCGGAAAGCCCTTAAGATGAGCAAAGGGCGGATCCTTCGCATCTGCTTTGAGACCAACGGGACGATGCACCCCAGAATCTTAGAGACGATTATGGAACTGGTCCTTGAGTCGGGTGGCTGCATCAAGTTTGACCTCAAAGCCGGCAACGATGCCGTCCATCGGGCTCTCACAGGGGTTTCCAATCAGCGAACTCTTGAAAACTTTGCCAAAGCATCCTCTTACATTCGCCTTCGTCCGGAACCGCCTCCCGTCGTCGCCAGCACCCTTCTCGTCCCGGGCTATGTAGACGCCGAAGAGGTTCACACCATAGCCCAATTCATCGCCTCCTGTGACCGCACCATTCCCTATCGGCTTTTGGCGTTTCATCCGGCTTTCGCCCTATCCGACTTGCCCCCCACTTCCCGCCAGCATGCCGAGGAGTGTTTCCAAGCGGCTTGTGAAGCTGGACTTACTCGGGTCAGCGTCGGAAATGTCCATCTCCTTTGGGACGATCATTATCGGACACGGACTTCGGTCGGATGAGAAGATGCCCGTTGTCGGAATCGGTGTGGACATTGTGGAAGTGAGCCGGATTCGTCACCTTCACAGGCGTTATGGTGACCGTTTTCTCACGAGGGTCTATGATGCAAGAGAGATTGAATACTGTTTCCGGTTCAAGGATCCTTATCCTCATCTGGCTGCCCGCTGGGCGGCGAAAGAGGCAGTTGCCAAAGCCCTCGGCACCGGTTTCGCCAAAGGCATCCATTGGACCAGCATCGTCACGGTCAATCTTCCTTGGGGCGAACCCGTCGCTTTCCTTTTCGGTTCGGCGCACGAAAGGGCATCAGCCCTTAAAGTCGCCAAGGTCTGGTTATCTTTGGCTCACTCAGAACACTACGCTGTTGCCTGCGCGGTCCTTGAAAGTTAGAGGGGCGTCAGCGACTAAAGATGGGGCTTAGTCCACCAGGACGCCGTCGCGTAGTTGGATTTAGAGACCTTTTTAGCGATTTCATAGAATTCCTCCTTAGCAACCGGAGGTCTCGGATTGCCCTTCTTGTGGTTGCGCTTTTTTGGAATGGCTTTCTCGTTTTGTTCCTTTTTGCTAGCGGGGACATAGCCTTAAGCCATCTCCCGCTTTTCGTTGTGGGGGTTGGGCTAATGGTCTTGAGCCTGTATCCTGCTGTCATCCGATGGCGATTGGCGCCAGCGGAGATTGCTGTTATGCCGAAACGATTGCGACCAGGGGAAAAATTGACAGCCAGCTACCGTCAGCGGATCAAGAGGGACGCTTCGTTAAGGCAGATGATCGCCCGCTTTGTCTTTCGAGAGACGGCGACCTATTGGACCAAGAACGGTAAGAGGATTGTCACGCAGGATTTTGTTCTGGACGAAAAGACGCTTTTTTTTAGATTCCCCTTGATTGGGGGCACTCTTTTAGAGCAGGTGGTAGAATTCACGGTGCCGAAGGAGACGATGCACACTTTCCGTTCCCGGAATAATCGGCTGGAATACTTTGTTGTTTTCCAAGTGGAGTTAAAAGGGTGGGTGGATGATCGCTATCGTGCCGAAGTTGAGGTCATAGCCGAACCGCCAAGGGACAGCGGTTAAGAGAATGGCTGCGATAACGGTTGTTTTCCAAAATGGCTTGCCAGCAAAAGAGGGAGAGCCGATCCGGTTTCAACCCGGGCAACAAATGTTGGGCGAGGTCGTCCTTCGCCCTCAGAAAGACGTGACCTGCCGTCATTTGTGGGTGGGCTTGAGATGGCGGACGGAAGGTCGGGGCGATTTTGACTCTGAGGAAATCAACAGGGTGGATCTCTTTCAGGGGACCCTGCGAGGCGGGACCGTCCATTCGTTTCCTTTCGCCTTTGCCCTTCCCCAACAGCCGTGGAGTTATTCCGGTGTTCTTGTGAAGATCATTTGGGAAATATCGGTGGAAGTGGATATTCCCTGGGCGATCAATCTTCGCCATCAACAGCCTTTTTTACTTTTACCCCATCCCCCCGATGACGCAACGAGTTAAAAGGACCAATACGAAAAGCGGTTCCTTACGGACAGCACGGGGGCTGAAGAGGCACTATCTTGCTATCGGGAGGGTCTGTGATGCAGGACCAGGAAGTCTTGGATTTGTCCACGATTAGGGACTTGCGACCAATTTTAGAACCGTCGTCGGTAGCGGTGATTGGTGCCTCAAGGGAGCCAGGGTCCGTCGGGCATTCGGTTCTGCAGAATCTGCTGATGGGTCTCTTCACCGGCGTCGTTTATCCCATCAACCCAAAAGCCCGATCCGTGTGTGGCGTTCGGGCGTATGCCAGTGTGCTGGAGGTTCCGGATCCAATAGACCTGGCGGTGATTATCGTTCGGGCGCCCTTGGTCCCGAAGGTTTTGAGAGAATGTGCGGAAAAAGGGGTCAAAGGTGCCATCGTCATTTCGGCTGGTTTTAAGGAAACAGGACCGGAGGGTGCCAAGTTAGAAAGGGAGATTGTGGAAATCGCCAGGGGTTCGGGTATTGCTCTCGTTGGTCCCAACTGCTTGGGCGTGATCAACACCGATCCAGCGATCCGTCTGAATGCGTCCTTTGCGAAAGAGATGCCTCAGCCAGGGAATATCGCTTTCATTAGTCAAAGTGGCGCTCTGTGCACAGCGGTCCTTGACTATGCGAAGGGGCAGGAGATCGGGTTCAGCAAGGTGATTAGTCTCGGGAACAAAGCCGATGTGAATGAGAACGACTTTTTAGCCTACCTTTGGAAGGATAGCCAGACTCAGGTTATTTTGCTCTACGCCGAGGATTTGGCGAACGGACGAGAGTTTCTGCGCTTGGCAAGGGAAGTAACGGGCGAAGGCGAAAATCGGAAGCCCATTTTGACCCTGAAAGCAGGACGCACACCGGCAGGGGCACGGGCGGTGGCTTCCCACACGGGTTCCCTCGCCGGCAGCGATGAAATCTATGACGCTATCTTAACTCAGGCAGGGACTTTACGAGTGGACACCGTTGAGGACCTCTTTGAATATGCCATCGCCTTTGCCAACCAGCCTCTTCCTCAAGGGAACAGAGTAACCATCATTACCAATGCTGGCGGTCCTGGAATTATGGCAACCGACGCGTGCGTTCGTTACGGATTGGAACTGGCGCCTCTATCGGAAAAGACCCGTCAGACCTTGAGAAACTCACTGCCCCCTCACGCTTCCATTAACAACCCGATAGATCTCCTCGGAGACGCCCGCCACGATCGGTATGCGATCGCCCTGGAAGCAGCATTGGACGATGAGACGACGGATGGGATCATCGTTCTCCTTACTCCGCAGGCGATGACGGATATTGAGGAAATTGCTCAGACAATTGTCACGGCTGCTCAGTTGCGCAGAAAACCGATCTTAGCCTGCTTTATGGGGATAGTGGATGTATCGGCAGGTGTGCGCATTTTGGAAACGCACGGGGTGCCCTGCTATGCCTTTCCGGAGGATGCGGTCCGGTCTCTTTCTGCGATGACCCAATATCGGGCTTGGATCACCCGACCGAGGACAGCAGTGCGCCATTTTGTGGTAGACTCTCAGAGAGCCCGAGACATCCTCAGCAAAACCCATCCGTCGCGACACGGGTTCATCCCTGAGGACGATGCCCTTAGGATCCTGGAATGTTATGGTTTCCCTACCCTACCCTGGTCGGTGGCGCACTCGCCGGACGAAGCAGTTGCCGGTGCTCAAAGAATTGGCTTTCCCGTCGCTCTTAAGATTCTTTCCCCTGATGTGGTTCACAAGTTTGACGTGGGCGGGGTTATGCTGAATGTTCGCACCCCTGAAGAGGTTCGTCAGGGTTATCAAACCATCTGTTCCTCCGTCGCCCGCCACTACCGCGGTCAGGACTTTTCCACCATCCTTGTTCAAGCGATGGCGAGACCGGGACGGGAGGTCATCCTGGGGCTGAAAAGAGATGCCCAGTTTGGTCCCATCTTGATGTTCGGGCTGGGGGGAATCTATGTGGAACTGTTAAGGGATGTGACTTTTCGTTTCGCTCCCGTGCGTGAACTGGGTGCCTATCGGATGGTTCAGGGGATCAAAACTTACAAACTTCTGGAAGGAGTCCGGGGTCAGCCGCCCGCCGACATTGACGCCATCGTTAATTGCATAGAGCGCCTGTCTCAACTTTCCCTGGAACTGGAAGCCATTGAGGAACTAGATATTAATCCCCTGATCGTTTACGAGAAGGGACAAGGCGCTGTCGTTGCCGATGTGCGGATCGCAGTTAAACCCCCTGCCTAAATCCTTTTTCAGCCTGTGTCGTTCTGGCACTATAATATTTACCAATTTAAACATATGAATAATTTGCGGAGGGGCGATATGAGGGGAAGGATAAAGATAAAAGGGAAACCCTTTTACGGACCCATCGGTTCGGTCCTCTTGACCATAGGTCTGGTCCTTACTTTTGCTGTTGCCGTGGTAGATTCCGAAAGAGGAAAAGGGGACGGCACTGAGCCAAGAACCTCCCCTACCCTGCCACCGAGTGCGAAGAGGATCCTCTTAGCGGACGGCGAAGCCCGGCTGTGGACCGTTCATCCGGAAGGGATCACCATTAACGCCCGTCTGGATGAGAATCGCGACGATCGGCTTTACAGCCTGACCGTCCGAGCAATAAAACCCTTGACACTGGGCAATGGCACCATCGTTCTCAGTGGAGAGGGAAAGCAGCGGCTGTTCCAGAAGACCCTCCATTCCGCTGACCCGGACCTTTACGTCGTCTTTCGGGCACCGTCCCGCAAGACCATTCGCCTCGTTTTTCGCACTAAAGGGATTGTCAGCCCTGTGCTTTTCAAAATCAGGCTGGGAGGTCTTCCCCATAACCCTGAGGAAGCAGTGATAGAAGCGGAGCCCAACGATTCCCCCGAACAAGCCCAAACCATTTTTTTGGGTGTCCCTGTCGTTGGCACCGCTGACGATCGCCCTTATTTCATTGCCCCATCCGATAACGAGAACGACGCCCTGTCCGCCGGGGTGGACTGGTTCCGATTGGAGCAGCCCGACAAGGAACCGAAACTCGTTTTCTTCAACTTGGACATCTTGGACAGGGATGTTCCGGCGAATGTGACGGTTTATACCCTTGAGAAAGGGGAACTAGTCCCCTATGTAGATGGTTACGATCCGGTCTCCGGTCCCCATGAGGCTCAGGTCGGTCCCGTCATTCGCCAGGCAGGGGTGGAACTCAATAGCGCCAACAAATTTACGACCCGAGTCCTCAAACAAGGCACTTACTTTGTGAAGGTAGAAGCCAACCATCCTGCCTACCGCCTTAGGACGACTGCCTATCCGGTTCCCCCTTATGAAGACCCTGAGAAAGCCATCACCGTGGCGATGAACTATCTCGTTGCCGCGGGCGATTCCTGGTTTGCCAACACGCCTCGCTCGGGTGCCATTCCCAGGAGGGATCAACAAGTCCATCTGGAGACGATCGTCTGCACCGCCTGCCATCCGTCCCAATTCAGCACCCGAGGGACCTTATGGGCTTATAAAAATGGCTATCCGGTTTCCGAACGGGAAGCCTTAAGATTTTTAGCCGACCGAATCAGAAACGCCCCTCGCCCCTTCTACCTGGACGGCACCGTCTGGGTCCGCTTTATTGGTGCCTCCGCTCACGTTTTGAGCCAAATGGCGCTCATTCAAGACCTTTACGAGACCGTTGCAAACGAATCATTGCCTCACTATTTCACTGCTAACGCCGCTTACGTTCGGGCTTTCTATCAGCGGGACCATTTGCCCTTTAGCGGGACAGGCAATGACGAGCAAAACCCGCCGACTCTTTCCACCTTTGAAACCGCCTGGATGGCGCTACGACTTTTTAAGAAGATTGGCGATAGGGAGTCGTTTGACAAAGTCAAGGGACTGGCGGTGAACGCCCCCTCAGATCGGGTCCAGACCGCTGATGACCTGGCTTGGCAAACGATCTTGTTTGCCGAGGTGGACCCGTCGGGACTTTCGCAAAGAATTCAGGAAAATGTAGCGCGTCTGCTCAAACTTCAGAGGGAAGATGGCAGTTGGGCTTACCGAATGGACGACAAGAGCCCGTCATCGGAATTCTCCACCGCTACCGTTCTCTTTGCCCTTGCCCGAGCGGGGTTAACGGCGGATCATCCTCAAGTGGCAAAAGGGGTGCGCTTTCTCCTCAGCCGCCAAAAGTCCTTCGGCGGCTGGAATACCGATGGTCAGCCTTATGAAGCCTTCAATACGCCCTTTAAGGAAACCCAACTATCGCTGATGGCTCTTTCCGAACTCTACCGCAAAAAGAGCCAACGGGGCTGGGGGACCAGTCAGCAGATCGGTTCCATTCGGACGAGTTCCCTTTCGGCAACTTTGAGGGACTTGATGGCGATTTGGGATCATCCGGGCGAAGCGGTTGTCCAGAAAATTCGGCGGCTGTCTCAGCATCCCGAGCCCCTGATCCGCTGGGAAGCCCTCAACGCCCTCTGTCGGCTTGCTGATGGGACTTCTGTGCCGATGTTTGAGTCGTCCCTTGAGGACGACACTCTGATGGTCCGCCGGTCGGCAGCCCAAGCATTGCGGGAGGTCTATAGCCGACGACTGGGGACTAAAGAAGCAAAGCAGGCTCTTGAGGCAACCGTTCATGCTTTGGAGAACGCCGACCCAACGGTCCGTCGGGCTGGTTTGCGAGTGATTAATCAGCACTTTCGGTGGCTGGCGACGGAAACGGAACTGCTCCAGCGGGTCCTCCGAATTGCCCGCTCCGATCCCGATCCCGTTGCCCGTCTGCAGGCGGTTCAGTCGCTGCCCCAATTTTGGGTTTGGAACCCCAGTTTTGCTGCCCGCTCCCGAATCTTAGATGCTATCCTAGCGGGATTGGCTGATTCGGGTAATACAGAATCTGTGCTTTGGGCGCTCCGAGAGGCGCTCTACAGCATCTATGATGAAGATGTTCAATATGTCTACGCCTTCTGGGTGCCTCTGTTACCGAAGGAAGAAGATCGGCAATCGGCACTGTCCTACTTTGAGCGTCTGATGGCGCTTCAAGCGCTGAAGGTTGCTCAGGCGCTGGACAAAGGATCCGATTTCCTCAAAAAGCAGGTTCTCACTGCTTTAACAGAGTTCCCCATTGTCCGATCCTGGAACCCTGATGATCAGATTGAGCGGAACTTTTACCGGATCGGCAATGATCTGGACGCCATTGACTTTCGGGGACGATCAGCGGACATTCTTGAGCCCGTGATCATCAAACTGTTGAACGATTCGGATCCCTTCGTGCGGGAACGGGCGCTGGTCGTTTCGTCCTATCTTCGTTCCAGCGGGGCGCGCCCGGCTCTTGCCAATAACATCGTCCGTCTACTGACCGATCCCAATCCAACGATTCGCAAGTTAGCGGTGCAAGCGCACCGTCTGTTCCCGTTCAATGACCGCCACGTCCAATATGGCATTGACCCCAGGCGCTACCCCGACCAACCCAATCACGACAGCACGACTCGGGACCTGTTGCTAACCTTGCTGGAAGGAGCCAGTGATGGACTGGCACCTCTCATCTTACCGGTCTTAGCCGAGGTGCCCTCTTGGTTTGACGGTGACCCCAGGGTTCGGAGCCGGCTAGTGACCCTCATTCGTGAAGGGCAACCCTCTACACAGGCAGCGGCACTGGATCTGCTGCGGCATCTTCCCTCTTTCCACGGAGACCCAGAGATTCATCAACTCGTGGCGAGGGTCCTGGAATCTGGGAGTTTGGATGCGGGACTGTCTGCTGCTCGCTTAGCCCTCATCGCTCAGCCGATTGGGCATTCGGAGCCTGTTTCTACGGTTCTGGATCGGTTCCTTCAGACCGATGACCCGACTGCTATCGGGCGGCTCTTAGCACTGGCGTCCTCTGACGCCGCCATCCGAGATGATGTCCGTTGGGTTCCTCTTTTAGAAAAAGCCCTGACTCTGGACGGTGACATTAGAAGCCGTGCGATTAGCCTGATCCGCCAGAGCAAGACCCACGCTACCAACCCGTCGGTCAGGATGGTCCTCTCTTCCCTTGCCCAGTCGCAAGATGGCGCCGATGCGGCAGCGATTCGTCAAATTTTGGACGGGAACCGCTCCGGTGCGTCCCAAGACCCAGAGAAAAGTCTGGACTTTGAATACTTTGCTGTTCGCATTCAGCCCCTTTTAGCCGCTCCCGCTGGGGACGGTCGCTCCTGTTTTTCGTGCCACGCCAATCAGTCAGTCCTCAACCTCAAGCCGCCCGATGCGACGGGCTACTTCCCCAACGAGGTCTCCCGACACAACTACCGATCGGCGCTGAGAGTCGTCAACTTGGACCAACCTGAGGAAAGCCTGATCCTCAAAAAGCCGACTATGGAAGCCCCTCACTGCGGTGGCAAAAGGTGGGACAGTCGCGACCATCCCGCTTACCAAGCCATTTTGATGTGGCTCAACGGCGCCAAGGTCAAGCAAGGAGAAGCCTTGGGGAAATATCCTGAATAACTTTAGGTGGAGTTGGTGAAGGGGTGTGGTAGTCGCGGCGCTGACACGACTGCTCCCTTCGCCGATAACTGCCGGTTCGGAGCCTGAAAGCGAACCAGCGCTAACTACCACACCCCTGTCCACGGTCAGAGCCGAAGCGTCTG
>JANXBO010000041.1 GCA_025057575.1 Candidatus Caldisaccharidevorator malaysiensis
CACAACAGGGTTGGTCTGTAGGGATAATCACTTCGTAGCCGGCTGCTGCCAGCACCTCGGCGGCTGCCCAGTTGACATTACTGTAAAAGACGCTGCCCACGCAGCCCGTCAACAGACCGACCCGACCCTTCTTCGGACCAGCAGGCGCCAGCCGTTCGGGTAGGTGCCGCAGTTTTAGGGGGGGCAGGGGTGGGACCATTGACATGAGACGACCTAAAAAAGGGAGCCGACAAAGGATTTTGCTAATGCCCAACTTTTGACTGATGCGAACGGGAGAAAACAGCACTTCCGTTCGGTTGGCGAACGGAAAGATGTAGCGGATCAAAAACTGATAGAAAAAACTGTGACGGACGGGACCTTTCCCTTTTTGAGCGAGAAGGGATCGGACCCGCTCAATTAGAAACCCGTATTGGACACCAGAGGGGCAAGCCGTCTCACAAGCGCGACAGTCCAAGCAACGATCCAAATGGGTCAAAACGGAAGGGCTGGCAGCCACCCGCCCCTCTGCCATTAGCCTCATATAGTAAAGGCGCCCGCGGGGTGAGTCCGTTTCGTCACCGGTGAGGGCGAAGGTGGGGCAAGTCGGCAGACAAAAGCCGCAGTGGATGCAGTCCATCAGAAGTTCAAAGGTCTCGTCATCCAAGAGAAGGTCAGGAAGAGTTTTCTGCTTTTCTATCGTCATCGTTGTGCCTCATCTTATCGTGGTCCTTTAAAGATTGATTCTACCAGCCCATTCGCCCCGGAGCAAAAAGATTCTTTGGATCAAGGGCTCCTTTCAACTCTTTCATCAACTGCCACGCCCTACCCGAGTGTCCCCAAACATCAAAAACCTTTTTCCAGGTAATGGGAAGCCTCTCGGCAATAACAAATCCCCCTCTCCGCATCGCTTCCTCCCTGATTGTGGGCAAAAGGGTCAAAAACCTCTCGTCGTCGCTGAGACCGATGCGGATAATCCCTTCCAAAGCGGAAGAGACTATGAAAGCATCCGAACCGATCGTCTTTGTCAGCCAGTCCAACAAAAGGGTTACCTCCGAGGATGGAACGACGATTTTCACAACGACCGGTCGGGCAGGATCGTGAAGGGAAGCAATGTGGCGCCGATACTCCTGATGGCGCTCCGTCGGGACAAAGACCAAATAATTCACACCTGCATCCTTCGCCATCTTCTGTAGTTGCTCCGTTGACCAACGGACTTCTTCCTCAAAACCGTCAAACGCCAGACCGACGGCGTATGTGCCAGACGAGTCTAAAAGCTCGGTGCACAGCGGGGACCTTTCAGCAGCGGGACGATTGAAAACCTGGCAAATGGCAGGGGAGATAGGTCCCCGAACCAGGGCATCAAGGAGGGACTCCAAAGAGGCGAGGGAGTCCGTAGAAACAAGAACCCCCGCACGATGTTCAGGGACGGGGAGGACTTTGAAAGTCGCTTCGGCGATGACCCCAAGGGTGCCGAACGATCCAATGTAAAGACGGGTCACATCGTAGCCGGCGACATTTTTGACGACCCGACCCCCGAAAGAGGTCACCGCCCCTGTGGGCTGGACAACGGTGATCCCCAAAACATAGTCTCGGATCGGACCATACAAGCAAGAAGAGGGTCCGCAAAAACCTGTCGCCAGAAGACCCCCCACGGTCGCCCGATCGGGATGAGGGGGATCTATCGGGAGCCACTGATGCTCCTTAGAGAGAGCCGCCTGAAGATCGTTCAGAATGGTCCCCGCCTGAACGGTGACCGTCAGATCTTCTGGGACATACTCGGTCAAGCCTGTCAGATGGTGCGTCAGTAAAGCGCAGTCGTATTTCAAAAGGGGTGCACCAATGTGGCGTTTGGTGCCGCCTCCCAAAGGAACGACGGTCAAATCTCTATCAAAGAAGTGAGTGATCCATTCGCTCAGTTGTGTAATACTTTTGGGGGCAACGACCTGAGACGGAATCACACCATCTATTTCCCACTCTATTTGATCTGCCATAAAGGCTCGTGAAGAAATTCACCCGTTCCTTTCCGAACGTCCCTCTTTTTTACAAGAGACCTGATCCTTTGAGGTCGCGGATGACCTTGAAGGCTCTCTGAATCTCCGGCTTGCTCTTTGCCTTCCTCTCCAGAATGTAGAGGGCGTTTTCAATGGTTAGGCTCCCCGGTCGAATCTGGTAAATGCGCTGTCGGCTGACTCCTAACAGTTGAGTCATCCATCGGACAGGGATGCGTTGGTTCACGACGGCATTAACCGGATCAGGGATCCGTAACCGACTCAGTGCCTTTGCTGCCTCCTTGATTCTCTGGATGTCCCTCCCATCGTAAAGGTCGTGTCCCCCTTCTCCGGAGCGATTGGGTGTCAAGAGCCCTTTTCTCTTCCAAACCTTGAGAAGCGACAGGGTAATGCCTAATTGCTGCACCACATCCTTTTCGGTCATCCATTTCCCTGTCTTGACCTTAGGCGTCACTGCTGTCGTCCCTCCACTATGCCTCTTTTTTCTTACCCATATCGGCGCAAAATTTCTGAGTAATGCATTGTCAATATATAGGCGGTCCGTCCCATATTGTCAAGGGAAGGGAAGAAAGAAAAATGGGCTCGGGCACCCTCTTTGTGTGCGCCACGCCCATCGGCAATCTTAAAGACATCACCCTTCGCTGTCTGGAAACCTTGAAAAAGGTAGACCTCATCGCTGCTGAGGATACGCGGGTGACTTTAAAACTTCTTTCTCACTACGGAATTCGCAAACCTTTGATCAGTTTCCACAAGTATTCCAAAAAGTCCCGGGCGGACTATCTGATCCGACAACTGCAGCAAGGGAAAGATGTAGCATTGGTCACCAGTGCCGGCACTCCAGCAGTGTCGGACCCTGGTGCCCTTCTCGTCCGAAGGGCTTTAAAGTCCAGCATACCTGTCTGTCCGATCCCAGGACCCTCTGCTCTGACCGCTGCCGTTTCCGTTTCGGGTATGGATGGTCAGCGATTTTTATTTCTGGGTTTTCTCCCAAAAAAGAAAGGAGAACGGCGAAGCCTTTTAAAGCAAATTCAAGACCTTCCTTTCACCATCGTCCTTTATGTGTCCCCTCATCGTTTTGGGCAGATGATAGACGAACTTAGGGAGATTTTGGGCAACAGAGACGTGACCGTTTGTCACGAACTGACCAAATGGCACGAGAAGGTGGACCACACAAATCTCAACGACCTGGCGCAGCGATGGTCTGATGCAGACCCCAAAGGAGAGATTACATTGGTAATTGGTCAAAAAAGGTCGGACGAGATCCCGTAACGACGGGCGCTGTTGTGCCCTTTGAAAGCCTACTCAAAGATAGGTGCGCCCACCTTTCTCTGGGCGGCTCGCAAGGTATTGACCAGAAGCATCGTCACCGTCATCGGACCGATGCCGCCCGGGACGGGGGTGATGTAGCCGGCAACCTCCTTGACGGTCTCAAATTGAACATCGCCCACATCACCCTTGCGACCGGGCACTCGGTTGTAACCGGTGTCCAAAACCACTGCTCCGGGTTTAACCATATCGGCGGTAATCAGTTCGGGATGACCAACGGAGACGTAAAGGATGTCTGCCTGTCGGGTGAATTCTTTCAAATCGGGAGTTCGCTCGTGACAAATGGCAACAGTTGCGTAATTCATCAAGAACAAAAGCGCTGCGGGCATTCCGTTGATCCGACCGGGACCGACGATGACGGCACGCCGACCTTCTATCGGAATCTCATAGTGCTTCAGCAGGTAGAGGGCACCCAAAGGGGTGCAAGGGACAAAGTTAATTCTCCGAACGGCCAGGCAGCCCAGGCTGTAAGGAGTTAGACCATCCACATCCTTATCGGGGTCTATGGTCTGCATAATCTCGTCCTCGTCCAGTCCGTTGGGAAGGGGATGCTGGACCAAGATACCGTGAACAAAAGGATCCTTGTTCAAGGATTGCACCAAGTCCTTGACCTGACTTTGGGAGGCTGTTTCGGGCAGCCGGTAAGCGTCTACCAAGAGTCCGACTTCCACTGCCGTTTTCTCCTTTAAGGTCACGTAAACGACGGAACTGGGATCATTGCCCACAAGAATCGTTGCCAGTTTGGGTTGGAAACCCATATTTTTGGAAAACTGGAAAATCTCTTCCTTAAGGCGTTGCCGCAGTTTTTTCGCAACCGCTTTACCATCCAGGAGGGTTGCCGACATAGGTGCCAATCGCCTCGCCCTCATTCCCGATAATGCTCATTCATCCTCTAACAAGCAAAGTTCTCTCTCCCTAATGGTCGCCACCGCTTGAGGGTTGGTCTTTTTCACCGGTTTGAGTTTTTTTCGCAACGCCACTCAAGACGCCGTTGACGAAGCGCGGGGATTCTTCGGTCCCATATTTTTTCGCCAGTTCCACTGCTTCGTTGATGGCAACTGCTGGGGGAACATCGTCTCGGAAAAGAATTTCGTAAGTAGCGATCCGCAGAATGTTCTTATCAACGGCGGACATCCTCTCAACCGGCCAATTTTGGGAGCAAGAGTCCAAGATGCGGTCCAAACTCTCTCTATTGAGCCAGACCTCCTCCACAATGGTCTGCGTGTAAGAGACCGTCTCGTAATCCTGATCCTGAATTTCCTCTAAGGTCAGATGCAGCGCCTCCTCAATGGGGACATCGGCAACATCGGCTTGAAAAAGTATTTGAAGAGCCAATTCCCTGGACCGACGACGGCTCAACACCGGTCACCCTTGATATTCCTCTGCCAAAAAGCGGGGCAAAAAGGCTGTGGATAAGTCACCTTTGACGAAACGAGTATGTTCCAGAAGCCTTTGATGCAAGGGAAGGGTCGTCTTCACTCCTTCAATCACGAACTCTCGGAGGGCCCGCCTCATTCGGGCAATGGCTTCATTGCGATCCCTTCCGTGAGTAATGATTTTGGCTAACAGGGGATCGTAGAAAGGGGGGACCCAATAGCCTTCATAGATGTGAGTGTCCACTCGGACTCCTGGACCAGCGGGCAACCTCAGCCGAGTAATCGTTCCCGAATCGGGTGCGAAGTTTCTGTCCGGGTCTTCGGCGGTGAGGCGGCATTCCAACGAGTGACCCCTCATCTCCACCTGCCGAATGGACAGCCGTTCCCCAGCTGCCAATCGGATTTGCTCTTTGATCAAATCAATTCCGGTCACCATCTCCGTTACCGGATGCTCCACCTGAATGCGGGTGTTCATTTCAATAAAATAAAAGTGACCATCTCGGCTGACGAGGAACTCGCAAGTCCCCGCACTGGTGTAGCCTACGGCGGCGCACAGTCTCATGGCACTGCGGGCAATTCTCTCTCTGGCTTGAGGGGTCAATCCAGGGGCGGGCGCTTCCTCAATCAGTTTCTGATGGCGAACGTTCTGGACGGAGCACTCCCGTTCACCCAAAGCGAGAATGTTGCCGTGCTCATCAGCAAGAATCTGAATCTCAATGTGGCGGGGCTCTTCCAAATATTTTTCCAAATACAACGCCCCATTACCGAAAGCCGCTTCGGACTCAGAGCGGGCAAGCGACAGGTTCCTGATCAGTTCCGTCTCGCTGTGAACAATCCGAATCCCTCGACCGCCACCGCCCGCTGCTGCCTTGATGAGAACGGGATAGCCTAATTCGGCAGCGGCAGCCGTTGCTTCTCGCTCCGACTGAATATGATCCCTTCCTGGAATCACCGGCACCCCTGCCTTAACGGCTAACTGGCGGGCTTGCACTTTGTCTCCCATCGCCCGGATCGTCTCGGGCTTCGGACCGATGAATTTGATCCGATAGTGCTGGCAGATCTCCGCAAAACGGCTATCTTCCGAAAGGAATCCGTAACCAGGATGGATCGCTTCGCTTCCCGTCACGATGGCAGCGGCGATGATGTTGGCTACATTCAGGTAACTGTCTTTTGCTGGAGGGGGTCCGATGCAGATGGCTTCGTCTGCCAGATGGGTGTGCGCCGCATCGCGGTCGGCTTCCGAATAGACGGCAACGGTTCGGATCCCCAACTCTTGGCACGCTCGGATAACCCGAACCGCAATTTCGCCTCTGTTGGCAACAAGAATCTTGCGGAACATTTCCGCCACCTCTGTCCCAAATGCCTATGAGCGCGGATGGTCTGGGCACTTAACCCAACCCGTTGTCGGATCATAGATATATTTGTTGCCGCTAACCGGACACCTTGGGGAAAGCACCGGTTGATCGCCTGCTGCCGGTAAGGTAGGGGGCACCGAACCCCTTTCGGCCCTCTTCTGTTCAACTAAAATCCGCCACCCTCTTAAGTTGCTCAGGCATTCCAACTCACGAGCAGTCTCAAAAGCCTCGCCCAAACGGGTCTCTGGTGTCTTGCCTCCGTTTTGTTTCCCTGTCTTGACCATCGGAGCGAACCGATAAACCAGTGCAACGGCAACGACGATAATGAGGGCAACGACCAGAAGGGAACTTAGGGATTGACCCACCAACCTATTGCGACTCACTCGTTTCCACTTCCAGCGACATAACGACCTGTCCGTATTCCACTGGCTGACCGTCTTCCACGAGAATTTCAACAATTCGCCCGTTTTCTGGCGCCCGAACCTCGTTGGTGATCCCCAAGGAGTCCACCCAGCAAATGGTCTGTCCTTTCCGAACGGTGTCGCCAACTCTTACCAAGCCTTTCCCATCAAGGCTCCTTTTCACGATGCCGACCCAGCCCGATTTAACGGGAACGGTGCGAGAAGTCTTCTCTTCGGCAACGGTAGGCGCCGGCGAGCGCTCTTCCACCTTCCCTGCGGCTCCGGCGCCGGTCGGCGGGGGGACAAGGCTGTGCTTTCGGATGGTCACCCGCCAGTCACCGACCCGAACGGTCAGTTCCCCGATCCCCGAATCCTTTACAATTTTCACAAGTTCTTGAAGCAGGTCCATCGTTAGTTCCACAAGGGTTGCACCATCCGCAGAAGTCCTAACAAGTATAGCGTTCTCGCTGTTCGCCTTCCTCTCTTTTTTGCGCCTGGCGGGCGAAGTTCAGCCTCAGGTTGGTCAAACTGGTTCTCAAATTATCGGCAGTCGCCCGGTCCACCCTTCCAGTAATGAGGTCGGTCAGTGCTCCCACGGCGTCAATGGCAAGGCGTGCCTGCTCCAAATCTCGGACGATGTCTTTTTTCACGGGGTCAATATGAAGCCCCATTCGCATCCATGCCAGTTCTGTGAGGGCGGATATGGCAAAGAGGATAAAGTCTTTGGGATCGGCAGGGGCTCCTTCTCGTTCTTCCCCCTCGTGGATCTCCTTTGGCTCTTCCCTCTGGGTTGCGTTCTGTTCCTCTTTGTTCCGTCCTGAGTCTTGTGTAAACTCCCACTGCGAATCCTTCATCTTTCCGATGGCACCCCCTTTGCTTCTGGGTCATCGTTCCAAACTTTTAGAACGAGATGCGCCCATTTTAGTTCTGATGTGCGGGCAGATGACGCTGCAAATCGTTGCAATTAGGTGAAGGAGCACACGGTGAAAGGATTTTTTTGGGCTGTTTGGCTTTTGGGGGTTGGTCTTTCGTCCGTCGTCGCGTTTCAGAGATGGCATTCTGAAAGGAATTACCGCTCGGTTGCCCTTGTGGTGGATGGTCGGGAAATCAGGGAACTGGAGGGGGCAACGGGTCATTCGCTCCCATACTTGCTGAAAATCCTGAAGGATGCTGGGGCCACAGCGGTATCCGTGAGTCCCTTCACTCTTTCTGAATGGCTGGGGGCCAATGGGCTGACCGTTGCACGAAGTGAGGCTGAGGCGGTCATCATCAAAGGAAGCCGTCCTGCCCTGCTTCCGATTGCTGCTTCCCTGAAGGGGCAGTTCGGTTTGCAACTTCCCCTCAATGCAGCCGGGCACCAAACGGTGCTTTATTTTCCTGGGTCCTTTCCTTTCCTACGGGACTATCCGTTTTTTTTGGATCAGAAACTGGCGGAGGAGTGTCGCCAGGCGGGACTCGCCACCGTTGCCCGTTTACCCAATCCACCATTTTTAACCGAGCGAGGGATTCATTTTTGGATTACTGAATCGGTCCGAGCAGGGGCTACGGTCATCGTTTTTGAGGGTGAAGAGGTGCTTGGGTTTCGGAATTTAATTCCCGAGGTAAACGAATTTCTTAAATCGTTGCCCTGTCTCATCGGAATCGTTGAGTTGATTAGCCAAAAAGGAGACCAAACCCTGGCTCTTGGTCTACCAGAGAAAGTCGTGCGGGTGCACAGCATCAGCGGGCGGGAGTTGGCGGTGTTGCCAATGGATCAGGTCATTGACCGCTTGGTGCGCGCCGTCGTGGAGAGGAATATCCGCTTATGCTATCTGAGGCTGCCGACCTCTGAAAAGGGATCACCTTTGGAACTTTGGATTCAGTTTCTCAAAGCGCTGCAGCAGGATTTACAGCGACGGGGTTTCCAGGTCGGCTTGCCGACTAACGAACCCCTTTCCGGTCAGATCCTTTCCCTCCCTGTTTGGCTGTGTCTTTGGTTGTCCCTTTGGGCGGGAATTATTCTGTTGAAGCAAGAGTTCTTGAGGATGAATACCCTTGTGGCTCTGATGGGTTTTGGGTTGCTGGGTCTGTTGGGCTTTGCATTAAAAGTCTTCAGTTCTTTTTGGGCGGATCGGTTGGGAGCCTTTTTGTCGGCCTGTGTGGGTCCAGTTTTTGCTCTTACTTTCGGTGTTCTGGTCTTAGCCAAAAACGGGCAGCGACACCGAGCGGTTTTGGTGGGGCTGGTCTCTTGCTTTTTCCTCGCCATCGGATGGGCGATCGTGGAAGCCGCCTTCCTCTATGACTATCGGTTTCGGCTCAAAATCGTTCAATTTGTCGGTGTCAAGGCTTCCCAGTTGCTGCCGGTATTGGCGGTTTTTCTCCTCGCCATCGCCCGTTGGTGGGAAGGTTTGGACCTGCCCGCGGAAAAGCGGTTACCGATTGCGCTGAGCAATGTTAACAGTTTCCTGGCAAATTCGGTCCGGTGGGGTCAGGCTTTATTCACCCTGACCGTTCTCGCTGGGGGTGCTTATTGGATGATGAGGACGGGCAACGAGCCGGGGCTGGGTGTTTCCCCGTTAGAAAATACCCTTCGGCAGTGGTTGGAAGATTTCTTTGGCGCCCGTCCGCGGTTCAAAGAGTTTGCCATCGGCTATCCGATGCTGACCTTTGCTTTCTACTTTCTGACGGGAACACAGTTGGAGCGCCGGATTGGTCATTGGTTGTTGGTTTTGGGTACTGTGGGACTGGCGTCTCTCATGAATTCCTTTAGCCACGCTCATACGCCGATTGCCGTTAGTTTTCTCCGAAGCCTTTACGGCATTGGACTGGGGATCGGTCTCGGGCTTGTTCTGATCGGACTTGCCCACTTGGGAAGCCGTCTGCGCGATCGGACAGTTGGTGGTCGGCGTTGAGACAGGTTGATCTTGAGGCGAGGGCTTTGTCCCTTACGGTCCCCAATAATGGGCTGTAGAGCGGGTAGGGAAACAATGGAAAAGAGACCCCACAACTTTTTAGACCCACTGCCAAAGAGGACCGTTGTCCAATAAAATGGTAGGAGGAGAGAGGAATGGAGCGACTGCGCTTTGCTGTCATTGGCTGTGGAGGTAGGGGTTCGGGCGTCGCCGAAATGATCGCTGCGGTCACCAATGCCCAACTAGTTGCCGTTTGCGATGTCGTAGAGCAAAACGCTCGGGCTGTCGGCGAACGATTGGGGGTGCCGTTCTTTACGAAAACAGAAGCAATGTATGAGGCAGTTGATGTGGATGCGGTTTTTATCGCGACACCCGTAGAGCACCATTTCGCCCTCGCCAAGGAAGCTGTTCTTAAGGGAAAGCATGTAATCTTGGAGAAAATAATGACGACGACGGCGCAAGAAGCCTATGAATTGGCTGAGTTAGCACGGCAAAAGAAAATATGTGGCGCCTTATCTTACCAATTGCGCTTTTACGATGTTTACCGCAAGTGGTGGGCAGTGGGGCAATCTCTGGAGCCCACCCTTATCATTTCCAGCCGCCATCCGGGGATTATGCCGCCTAATTACCTGCGCCCAGATCCCTGGGCAGGGGTTGTGGACTTTTTGAGCCACGACATAGACTTGGTCTATTGGGTTGCTGGTCGGGAGCCTTCTCTTGTGACCGCCATCGGATATCGGAGCACGGTGGTTGTCCAGGACACTTGGGACACGATGACCATCCTTCTTGACTTTGGATCAATGACGGGGCTCGTTTACTCGGCAATGGCAGGCGGTGGTCTACCCAGCACCCACGCAGTAATCGGCAGAAAAGGCAATGTCCGCATTGAGTCCGATAGTCTTTCGGTTCATCGGTTCGTTCGCACGAACGCCGACCGATACGAAAGGCAATGGGAACGCCTGGATACGGAACCGGTAAAGGAGGACACGACGGGACTCCTTGTCCAACACTTCTCTGACTGGGTTCAGGGGATTGTTAAAGATCCCTTCCCGTTGTCCACTTTTGAGGACGGTTACAAAGTGATGCTGATTCACGATGGGATAGCGGAAAGTTTGAAGGCGAGACAGACCATTTCCTTAGAACACATTCACCAACGAATCGCCTTAAGCCAGGGTGGGTAGCGGAATTAGAGTGTTGGTTCAACCCTCTTCTCCTGCGCCCGGCTCTTCTTCCATCTCCAGTTTCTTCATTAGTTCTCGGAACCGCTCCAGGTCCTGTTGCTCCTCTTCGCCCTCAATATTGAGGTCCACCATATTGTTCAGGACTTCACCGTCTAAGTAGATGGGCGTGCGAGTTCTGAGGGCAAGGGCAATGGCATCGCTGGGGCGCGAGTCAATTTCCCTGATTTGACCCTGATTCTCCAAAAAGATGCTGGCGAAGTAGACTCGGTCCATCACCTTGTTAATGACCACGCGAACAACATTCACCTGAAGTTCCTCCAGCATATTCTTCATCAGGTCGTGAGTTAGCGGTCGGGCGAGTTTTTCCCCTCGCAACTCCAGGGCGATCGCATAGGCTTCCGCTTGACCAATCCATATGGGCAAGACCTTGCGGCTTTCCGGTTCCCTCAGAATCACGACCAGCCCATTCCACGGATCCTGCGCAATGGTCTCTACCTTTACTGACACCATTGTCCATCTCTCCATTATTACGAAGATTTAACGCTGATTTTGACAGCCTTTTCTTCAAAAGGATATCAGTTTCGTCTGGTATAGCGTGGCGGAAGGGGTCGGAAGGTGGAATCCTTTTCTTGGATCTCCTCCAAAACTTGATGGAACCGTTTCCATCGCCGCCAGGCGATCCAAATAAGGATGCCAAGGGACAGATAGAGGGCAACCCTAAGGGGAGTGCCCTGATAGCCCAAAATCAGCGGCCAAAGGAGAAGGATGCAGAAGAAGAAGAAAACCGTTTCCAGCCACTCTGTCTTGCTCATCGTCGTCGCCACTGAACAGGCTATCATATCCGTTTCAAAATCGCCACATAGGTGGTAGGTGAGTTTGGTTGCCTTTGCTGACCCTGGCGACAGACGCCTGGCAATGTGCCCTCATCGTGTCCGATCAGAAAGGCGATCCTTTGGTGGTTGATCAGTTTCCTTGGTCGCAAGCGGCAAACCGCCTTAGGAGAGTATTGAGTGACTTTGCGGTCACAAAGGTCATCGTTGCCATGACTTACCGACACCGGTGGCTCTTGGCTCTGATATGGTCTCTTCGTCCAGAGGCAGCCGTCGTATTGGTTCATCCCCGCGCCTTGGGCACAGTCCGACCGATTGGCGAGATTGCCAGAAGGGCTCTTCGTCACTACTTGAAAGGGTCAGAGAGAGGATGAAAGTAGTTTTGGTCCCAGTTCCGTTGTGGCATAAAGGGGGAGGGAAGAGGGTAAAAAGATGCTGCGCGCGTGTCGTTCCGTTACACTCTTCCACCCCACCTGCCACGCTGACCCGCGCGCAGCCATTTTCAAAATAGCAAGTATTCTCAAAAAAATCAAGTTCAGTTTGGCTCGCTTGAGCTGAACCAGATGACCCAAGAGGATCGGCATAATCATAAGGTGACTTGTCGCCTCGGCTGGGGGGAGATTAGTGAGCCTTAGTGGTGAGCGACTGCTGTCGGCATTGAGGGAGACAGGGGCTTTTTTGAAAGGGCATTTTTTATTGACCAGTGGGCGCCACAGCGCCGACTACATTGAAAAGTTTCGACTGCTGGAGAGACCGCACCTGGTGGCGGAAGTCTGCCAGGAATGGAAGCGGCGGTTAGAAGGTCAGGACATCACGATCGTCGTGGGACCGGCGGTGGGGGGAATTGTTTTGGCTTACGAGCTGGCTCGCCAGCTCGGCTGCCGATATGCTTTTGCAGAAGGTGAGAGCCACAGCAGGGAGTTAAGGCGGGGATTTGTCATCGGACCCGATGATCGGGCGGTCGTCGTGGATGATGTCGTGACGACGGGAGGATCGCTGATGGCAACTGTTAAGGCTGTCCGGCAAATGGGCGCTAGCCTTGTCGCCGCTGCGATCCTCGTCTACCGTGGTCAACAGCCTTTGAACTGGGATGTGCCCTTGGAGATTCTCCTCCACCTGCCTTTAGAGACCTACCCCCCTGACGATTGTCCCCTTTGCCAGAAAGGAGAGTCCCTCGTCATACCGAAAAGGTCCTCGCTCTCTCGGTAAGCCTGGCAATGAAGTTAGTCCTTCTGATCGGTTACTTTGGTGCCCGAAACTTTGGCGATGATTGGACGCTCGCTTCTTTCCTTCAAGGGGTCAAAGGTTGGGAAAGTTCTCTCTTATGGACTGTCGTCAGCCGCTCTCCCAGCGAAACGGTCCGTCAGTTTAAAGTGAACGCTGTTCCGAGGATCGGGCGTCTGTTTTGGAAGGCGTTTCGTCAGGCGCACAGTGTCATCGCCTTGGGAGGTTCCCTCCTCCAAGATGTCACCAGTTTCCGATCCCTTCTCTACTATGCCTCGCTGTTGACCTTTGCCAAGCGGTTCGGTAAGAAGGTGATTTTGTTAGGGCAAGGTCTTGGTCCCCTGAAGCGGAGCGCTTCTCGGTGTTTGGCTCACGGCGCCTTGCGCAATGCTGACCTGATCACCTTCCGAGACTCTCAATCCTTTTCCTATGGTGCGAGCATGCAAGTCGGCGCCGGATCGGCCCATTTGACGGCTGACATCACTTTTGCCTATCAAGGGGAACCACCAGTGGAAAAAGAGAATCTTTTAACGGTCAATCTGAGACAGTGGTCGGGGCTGACCGAAGCGGTCACCGTTGCCCTTTCCCGTCCCATCAAAGAGATTGCCCAGAAGTTCGGCTTAAGGGTCACCACCTTGGTTTTGCAGCAGGGGTGGGACCAAGCGCCGAGTCAAGTCCTTGCCTCGTGCATCAAATCATCTGTGCGCCAACCGACGGAGTGGTGGGAGAAATTGTCTTTCCTCCAGCGGTCACGGGCAGTCGTAGCGATGAGGCTGCACGGACTGATCGGTGCCTTAATGGGTGGCACCCTGGCGGTCGGACTGGTCTACGATCCGAAAGTGTCCGCCATCCTGTCGCCCGTCCTGAACTCTTATCTGTGCCCGATGCCGCCAGATCCTTGCGCTCTAAAGGTGGCTTTGGAAAAAGGATTGTCGGAGTGGGGGCAAGGCGTTCCCGAACGGGTAATTCATCTTCTGGAGACCCAAAAGAGAGCCGCTCAACTGAACTTTGAGCTTCTGCGCTCTGTCCTTTAGTCTGATCTGTTTAGCCATCAGGCTGGTGGGAAACAATTAGGAAAGGATAAAAAACAGCAGGCGGGGCACAAGGATGAAAGTTCTTATTACCGGCGGGAGCGGTTTTTTGGGGCTTCATATGGGCAGAAGGCTCCTTCTTGATCAGCATCAGGTCGTTTTGTTAGATATTGCGGAGATGGACATCAACGAATACGAAGAAGTGGGACCCCCTTTGCCCGGTCAATGGCGCAACTGCGTCACATTTGTAAAGGGGGATGTACGGGATCCTGCTGCTGTCGCCTCCGCGATGAAGGGTGCCGATGCTGTGATTCATTCCGCAGCGGCCTTACCTCTGTGGAGACCCAACGACATCCTTACAACGAATATACTGGGGACTCAAGTCGTCTTAGAAACTGCCAAAAAGTTGGGGATCAAACGGGTCATCTTCATCTCTTCCACATCGGTCTACGGTATCCCTCAGAAGCATCCGATCTATGAGGATGATCCCCTTGATGGGGTTGGTCTTTATGGTATCAGCAAGATTGCTGCCGAAGAGGTCTGCCAGCAATTTCGCAATCATGGTCTGACGGTCCCGATCCTGAGACCCAAGACCTTCGTCGGTCCGGGGCGGCTGGGTGTTTTTCAAATTCTCTTTGACTGGATAGACCGGGGCAAGCCGATCCCGATGATCGGTTCTGGAGCCAATCGGTATCAACTCCTTGATGTAGAGGATTTAACGGAAGTCGTTTCTCTTTTTTTGACAGCGCCGGAGAACGAGGTCAATGACACTTTTAACATCGGTGCCGAACGATTTGGCACAGTTCGGGAGGATTTGACGGCGTTGTGCCAGCACGCAAAGACAGGGGCTCAACCCGTTGCCACGCCTGCCCGACTGAGCCAGGCGATGCTCCAAGTTCTGGAAGCCCTTAAACTGTCGCCCCTCTACAAATGGGTCTATCTGACCGCCGACAAGGATTCCTTTGTTGCCATTGACAAGGTCAAGAGGCGCTTGCAGTGGGCGCCTAAGTTCAGCAACGCGGATGCTCTCATCCGCACCTATGACTGGTACCGAGCCCACCAAGATCGGTTGGACCAGCAAGGGGGCGTCACGCACCGTGCGGCTTGGAGTCAGGGCGCTTTGAGGGTGTTGCGGGATCTCCTTCCTTCCCGAAAGGGTCAGGGCAAAGAGCGATGAGAAAAGACCTCTTAACCGTGGTATGCGTCCTATTGGTTTTCCTCACCCTGGCGAAAGCGGACGACCTTCAAGCAGCCACCAAAGGTCCGGCGGAACCGATTCATCAGGAGACGGAAGCCAACCAACAGGATTCTTCATCTTTAGAGCAAACAAAGGGGGCTCAAGAAAAAGAACTGCTTCAGAAAGGAGAAGAGGAGGGAACAACGGCGCCCGAGGCTGCAAACCAGAAGGAATCGGAAGCGACAAAGGCACCTCAAGCAAAGGCAGACGAAGGGGGAAAGGAAAGAGAAAAAGACAGCAAACAGACCAAGGGATCGGAAAAAAGGGAGGGTCCTCCCTCAAAGAAGAAAAAACCCTTCACCTTCAAGATTGCTGCCCACGGGTTTGCTACCTTGTCCTATCAAGTCGGCAGCACCGTCCAGGGCACCGAGCAGGGTCGTCAAGTTTTTCGCAACGAGTATTTTGGTTTGACGAAAGGTTTTAACGCCTACGGTTCCTTGGGCGTGGACTGGCAAATTGGTCGACTCCGCCTGAAGGGGCAATACAGCCCTTTTAGTTACTCGCCGACCGATCAGCAGTTTCAGGCGGAGTATGATGCGGGACCGACAAAGACCGTTTTCGGCAACCAGTTCCTGTCTTTGGAAGGGAACAACTTCGTCAGTTTCTCGCGCTATGCTCGGGGGATTAAGTTAGATCATCAATTGGGCGGGGGATCCACCCTCTCTTTACTCAGTTTTGAGACGCCTACTCAAGTCGTGACCGATATTTTTCAGGGCACCAACTCTCCGGGACCTTACTTTCTAACGAGAACGCCCATCTTGGAAGGAACGGAACAAGTTCGGCTGGATGAAAGACCTCTTCGCCGGGGACTGGACTACACCATTGACTATGCATCGGGGTTTATTACCTTTGCGACGCCAGTTCCAACGACTTCAAAGATAGCCGTCAGTTACGAGTCAGCGGGTGCTGGTGGCGTGGGAAGATTTATTGGATCGCGGGCGACCATTCGGTTAGCACCCAATAGTGCCTTGGGCATTACTTATCTCTCGCAAAGAGTTCCCTTGACGAGGGAAGTAGGGGTTCGGCGCCGTCGGGATGAGTTTATCGGTGATGGATCAGTCGGACCGTTCCAATTGATGGCTCGCCCTGTCGCCGTCGGTTCGGAAAGGGTGTATGTGGACGGTCTTTTGCAGGTTGCAGGCAGCCAGTATCAGATCAATTATCAATCGGGTCTCATCACTTTCCTCCGACCCGTCCGTGCCGGTGCCTTGGTCGCTGTGGAGTATGAACAGGCAGCGGCACAGCAGCGGCAGTTGGGACTTCTGTCAATGGTGGGGCTGGACTGGAACACCCAGATAAGAGGACTGGGTCGCCTGGCGTTACAGTATGGATTGAGCCGAGGGGGCGACCGGACGGGGGATGCCATTGAGGTGGTGATCGGGCAAGACCGAGAAACGATCGGCTACAGCCTTCGCTGGCGGCGCATCAAGCCGACTTTTCAGAGGATTGAGAGCGCCGACTTTTTCCGAAACGAAGACGGTCTGTCTGCCGACCTGCGCTGGCAGATCGCTCCCTTCTTGGGTTTGACGACTCGCTGGCAGACCGGCAGGAGTGCTGGTCCTCGGTTTTTCGGAGTAGGTCAAGATTCCCCTACCTCTCAGAGCCGAAATCAAGATATGTCCATCAATTTGGACTTCACCAAGCCTAAATTGCCCCGAATTCAGATCGGACATCAACGGCTTTCCAGCAGTCTCTCCGTCACGGGCGGGACCTCTGACAGCGACAAAACCCTTACCAGTGTCTACACCGGCTACCAGGTCGGTCACTGGAGTTTGGAAGGGGCGTGGGAGAGGTCGGAAGACTCCTTTTCATCTCCCCTCACTGGGGGCAGTGGTCCCACCACAACTTCCGCTACGACGGCGAGAAAGCGCTTGAGCATCAACTTTCGTCCGGGATCGGCGTTTCAAGTTGGGGCGGACTGGTCGCAAAACACTTCCCGAGGCGCTCGGGCTTTTCAATCGGACGCCACTCAGCGAGTTCTGCGTTTCTCCTACACACCGACCAACCGACTGGACATCAGTATTTCGTTTCACAAACTGACCGGTGCCAGTAGCGTTAGTTCCTTGTTAGTCGGGAATGTTCTGTCAGGAGCGGCAGGAGGGTTCTTTAGTGGGGTCGGATATGGAGGGTCAGCGGGCTACAGTTGGGGCTCTACGGGTCCATATGGCGCTCCAGGTGCCGGCTACGGAACCTTTGGCACAGGCACTCGTCCTTCTTACCCAGGTGTTGGTCCGGGCGTGACCCCCTATCCATCGGTTAGTTGGGGGGACTTTGGCTCACCACCGACGGGTGGCACGGTTTGGGAAACACCAAGTCCAGGGACCCGATGGGGGCTCTCACGGGAATTGGGACGGCAGGCGGGAGGCGGTTTAACGCCGACTGTAACGGACAATGAAAGTAGTGCCCGGGTTGCCTCCCTCTTATGGACCCCCTTTGAAAGGCTTCAACTTTCCGTTGATTGGACGGAGACGGCGGACAAAGGCTCCGGTTACATCGCTCCATCCCGCCAACGAGACATCGGATTTACCTCTTCCTATCAGATCGGGCGGGATTGGAACTTTTATCTGCAACTGAACAGGAGCCGAACCAGTTACCTGGATCAACTCAATGAGTCGCTGACCCTTGTGGGTGCGGCCGGTCTTACCTTTGGATCCTATTCTGGGTTCCATGGTTCGCTGAATCTTCAGCGCCTCAGGATGCAGTCGTTGCGGCTGGTGGGCAGGGTTCCGCAACTGGACGAGACGACTTTTAGCGCTTTGTCCCTTTCCCTTCAGGTGCCCATCGGGAAAAAGTGGATGTTCCGAATGAGAGGGACAAGGCTGATGAACAGCGGTGGCGCGTCGGCATTCGGAGCCAGTTATCGGGTAGATGAAGCCGAAGCGACTCTGGAATACCAGATCGTCCGCGGGATCGGGTTCGGAGCCAACTGGACTTTGACCCGACGCAGGGGTGCTCGTTTCGAGCAAAATTATTCCGCCTCCGTCTTCCGTGCCCAACTTTCGCTCGGTTTTTAGTTATGGGGTTAACCACGGAAAAGATGGGGTAAGGCATAAGTCGGGATCTCTCCCTGATGGTCCAAATCAAAAAGACAAAGGGCAGTTGGGTCGTTTTTTATGTCGGTGGTCTGTCGGTAATCTTTCTTTTACCGTCCTGTGGTGGGGGAGGTCGTCAAATTAATCCGCCCCAGACGAAAGAGCCGGTTTTCGCCGTGCAATCCAGCCCCAGCGGAGCCCAGATGTGGCTAAACGGCACTCGCCTGCCTTTCCGAACCACTCCCATTGGCGCCCCTGCCGAGCCAATCCCGCCACCGGAAGGGGAGGGACCTCATCTGCTCACCGTCACCCTTTCCGGCTACCATCCCTGGAATCAGTGGGTTTACTGGACGGGTGACGGTTCGGTCATCGTGCGGGCATCTCTCGTTCCCGATTCGTCTCCACAACTGAGGGTATCAATAAGATCAGACCCGTTTGGTGCCATTATTTGGCTTAATGGCAACCGCACTGGTCAGACTACTCCTGCTGCTCTCAGCCTCCCCCCAACGGCTCAAGCCCTTCGTTTGGAATTGCCCGGTCATTTTGCTGCGTATGAGACGCTTTTGCCCAGCCTGGATGGGGATAGGGAAGTCTTCATACCGTTGACGCCTCTGGATAGGGGTCTTATTGTCGGGACCGTTTACGATCGGTATGCGAATGGTTTGTTTGGTGCCGTCGTGAAGGCGTTGGATTCCAGAGGAACAATGGTTTCGCAGACCCGTTCAGGTCCCTTCGGATCCTTTTACCTTGGTGCCTTACCGTCGGGTCTTTATCGGCTGGAGGCAGAGGCGGAAGTGGAGGGTCGCCGAGAAGTAGGGGTTCAGGATCAAGTTCGGGTGGAAGCAGGGAAAAGGACGGTAGCATCCCTTGTCCTGGTTGATCGGGAATTGACGGGAGAAGTCAGGGGTGTTGTTCTGGATAACATAGGGCAGCCAGCGAGCGATGCACTGGTCACTTCTATTTTCTACGCTTTGGGCACCGATTGGGTCCTGTCCAGCCGACGGGTTCGGACCGATCCCGCCGGTCGCTTCACCTTTGACCTTTTGCCAGCAGGACCGATCGTCTTGACGGCTTACAAAGACGGTTTTTACCCTGGTCAATCCTCTTTTGTCCTTCAGCAAGAGGAGCGTCGCACGGTTACTATAAACCTGCGGCTCGGTTCGGACTTTCCCACGCCTTCTCCACCGAAAAAAGTTTTTGCCATTGGCGAAACCTTGCCTGTGACGCTTCCGGAAAGCGTCCGGCGATGGGTGGGTCCTCCTCAAAACTTCTACAGGAGCCTGATCTGGAAGCATAGGGGAAGGTCGCATCGCCTTTCCCAAAAAGTTTTCTTTGCGTCACCACGGCAGCCGAGTCGCTATTTTCCGACCGGTTTTTGGGCGCAGGTGGAAGTCGGATGGGATCTTCCCGAGGAGCCCATCAAAGGGTTTGAAATTTGGCGTGCCCAACCAGAGTCTTCCGGATGGGTTCTGAGGAGCCGACTGGAAGAACCCAAACAATCTTTGTTTGCCGACGGCGACTTTAACTTTCAAATTGGTCCGACCTATCTCTACGCTGTTAAGTCCATTGGTCTGGATGGACGACCCAGCCATCTCAGCGAGGCGGTGCCGGTTCGGCTTTTGCCCGTCGTCAGACTACTGAGCCCCGAATCGGGGGAAACCGTTCCCCTCTCCGAACTCGTTTTTCGCTGGCAGACTTCTGGGCAGTCCGTTCCGTTCTGGACCGTTCAACTTTTTCCCGACCTGGAGTCCCTGCTGGTTAGGGATCCGATGTGGCGAACGGTGACGACCAGTCAAAGCGCACGCTACGATGGTCCGCCCCTGCTTTCGGGGAAAAGTTACTACTGGATCGTCATTGGTCAGGACAAAGCCGACTGGTTGGAGGCAAGGAGTTTCACCGTTAGCGAACTGCGCAAAGTGACTGTGTTGGCGGAATGAAAAGAGAGCGGCAAATACGAGGGTTCAGACTGAAATGTTGGCACGGGCTTTCCCTTTGCCTTGTTAGCATCGCTCTTCTACCCCTTTCGGTCGGTGTGACGGTGGGTAACTCCGGCGATCCCCAGGATGCTTGGACAATCCTTGACGCCCGCCCCTTTTCGGGTCGGGCACGGGGAGTCGTCGGTGGGCTTTCGGTCCAACTTGGTCAACGACTGTCTGCCCGCCAGGCAATTTATGAAAGGGACCAACTGTTGGCGGCAAAAAAACCACGACTGATCAAGTGGCTGGTGGAGAAAGGGATTTGGCGGGATGGTCAGCGGCTGGGTCTTGACTTGATGGTCGTGCCTCCGATCTCTGTCGAAAGACAGCGCAGCCGCCAAGTGTTCGGTCCGGGCAGGCTGACCTTTCGTATGGAAGGCTTTCCCGATGCCGTTGCCCAAAGGATTGCGTCCTTTCTCACTGCTGCGATGCCAGTCCTCATAGAAGTCTATGGGCAGCCCGTGACGACGCCGCCCCACTCTGACAGGCAAGTCACCATCGTCCTTGACGAACTTTTGGACGCTCTGGATGGTGGTGTTTATAACTCCGTTGCGGACGAGATACGGATACCTGAGTTTGTCCCCGGTCGTGCCGCCGATTGGTTCAATTTAGTGCATCAAGTCTTTCACGCCTTTCGGGGTCCTTTGCTTCTCTCCTTCCCCGCTTGGGAAGAAGGAATGGCTCGGGCTGCCGCTCACATCGCCTGCATCCGTTTGCGCAACCTGGGCTTTAGCGAATTGCGCAATTTTGATCCGAAGGATCCCTTTGAAGGGGACCCTCTCTGGATCCTGCCGCTCTATGACTGGCTGAATCAGCCGGCTTTGGGTAACGCACTGTTTCTTGGTCCTTCCGGATTTGAGCCGATGGCTTTTTGGCGGATCGGGATGAGCGCCGCTACTTGGCTCAAAGTGGCTGCTGAAAATCCCGCTTTTTTTCGTCTCTTTAATCAATCTCTCGTGGCAGCCACCGATCCCTTATCCCTGCGAGGCGATACGCCAGCCCTGGCAGATCTGACTGCCGCTCTTGTTCCGACCGTTGAGGGTCTGACCTTTTCGGACTGGTTCCGAAAGCAATGGGTTCTGAACACCGGCATATCGGTCGGTCCTAAGTTGTTTGTTTTTGCCGTTCCCCAACATATCGGGATTCTTTTGATTATCCATTACTTTCGGACGACCCCTGAAGGGGACGAGCAAGGTCTATCGGGGTCGGCGCGCCTGGTCTACAGAAACGATCAGAGCGATGATCTCTATGCGGAAGAGGGTAACGAGGCGGATGTCCTTGATGGGGAAGGCTTCATCGCCCCTCAGTTCTTTAACATCGGCGGTCCCAACCTCATCTTCATTGACCTTTTTGTCAACAACCTAATGACGACGATCCCTTTTCCCTATATGGTTCGGGGAGAAGAGCCTTCGGAGAACCCCATCTGGGGTGGGATCGTGGGAAGTCTCTCGGGCTCGGTGCGAGTGATATTCAACGATATGACGGAACTAACAGCGACGGTCCGGCGTGGCGTTTTCGCCATCACTCAGGGTCTGGATGTTGCCCAACCCTACCGACTCCAAGTATCCCATCAGGACGAAGTCGGATTCTCCAGTTCTCTCCGCATCAATTCGGCTTTTGACATCACGGGTCTGATCCTTTTCAGTCGTCCCGCACCCGTCACCAAAACCGTGTCTTTGCCACCAGGAATCCATCTCTTTTCCGTTCCCTTGTTCCCTCGCAACAGTGACGAGGCGTCGGCTTTGGGGATTGCCCCAAATCAACTTCTGCTCGCCCGATGGAATCCGACACGACCCGGCGTCAACAAATACGAACTCTATCCAAGAATCTCCACACCGATGGCGCCGGGGGTCGGTTACTGGCTCAAGGTTTTGCGGGAGACAACCATTACCGTAGAAGGTGCTCCCGTCAGTCCAGACCTTAATTACGAGGTTCCCCTGTTCGGTGGGTTTAACCAGTTGGGCAATCCGTATCCTGATCCACCTTCCCTCCCAGTGTCTGCTTTGCAGGTCGCTTTCGGTTTGGAAGGTCCCCTGCCTTTGGACATTGCCGAACAGAGAGGCTGGGTGCAGAAAACGATTTGGACTTGGTCGCCCCAGACGGGCTACCGAATCGCTGAGAGTGTAGAGCCCTGGCAGGGTTTTTGGATTCGCTGTCTGAGACCGAGCGGTGTCCGATTGATTTTTCCTGCCGGACGAAGTCAGAGACGGAGTCCTTCTGCCGCTTTTGCAACAGGTGATGGCGCAGAGTCTCTCGGTCCTTACGTCTCCTTTCGGCTTGAGGCGCCGGGCTCTCCCCCAGACAGTGAAAACCGCCTGGGATTGGCGACGGGTCAGGAAATCATCCAAGTGTTCAAACCGCCCCCTGTCCCTGGCACCCTTTACGGCGGCTTTGTCCCCGATCGGGTCTTTAGAAGTGCTGGTGAAAGGGAATTGCTGTCCTATGACCTGAAACCAAACTCGTCTCGCCTGCGATGGCACTTTCTCGTCCGATCCGATTTGCCCAACAAGACAACGGCTCAACTAACCTGGAGTGGTTCCAAGCAGTGGTCGCCCAACTTCTGGCTGACAATGACGGACCCGACCGCTGGTCACAACTTCTCTCTCCATCAGCGATCCGCTTATTCCTTTACCCTTGCCCCCGGGGAAGAAAGACTTTTGATCATTGAGGCGAGAAGGGGTAACCGCTTGCCCCTGGTGACTATTAACAGTCTTCGTTCCGACCGAGGCAAGGGGCTCTCTTTGGTCCTCACTGTCGCCGGTCCTGCACGGGTGCGCACAGAAGTCTTTACCGTCAGTGGAAGAAGGGTTGGGTTGTTGGATGATCGGTTCGTGCCGTCGGTGGCGAGCGTCCCTGTTCAATGGAATGGGAGGATGGAAGGGTCTTTCATGCCCCGAGGGGTGTATCTTCTCCGGGTGACCGCCGAAGATCTTGAAGGGCGCCGGTTTCAGGCGGTTAGGACGGTGTCTTGGAGATGGTAAAAGGATACCGTCCAGCGAAACGGTTCCCGCAGTGCCTCATCGGTGGGTCCCTGCTGCTGTTCTCCCTTTTGATCAACGGTTGCGGAGGACTGAAACTTCCTGGAGGGCTGCCGGTTCCGATTCTAAGGGTTCAGGGTGAGGTCGTAGAACCTCTGTTAGACGAGGATCGTCCGGTTGCTGGAGCACGGATCGTCATTAACGGCAGCGATCCTGCTGTGACCGATTCGTCCGGTCGGTTTCTCCTTAGCGTCCCCGTGCCGTCGCCCGATGTCACGAATCTCCGAGTTTTCCTCAGTTTTTCCAAGCACGGTTATCTGTCACAAGTCGAGCAGGTTGAGATTTCAGGACCGGGCACCTACAACCTGCCACGACCGATTTTTGTTTCCGCAGCGCCAGGGAGCAGCAGTTTAGAGGGTCGTGTTGTAGACAAAATGACGGGGCGGGGTCTGCCGGATGCTGAAGTCGTTTTGATCCTTCAGGCAGGGGTGTCCCTATCCAACCGAACGGCAAGAGACGGTTCCTTCCTTCTATCCGGCATTCCCGCTGGCGATGCCGGCATAGAAGTTCCCTTGCGAGCGCGGGCGGCTGAATACCTCGTGATCGTCAATCCCGAAACGGGTGAGACGGAAAAGCCGGTCTTCATCCGGAGGGGAACGGAAAAAGACAATGATCCCGTCCTTCTAGAACTCCTTCCGATCGGCTTTCCAGCAACCATTCGGGGAACGGTCGTCAATGCTGAAAACCTTCTTCCCGTTTTTCAGGCAAGCGTGCGGATCGCCGACCGATCGGGGACCACCGACCGATTCGGAACCTTTCGCATTCAGGGCTGTCCGACGGGAACTCAGAATCTCCGAGTGGATCATCCTGATTTTGAGCCTTACATTGAAACAGTCCTGATAGACGGTAGCCCGATGACGATTTTTCTTAATTCTCCTGCTTCTTTTCCCCCTATTCCTTACACCATTGCGGGAAAAGTCGTTTTAGAAGGGGAGACCAATCATAGCGGGGT
>JANXBO010000042.1 GCA_025057575.1 Candidatus Caldisaccharidevorator malaysiensis
TGGTTTTACGGTTGGGGGCTTGCTGAACCCTATCGGATTAGTTATGAAGATGCCGTCTTCCGCCCGCTTCTTGCCGTTTTTGAGAGAGTGAGCGGCTTTGGTTTTTGGGCATTTCAACGACCCAACTTAAATGCAAATATTGTTTGGTATGATGAGAAATCAAATGCCTTTCAATTTGGACCCACCTATTTGGGGCTTCGGGATGGGTTTCGGGATGCGTGCTTGGTGTTTTGGGCAAGCAATATTTTGAAAATTGTGCCCCTTGTGGACATACTTTCTGAAAGGACTGACGCTCTTTTTCGCATTGGATGGGTGACCCGTAATCACTACCGCTATCGCACGATCGTTAATCTTAAGTCGCCGTTGCTGCTTAATGAATTACGAAGGCGTCTTCTAAGGACTGTTGCTCAGCGTGCGCCAAATGGGTAAGGGAGGTAAAAGTGAAAACGAATTTTATGGTCGGAAAGACGTGTCTTTGAGAAAACTATCGCGTTTGGACCGACTTATTTAGGACTGCGGGACGGGTTTGGGGATGCAGCGCTTCTCTCGTGGGTGCTGAAGGGTCTGAAGCGTGTGCGGTTGGAAGACATTATATCGGACGCTTTGAAAGCCCTTCTCAGGATCGGTGAACGGGTAAGTGATGGGTTCCGATGGAAGGCGATGGTTAACCTGGAGTCGCCCTTGATTGTGAACCGTTTGAGAAGAGACTCCTAAGGTTGGTTCAGAGAAGAGAGAGTGGACGCTGGTAAGACAGGAAGGGTTATAATTTTTGAAGAAGCATTTCGTGAAGCGGGAGGTAAAGAGTGAGGCGCTCTTGGAGAAGCATAATCCCAGAATGGTGGAAAGAAAAGAGAGTTTGGGAAGTGCGTCGGGGGGCAGAAGTCACCGGTAAGGGTGACCTCCCGACTCTCTTAAAGAAAATACTGGTAAGTCGGGGATTGGTAGATGATCAGGAACAGAAGGACTTTCTTTTTGGAAGGACCGAAGAAAAGGATGATCGCCATCCTCAGTTGGAAGCAGCCGTATCGTTGATAGAGGACGCTATCAAGGAAAAAGGGTTGACCCTGATACACGGGGACTATGATGCCGATGGGATCAGCGCTGCGGCACTGATGCACTGGACCCTTTCCCGATTGGGTGTGCCGACCCGATCTTTTTTGCCGAGCCGATTTCGGGACGGTTATGGCGTTCAGCCTCGGACGATAATGGCGGCGCAGAAGGAAGGAGTTCGGTTCCTGATCACCGTTGATTGTGGGACAACTTCCGTAGAAGCGATCAATAAGGCGATGGAGTGTGGTATGAAGGTTCTGATTGTGGACCACCATCGCCCTGGGGACGAATTGCCACGGTGCCACGTCCATTTGAATCCAAAGGCGGACGGCAGGGGTTGGGAGTTTGTTCACTACAGTGCCGCTGGTCTCGCCTGGAAATTGTGTCGAGCCCTTCTAAAAAGGGTCGGACGGGACGATTGGTGTGACGAACTACCCGTAGAATTAGCGGCGGTGGGGACGGTCGCCGATATGGTGCCGCTCGTTGGAGGCAATAGGGACATTGTCCGGCAGGGGATTCGTTTTTTAAGAGAAGGTCGGCATATCGGATTGAGAGCCTTGTTGGAAGTGGCTTCGGTAAAAAGAGATTTTTTGCGGTCTTTTCATTTAGCTTTCATCGTCGGACCAAGGATTAATGCTGCTGGGCGGATGGGCGATCCGAAACCGTCTTTTCACCTTCTTCTGACCCGTGATGAATCTTACGCTTACCACTTGGCTTCGTATTTGAACGCTGAGAACCAGAAGCGACAGCGGGAAGAGGACCGGGTGCTGGAACAGGCGTTAGAGGCGTGTCAACGGGAAAATTTTGGTAGAACGATCGTGTTAATTTCTCCAAAACAGTCAGACCAGTTGTGGAGTCCGGGTGTTATTGGCATTGTCGCGGCGCGGCTGGTTGAAATATTTCATAGACCTTCTTTCCTGATTACCTTTCAGGATGGCAAGGGCGTTGGGTCGGCAAGGGGGATTGAGGGCTTTTCCATAGCGGAAGCCTTGTCCTCTTGTCGGAAGCATTTGATCTCTGGTGGGGGACACGATATGGCAGGTGGGTTTCAGATAGAACCGGAAAACATTCCCTACTTTACTAATGCCTTGGAACAGTATGCTGCTACGAACCTGCCCGACGACTTTTTAATGCGACGATTGTCCATTGATGCAGAGGTAGAGGTTCACGAGTTGCGACCTGCTTCCTTGTGCTCTTTAGTCCATATGGAACCGATCGGTTTGGGCAACCCCCGTCCTGTGTTATGGCTGAAAAATGTTCATCTTCTTAAAGCCATCCGGAAAGGGTATAAAGATACGCTTTTAATTGAGAGAGAGGGGGTTCATTTGGAAGTTACTGGAGAGAATTTGATAGGCGCCATTGAAAACGAAATAGGCAATCCTTACTGGCATCTCTGTCTAAGCCCTGACGGTCCTACTGGTGGCAATGACGGAAAATGGGAACTTCGGGTCGTTGACTTGTGCCCTGCCCATTCGGATAGGGTGACGATCCGAGTTATTTAATCTCATTGTTTTCAAATTAGTCATAAAATCGCTATCCTTTCGTATGGGATGGGGGTGACCAAAATGGGTAGTGCTCGCAGGTTAAGCCTTCTCCTTTTCGGCTTGTTGTTTCTGCTGTCCTTTATCGTTTTGGTCCCACAAAGAAAAGGAATTACTGTTACGCGAGTAGAAAGAGAGCCGCTGGGCGACGGGACCATCTTGGGAACCTGTGTCCTGCTGCCGGAAAAGTTGGAGGAGTTAACACCATTTGTGGCGTCCCTAAAGAGTGCGGGGATGGATTGGATTCAGACCGATATACCGCTGAGTCGTGTCAATCCGGCAGAGGGCGTGTATCACTTCAACTATGGAAACTTTGAGGAAGCCTTGAAGGTGATCTCTAAGTCGGGGCTAAAAATCTTATTAAAGTTTTTGGGTCAGGGGGATTGGATTTCGCGTGATCCAGCGGGACCCCACTCCGATTGGGACCCGACTTTAAATCTGACACCGCCTTCCGATCGCAACCGTTGGATGGAGGTGGTGAGGACGGTGGTGAAGAGGTATGGTCCCTACTGCCGCGCCTGGCAAATCGGCAACGAGCCCGATGGGGGTGGGTTCTTTCGGGGTTCTGCCGAGGATTATCTTCGCTATCTTGAGTGGACGGGCTCAGCGATTAAGTCGGTTCAGCCAAAGGGAATCATTGTCGGAGGCGAACTTTTTCTGGGTGATACCCCTCTTTTTCGGCTGATGCTGAAAAGCCCCCATTTGTTTGATGTCCTGAGCGTTCACTATCCGCTGGCGCCCCCTGAGCATGCGGCTCCGTTGGATCGGTATACAAGGGCGATGAGAGAGGTGGGTGTGGAAAAGCCGATCTGGAACACCGAGCAGTTAGCCGGGATCACTTGCGACTATATGGCAGAAGGGACCACGACTCACATCGGCACAGAAGGTGGCTTGCGGCTGTCCCCTCTGAAAGCCGTCGGTCATTGCTTGGCTCTTGGCATAGAAAAGATCTTTCTTTTTTCCTGGAATTACGACAAAGACAGTATTGCTTATCGGAAAGATGTCCAAAGGGAGTGTCTGGTCGCTTCTCAATACCTGCAGCAGACTACCTTTGTTAGAAAAATAGATTTAGGCTCACGGGACCTGACGGTGTATCTCTTTCGGAAAAAAGACGGAAAAGGTGTGCTGACGATATGGACAGAAGTAAAGGGTGTCACGTTTCCGTTGATATTAGAAAAAACAAGGCGGGCGACTATCGTGACGCATAAGGGTAAGGTGCAAGCAGCCAAGGCAGAGGACGGACGCCTTCGGGTGCTGGCTGAGTGTTGCCCGAAAGTGGTCACCGATTTGGATTTGACGGTGCGGGTTGTCAGAGAGTAAAGGTTACTGCGGTAGGAAACTCATAAGGACGGTCAGGGCAGTGTTAAGGAGCCTAAGAGAGTGGGATAGGTTGCGCCGGTTGCCGACGGGATGTTGCCCGGAAGTCCCATTAGGAACCGATGGGCAAGGATGGCAAAGGCAATGGCTTCCTTAGCATCGGACGGAATCCCCATTGCATCGCTCGTTATGAAACGGCAGCGAGGTAACCGTTCGGTTAGTCGGTGCATTAATGCTGGATTTCTCACCCCTCCGCCACTGACGATGACTTCAATGGGATCGGCAAGGAAAGGTAAGACAAAGCGTTGAAGGGAAAGGGCGATGGAGGCGGCAGTGAAGTCCGTTAGCGTCGCAATGAGATCGTAGGGTGAGAGGTGGTGGGTTTTGATGGTGCCCTGTAGAGATTTGAAGAAAGCCAACCCGAAGGTCTCCCGTCCGGTGGATTTGGGAGGGCGGCGGAAGAAGTAAGGATGTTTGAGCAGGTCTCTTAGGAAAGGTTCACACACCCTCCCTCGGAACGCCCAACGACCGTTACGATCGTGAGTCAATCGTCCCCGAGTCAGTTCTGAGATTGCGATATCTATCAAAGAGTTCCCAGGTCCGGTATCAAAAGCATAAACTTCGTCAGAGTTAGCGGGCAAAACAGTTACATTAGCGATGCCGCCGATGTTGAGGACGATTCGGGACTTTTCGGGATGATGGAAGAGAAGATGGTCTAAGAGCGGAACCAGCGGCGCTCCATCGCCTCCCAATGCCATATCTTTTTGGCGAAAGTGACTGACGACAGGAATACCGGTGCGCACGGCGATAACGGCAGGGTCACCAATTTGCAGGGTGGCGCCCGTATTTTGGAGAGGTGTCTTTTTACTTTTGTGGTAAGTGGGTGGTAGGTGGCGAATCGTTTGACCGTGGCTGCCGATCAGGTCCACCTGATCAGAGCGATATTTTGATGACTGTATGATTTGCATCGCCGCGTCGGCAAATAAATGCCCAAGAGTAAAATTTAAGCGAGTCACTGTCTCAACATCACCATTGCTAAAACAACGGAGAACCTCTTGCCTCATCTTTTTGGGATAAGGGACTGTCAAATAAGAGATGACGGAAAGTTGGTCGGGTTTCGGACCAGCGACCTGAACCAAAGCAGCATCTACACCGTCGGCGGATGTGCCCGAGATCAGACCGATGATCAAATGTTTTCGTTTACGGTGGTATCGGTAAACCCATCTCCAGGCTTTGGGGATCAGGTTGGTCGCCATAAGAGCATCACCTACTTGGTGATCACAAAATGGTCATTAATGTCCGCTCGGTAGCGCATCGCCTTCGGTTTTTAGGATATATTATGCAGAAAGTCCATTTTTGATAAGTTCTGTAAGAAATCTATTAAAATCAGAAGAGGGACTTATGGATGATAGCGGCTTTCTTTGATTGTGACGGGACTTTGACGAGGACCACGGTCGTGGACCCGTTGGTCTGGTATCAGACGAGCCGGCTTTCTTCTGTCCAACGGTTGTCGTGGTTGGCGCGTTTGCTGTTGAGGGCTCCCGCGCTTTACTTGGCGGAGAGAAAAGACCGGGAAGCCTTCGTTCATCTCTTTTTTGAGAGTTACCGTGGGTTGCGCTGGGATGAGGTGTCTGCCTGGCACGAGGAGCATTTTGAAGAAACGTTGCGCCGGAGAGTGGTTGTTGACGGGCTGAAAACATTGCGTTGGCATCAGGATCAAGGGCACTCTATCGTTCTGGTGACGGGTGGACTGGACTTTGTCGTCCGACCTCTTGCCCAATGGTTGACGGCGGATCTGATTGCCACTCGCCTGGAAGTAAAGGGGGGTGTGTTGACCGGCAGGGTAGAGGGTAAGCCTGTGGTGGGGGAGGAAAAAGCACGAAGGATGCAACAACTCGCTGCCGAAAGAGGTTGGGTTCTTCGTCAGTGCTACGCCTATGGCGACAGCATCAGCGATCAACAGATGTTGGCGTCCACCGGTCATCCCTGTGCCGTTAACCCTGATAAAGCGTTGCTGCGCTTGGCAAGGGAAAAGGGTTGGCCGATTCGTTATTGGAGGTAGGGATGAATCCTGCCATTGCTCTTTTGCGAGACGGATTGGATAAATGGAAGGTTCCTCTGAGTGACAGACAAATTGGATTGTTTGCCCAATTTTGCGATCTTTTAATGGAAGGCGCCAAAAGGTTGAGTTTAACGAGCCTGCGCCAACCAGACGAGATCACTCTTTTCCATTTTTTGGACTCGTTAGCACCAGTGGCGTTCGGGATAATCGGTGAGAGAGGAAGTTTAATAGATGTGGGAAGTGGAGCGGGTTTTCCCGGTCTGCCGATTGCAATTATGAAAAACGAAATTGCTGTCACCCTTTGCGAGGCAAGGAAAAAGAAAGTTGAGTTTCTCAACCTTGTGGTGCATCACTTAGGGTTGAAAAATGTCCGTGTTTTGTGGGAGCGGGCGGAGACGGCGGCAAGGTCGGAAGCGCATCGGGAGTGTTATGACATAGCCGTCAGCAGGGCATTTGGTCCTGTGGCAGTGACTTTGGAGTGCACGGTTCCGTTTGTTGTGGTGGGAGGACGAGTGGCGATCTATGGGGGTCCGACATTGGTCAAGGAGTCGGAGCTGATGAAGGGGCTGGCATCGCTTTTAGGAGGTCGGTTGGAACGCTTGCTGGAGTATGCGTTGCCCTTGACGGACAGGCGCCGGACATTAGCGGTAGTGGTCAAAGAGGGGGCAACGGACAGACGCTATCCGAGGCGGGCGGGAATTCCAAAGAAACGTCCTCTTAGACCGGCAAGGAAACAAAGTTAGGCGACGGTTCCCGTGCTTACCGGAGTGCCCGAGCGCACCAGCCGGCGGCATCTTGCTCGGCAATTCCCCATATTTCGTCGTAGCAGGCTGCCGGTTGGGGACTGCCGCAGCTGCGCCGGTAGGGACCATCTTGGGAAACACACCACTGCTCAACGGGGTTGCCGTTGATGTTCAGACCGACACAGCCGGACAGTCGGACTTTGACCACCTTAGTGTGCCCGTCCACATAGTTCACATTTGCCATTTCCGAATGCCGACCGATGACGGGGGAGTCAAAGAGGCTGAAGTTGCAGGCGGACGGTGCGGTCAGGTTGCCGTCGTAGTTCATCCCTGTTTCTACGGGAAACTGGATTTCCGTCAGGCGGATGGGGGGCACTGCAACGAGGAGGGGCGGAACGGACCCGTCTTCAAAAACGGCGAAGTTGAACATATAGGAACCAAATTCAAAAGCGCCACATTCGCCGCCGGGCAAGCCGAGGCTGCGAAAGGCTTGGTCTAAGTGCAAGGCTCGGGGTTCGGACGGGCATTGGTAAATCTGGCGGTTCCTCACATAGGGCTCAATGGCGGCTAACATCGTCAGGGCGCAGGGCTGGAAAGAAGGGTTGAAGGACAGATAGACGCTCATCGGAAAGGCTTCATCGTAATCCTGAACATATTGGAGAACGGAACTGGCTTGCTGGCGGAGGTTGCTGGCGCAGTTTGCCTGGCGGGCTTTCTCTCTGGCTTTACTGAAGACAGGGAAGAGGATGCCCGCCAAGATGGCAATGATCGCAATGACGACCAGAAGTTCAATCAGGGTAAATCCTTGTCCGCCCTTTTTCATCGCTGACGCCTCTCCCTTTGCCGGTCTTTTCCTTATTATACCCTAAGAAGACCGATTTCCAGACTAATCCTTCACCGGTCCACGGTTTTCTCAAGGGTGCTCATCGTTAGGGCGCGAAAGGGTCTGCCGGGGACGGGTTTCGTCGGCGCCCCCTTCAACTTTTGCAAGACTTCCTGGGGACCCTGCAGGGGACCAAAACTGCCTCGGGTTCGCCACAAGGCAGTTGCCTCTAAGGCGCCCAATGAGATGACCGCTCTCTGCTGGGCAAGCCAGCCGATGGCCAATTGATGACTTCTTAATGGAAAATCTGATAAGCGTTCGGGAGCCGCCAGAGGGCTCCCGCCAGGGACCAAAGAGCACCAGCAGTGTAATCACCCAAGATGAGTCCGAAAAAGAATGGCTGAAGTTGGTGATAAAGGCGGTTGCCACCATACCGAAGGATCAGCCCTTTGGCTGCCCAGGTGATCATAATAGGGAACCACAGCCATATCAGTCCCGGCGTGCTGATCCCGATGCAGTAACCTAAAGGACTAAAAGGAAACCAGGGTAACCGCTGGGACAGGGCAGAAAAAAGGCTTACCGAAAGAATCCCCGCGCTGACAGCCAACCACCTGCGCGCATCAAAAGACCAACCATTGGTCAGGGCATCGTGCAAAAATAGGTGAAAAGCCTCAGAACCGCACCATCTGGGAAAACCGATACATTTTGTCAATGCCCCCTCTCGGTAACTTATATGCAAAATGGCAGCCGCTGTCGTAGGGAGGGCAATGGCGATGCTTAAGAAGGAAGGTAGGGTCAGTAGGGAAGGGGAACCGTTAAAGAAACGTCCAAGGCGAAAGGCTTCTAACAAACTGGGCATAAAATGGGATCGGTTGAGCCTCCAGAACCAGTGGCTTAAGGCGGCGACGACAAGAGTTTTGGAACCAAGCCGCTGGCTGTTGACTAACCGCACGATCCTCATTGGCTCCGGTTCCCAGACCGTGTGTTGACCTCCTGCCTCCGCGCGAACCCTGGTTATGGCGATGGATACCAGAAAATAACTAATGACAAAAATGGCTGACCAGAGCAGACCTCCTCCCGACTTCCACCAGAAAAGGACGAGGGACGCCAGACCCAGGCTCAGGGAGAGACCAACCCCTAGGTTGTTAGAGCAACCCGTCGGCAGCGCATCCTGCCAGGCTCTCTGGTGGCGCCGGAAAAGACTGTAAACGAGCAACACGCCATACCCCATCCAACCGCCAATCCCCTGCTCCGTAAGAAATGGGAACCCAGGGATGTTCGTCCAACCCACCCACCAACCCAAAATGGGCTGGAACCTTGCCAAAAGATAGAAAAACCAGCAGCTGAGCAGCACGTCTAATTGGACGAAGTAACTCAGCCCGATAGCAAAAGGATAGAGAGAAGTGGTGATCCCACTAAGATAGGACCAGGGAAGATCAGGAAAAGAATGGAATCTTGCCCGCAGCCGAAAGGAAGGAATGGACGGGTAAATCTGGCTCAAGCCATTCCACAAGTCTCCGAAGGAAGAGAGAAAGAACCCCAGCCACAACAGACGGGAGACAAAAAAACTTTTAGGTGAAGACAAAACCTCTTGTGGCAAGCGAACGACAGGAAAGGAGAGGCGACTCTGTTCCACCCAGGGTTTGTAACACAGCAAAGTCAAACAGAACAAGACCAAATAAGTGACCGAGACGAAAAGGAACCACCATCCTAATGGTCCTATCCAGGAACGCAAATATGCAAACGAAAGGGCTTTGCCGCCCTGAAAGAAGCCGCTGAGTGCATCTTTGTCATTGATAAGAAGATGATTTGGCAGGTGGGGGAACATTATATCCTCCCACCGGTTGTGGGCTGTGGCGAACCAGTAAGGCCAGCCGACAATGCCAAACAGATTAATGAGGAAGTCGTGGGTGGCGATCGTGCACGAAAGGACCAGCATAATATAGATGATGAGCAGTTCATAAGCGGAAAAGGACCACTGAGGAATTATCCGGCGAAGAAGAAGATTGAGGATCGTTAATCCAACAAGGAACACCACAGGTGTCACGAATAGGGGATTGAGGGAGAGAACAAAATACCACCGATATTCCGCAATCATCATCCAATAACAGTTCACCGTTACCAACAATCCGCCTAAAATCAAGGCACGGAGGGGGAATGGTGAAGGCGAATGGGAGGGGGTTAAGAGAAGTTCTTCTGTCGCCAGTGCCCGTTCCTTTTTCCCATCGTCCTGCCCACTCATCATTGCATTCTATAGTCAGCCTAATGCCCAAAGAAGGACATTTGTTTCAGTTTCTGGTCAGCGGCTCGGGCTTCTTGAAAAGACTGACGATCGGCATCTTCATTAAAGTTGCGTCCCGTTTGTTCCAGTCGTGCTGCCGCAGCGACCGTCCCACGGCACCCCTGAATTTGCCCCTTCAAGTCCACCGGACGATACTTGCTCTAATGGTATTGTGACCCGATGGCAGTGTGACTCCAAAAAGACAGTGATGTCGTTAAGTCAGTCACGCTCCTGTGGAGGCAAAGATACGGGGCTCATCGGGAGAGTCTCTCTCCCTCTTCGGACTGCGGTGGCAAGTAAAGGGCAAGACTGTTTTGGATGAAAACAGCCGACGGATGGCACTCTGTCGCTCTGTCAGCGCCCTGTCTATTGGGTATTTGGTTTCTTACCGAGATGGTGGGCGGGACGGGCGCCCGGGGACGGGTGCAACCGGTTGCCCCTTTAACTTTTCCAGGACTTCCTGGGGCACTTGTGGGGGAGCGGAACTGCCTCGGGTTCGCCACAAGAGAGCCCCCAGCACCACGACAGCAACGATGATGACAACCACAACGGTCCACAACGGAAGACCCGAGCGGTTACCTGTTGCCGTCACGGCAAGGTCCCTCCCCACACAGACAGAAAGGTCAGATGATCGGCGTCCCGTCGGAAGTGCCACATTTTGCCACAATCGTTGGCGATGGTCCGGTAGTGAAGCCACTTGGCGTGCCCATCGGCGAAGACAATCAGGCTGCCGGCGAGATGGCGGGTATTGGCTGCGCTCCTTTGCCCTTGAACGCAGCCGGAGGCACAGCCGTTAGCGAAGATTACCTGCATCCCACAGGCGTTGAACATCACCGAGTCGGCGTAGATAAGAGTTTCTGCGGGGGTGGCAAAACTGGCAAGAGGGTGCCCGGGATTCTCTCCGCCCCAGCCGTTTGGCAAGTAAGTCCAATAGCCGACCACCTTGTAATTGAACCCGCCATCAATCCAGGAACCGACCCAGGACCGAGGGACTGCCCGCCCCTTACCGCCAAGGGCGCGGGTGAGAGGATCACGAATTCTGCCGACACGGTGGGCGGGGTCGTCTATGACATCGCTGATGGTCCCCGACGGGCAGTCGTAGACCTGGACATTTCGGACATAGGGCTCAATTTGGGCGTGGGGAGAGAACAATGGGTCGTCGGCACCGGGTCCGCCCCCGCAGCCCCAGCATCGCTGCTTGGGCATCCGTTCGTCGTAATCCTGGACATACATTCCGAT
Organism: Candidatus Caldisaccharidevorator malaysiensis; assembly: GCA_025057575.1. GTDB lineage: Bacteria > Armatimonadota > Fervidibacteria > Fervidibacterales > Fervidibacteraceae > Caldisaccharidevorator > Caldisaccharidevorator malaysiensis. The sequence continues at coordinate 11,057 of JANXBO010000042.1, forward strand.
CCCTGTGCCCAGTTGCCGATAGTGACTTAGGCACTGAGCCTGGCGCGCCTTTTCCCTTGCCTGGCTGAAGACGGGAAAGAGGATCGCCGCGAGAATAGCGATGATGGCGATTACCACCAGAAGTTCAATAAGGGTAAAGCCTTGGTCCGACCGTGAGCGGCAATTGTTCACGGACAGTCGCCCCTTTCTTCTCGTCTTGACTTACCGAACGCCTGTCTCCTATCCAGCCATCATCCACTGTCGAATCCTTAAAGAGTTTGACGGAACAGTGCTGAACCCGTTCACTGAGTCCACCGACAAGTCGGTAATGCTGGTGCCGGTATCCTTGTTGCTTTGTGCCAGCGACAGGCTGGACGACATAGCGCAGAAAAACGGCTGGGGTCATCACCGCCCTCGGGATCGTCACTCTCTATCCCAAGCAGTGGGTGAAGGTCACTTCTTCGGTATCTCCTTATCGCAACTGGGGCAGTAGCGTTTGCTGCGCCAGAAGTCAAATCGGGCGTGTTGGGAGCAGAGCCAGAGTTTACAGTTGGGGCACCAATACATATTGCGAACGTCTTCTTCTCGGTTGCAAGTCGTAATGGCACACTTTTCCCGGGGCATCTTTGTGACCTCCCACTTTATTGTTGTGACTTTTCTATTGATGTAATAAGGAAGAACGAGATGGGTAATTCTTGCCGGTCATTATCCATTCGTGAACACCGGCACCTATGATAGTCAGAGGCTCAGTCAGCAGCGATCCAGCCTCCCGAAACCCGTCTGATAACACCATCTCTTTTGAGACGCTCGACAGCAGAACGGAGGAGATGTTTCCATTTAGGCTGATGGGGTAGGTTAGGATCCACTATGGCATCGTTGCACAATTCAGGATGGGCACTGCGGAAATAGTCATAGAGCGTATCAACCGGAACGGGCTTTGCGGACCGACGACAAACGCGATTGACGACTTCTAAGGCACTATGATACACCCGGCTCGCCCACTCTCTGTCAGCAGCGTCGTCTTTGTTATAGTATCGCACTGGGCTCACCTCCAGCATATGGTTAGAAGCAAATCGTTTTCCAGCGATCCTTAGTCCATTCAGATACCTAATAGGTTATGGTCTGCATAGTATACGGTTGTTATCGTTCCTTTTCTACCTCTGCCCGGTTCCGAAGAGGATTGTTGCGATGGTGTTGGCGATTGTCAAGAGGAGGGTGGCTTTGAGGGCGGCACCAAACCCCGAGAGGTGAACGCCAGGGATGAGGTGGAGTTGACACAGGAAGAGAAGGACCAGAGCATTGAGCAGAAGACTGACGATTAGACTGGAGAGACCTAAGGTGAGCCAGTGGACGGGGAAGGTGACGATCTTGAAGAGAAAGAGGGCGGGGCGGACGAAGGAGTGGGCAAGGGAGAAGACAAGGACGAAAAAGATGGCACCGCTGAATCCCGAGAGGCGAAAGTCATCGCCCAAAAGACCTGATAGGGCATAAAGAGCCAACGTATTGAAAATCAGTCTGCCCAGAAAGGCTTTCAAGGTCTTCCGCCTACGGTTCCCGTGCCCATTGAAGGGCTTCTTTTAAAGAGAGGGAGAGGACCTGGGAAGAGCCGTCTTCCCTCAAGGTGACGCCGTAAAGATGGTCCGCCGCCTGGACCGTTATAGCGTTGTGGGTGACGACTAAAAATTGAGTCGTCTCGGCAAAGTCGTTTAAAAGGCTACAGAAATGGTCGGTGTTCTGATCGTCCAGGGGGGCGTCCACTTCGTCCAAAACGGCAAAAGGAACGGGACAGACACTCATTAGGGCAAATAAAAGGCAGATACCGACAATGGCTTTTTCTCCCCCCGAGAGAGCCATCAATTCTCTTTCGGGTTTGCCAGGGATGCGCAGGTAAACTTCCACTCCGCTTTCGGCAAGGGAGGGTCCCTCGGTGAGCCGCAGCCCGCCGCTCCCATCGGACCAGAATCGGGTCAGGATCTGGTTGAATTCTTCGCTAACGGCGTTTAGCGTCTGGCGAAACTCTTCGGCAAAGCCTTCTTCCACCTTTTGAAGGTTTTCCTGCAACAGAGCGATTGTCTTTTCTAAATCGTCCACTTGGGACCTCAAGAACTCGATCCTCTCTTGCAGCCGTCTTCCTTCCTCCAGGACAGACAGCGAAACAGGACCCATCTGCTCCATTTGCGCCTTAACCGACTCCAGTTCCGACAAGGCTGTTTGCTTCTGGTCCAATTGATCGGCAGCGGCGTGGGCGTGTGCTACCGTTGTCTGATACCCCTCGGTCAATCTTCTTTCAATCTCAGCCATTTCCGATTGGGTTTGGGAGAGTTTCAATTCCAGCCGGTGGGCTTCTTCTTTTTTCTCTTCCAAGGTCGTTCGCAGGCGTTCCCTCTCTTCGGTCAGTTGCCGCATCCGTTGCACGGTCTGATCTCTTTCGGCAATCAGTTCCGAGAGTTGGCGCTCTTGCTTTTCCCTTTCCCGCCGTTGGGCTGTCAGTCGCTCTCTTAGTTCGGCGAGGGACTGACGCACTTGCAAAGTCTCCTTCTGCCGGTCTTCTTTTGCCTGAGTTAACTGGCGGATTTGGGCGTCTATTTCTGAGAGGGATTGGGCAAGGAATCGGGACTGTTCCGTCAGGCGAACTTTTTCGGCTTCTGCAAGATTGGTCTGTTGCTGAAGGGCTTCTATTTGGGAGGTTAGGGAGTGGATTTTTTTCTGAGTCTCCTCTTGGATCGCCCGAAGCCGCGCTGCCTCTTCGCTTTGCTGACGGGCGACTTGCTCCCGTTCCCGGATGGTTGCTTCTTCCTGTGCGATCCATTGGTCCAATTGGGAAAGGTCTGCTTCCAGTCGGACTTGCTCTCCTTTGATCCGCTGCCACTGCTCCTTTAAGGATCGCTCTTGCTCGGTTAGGGCTTCCATTTTTTGCGCAATCGTCAGTAACTTTTGGTTTTCTAATCTCAGTTCCTCATCCAATTGGTTTAAAAGAAGGCTGAGATGCTGGTGGTCAGCGGCGACTTGTTCCCGTCGTGCCAGCAGGTCCGCTTGTCTGCGTTCCAGTTCCTCTCGGCGCTTACTCAGTTCCTCCTGAATGCGGGCTTTTTCCAGAAAACTGGTCGCCCGTTGACCAGGAACTCGGATCAGCCCCCAAGGGACGATCGTCTGCCCTGCTGGGGTTACGAGTGTTTGTCGAGAGGCAAATGGAGGCAGGGAGACCGGCAGGTCCGTAATGATGGCGGGACCGAACCATTTTTTGAGGATGCGTTCCAGCCTCGGGTCTGAGATAATGATCTGTGCCCAGAGGCTGTCTGGCTGATCGGGAATCATCGGTTCGTCCAAAGAGATGTCCTGAGACGCTTGCAGAACGATGATTCCAACAGGTCCGGTCCTTTGCTGGGAAAGGAATTGGGCGGCTGCCAGACCCTGATCCCAGGTTTCCACGACGAGATAGCCGAGGCAGTCTCCCAAAAAACTTTCCAGCGCCTTTTCCCATTGAGGATCAACGCTGAGGAAGTCGCGGACCAGCCGGACGGGTTGATCACCAAGGACCTGGCGAACGGAAGCAAGGAACTCCATCGGATGACTTGATTCCAGTCCCTTTTCCTCTGCTTCTTTTGTCCCGTCCTGAGCCAGGGCTTCGTAGCGACCTTTCAGGGTCAGAATCTCTCTTTCCAAACTCAAGAGTTCCTGCTCCAATGTATCGTGTTCGCGGGACACTTCACGAATCTGCCGGTCCCGTTCGCTTCGCTGCTGGGAAAGGGACGCGATGGTGTCAAGTGTTTGCTGCCGGTCGTGGAGAAGGCGATCGTATGCCTCCTTGATCTCCTGAAGGCGACGGGTGACCTCCTGTTCCTCCTTCTCCAATTCCGTCTGCCTGTCGGTGAGGGCTTTTTTAAGGGGCTGGCAGGATCGCAACTGGGAGAGGGCTTCCGAGAGGGCTCGTTCCGCTTCAAAGTGCCGTTCCGTCGCCCGTTTCTCCGATTCGTCCAATTCGTGCAGGGTGCGGGTCGCTTCTTCAACCTGACGGATGAGGGCATCGGTGTCTGCCTTCAACACCTGACACCTTTGCACCAGATCGTCAAGCGCTTGATCGGTCTGAACCTTCTCCCCCTCAAGAACCTCCTTTTTCTCCTGATAAGCGGTTAACTGCTGGCGGGTCTGTTTCGTCCATTGCTCCAAATAAGCCAAGCGGTCCTCCAGGCGCGCCTGGAGACTTTCCAGTTCCTTTTGTTGATCGCGGACAGCGGTCAAGTCCTTTTGAAGGCTCACCCGGCGCTCTTCCAGTTCTTCCAGAAAGTGGTCCAATGTTTGGGACTGGCTTGATAGTTCATTGAGTTTTTGCTGATCGGCCGCGATGTGGTGTTGGAGTTCCTCCCATTCGTCCTGAAGGCGATGGAGGCGTTTGAGGCGGACCGAGTGCTCCCAACCGAGGAGGGCAATTTGGAGCCAGCGCAGCCGTTCGTAAAGTTCTTGATACTTTTTTGCCCGCTCCATCTCTTCCGAGAGGGAGAGCCATTGAGTCTCCAATTCTCTGAGCAGGTCTCTCAGGCGGACCAGGTTGCGCTCGGTCTTTTCCATTTTGTCAAGGATTTCCTGTCGTCGGAGTCGGAAGCGAGCGATACCAGCGGCTTGCTCCAAGATGGCGCGGCGCTCCAAGGGATCAGTGCGGACCAGCCGGTCCACCTCATACTGACTGACCAGAGCGTAACTGTCAGAAGAAAGACCCAGTTCCAGCAGAAGGTCCCGCACATCACGGTGACGGAAGGGGATTTGATTGACGAAGTAATGGCTCTCGCCCGAACGATGGAGTCGGCGGGCGATCAAGAGTTCGGAGAGGTCCTTTAAGGGAGAATCCGGGGAGAGGTGGGCGCCATCCAGTTCCAAAGAAAGGGAGACTTCCGCAAGGCTCGCCGGCTTGGTCCTCCCATTGCCCGAATACAAAAGTTCGGAAGCGGACGGGGAGCGAAGGAGGCGAGGACGATGCTCGCCCAGGACCCAGAGGAGGGCATCAACAAGGTTGGACTTGCCGGCACCGTTGGGTCCGACGATGGCGGTGATGCCGGATGGCAAGATTAATTCCGTTTTTCGGGAAAAACTTTTAAAGCCGAAAAGTTTGATGGCTTTCAGTTTCACCGAAGATAGCCCCTGCCATTAAAAAGAAGTTTCCTGCGTTGCGACGGCAGCCAGATCGTCTCGGATTTTTGCTAAGTTTTGACGGGCGATGCGGGTATCGTCCATCGCCTGAGCCGGCAGATCCCGAAGGGCTTTGATCAATCGGTCAATCTGCGCCTGACCGACGGGAGACAGAAGAGGCGCTGCTTCCCGAAGCCACCGTTCCGCTTCCTCTAAGTGAAACTGAAGTTGGTGGCGGCTGGCGGCTTCTAAGTCCACGCTGGCGTAGCCCAGTTCCGTATCGGCTCGCGTCAGAAAGACCTTTGCGGCTGCTGTCAAGGCTCCGCGTGCCTGCCGATAGTTTTCTTGGATCTGTTCCAACTCTTGGGACAGTCGGAACCGTTCAAAAGAGAGGGACAAGAGGGCGACCACAGCGGCAACCAACAGAACCAAACAGACGAAAAAGGCTGATCGCCATCGGTTAAGTGGTGGCGGCGCCGCAGCCTTTTCGGCAATTGCCTCTGAAAGCGGGGCTTCTTCAGTCCCCTCTTCTCGGCTTTCCGAAGTTGATGGGGTTACATCGTCCGTTGCCTCTTTTTTCTCCTCGTCCATCGCATCCCTCTTGGTTTCAGGATGAGATTTAGCGACGGGGGTTTTCGTCCCGTTTGCTGGAGACATAAATCAACCCGTCCTTAAACCGGATAGACCGAAACTCGGGGCTAAAGGGGATTTCATCCCTGTTGACGACGGGGTTAATTTTCTTTTCCAATCGGGAACGGATGATGGCGGGTGCCGGTATGCCGTTAACCCTCAGTTCGTCAATAATCACATTCAGTCCTTCGGGGCTGGGGACAACCCGACAGAGGGCTTCAAAAGGGTTGTTGATGCCGATCAGGGTGAGGACGCCCGTCAACTTAACGACCCCGTCCAGGACTTCTACCTTGATCTTCATCGGTTTGGTGGACTTTCCCAGGGCGAACATTTTTTCCAAAGCCTCGCCGTCCAAGATTCCATCCACGACCGACTCTTGGGCACGAAGGGTCCGCAGTTTCCCCCTTTGAAGGAGAGCGGGAACATCAATGACAGCGTCCACGACACGCCCCCGAAACTCTCTTAAGAAAACCCCTTTGATCTGAGCGGGGGCAGAAGAGATGCTGATGAGTTGAAAGCGACCCTGATCGGCATCGGCAGGGGAGCGGGTAAGGATCTCCAATTGGACCCCGTTCTTTGAGGACGGGTTGACAATCAGGGCGCGCAAATGTTGCTCCAAGGCCGTTGCGACCTTGCTGACATTCTCACCGGTTCCCATCCAAACCGCCGTTAGGACCAAAATACCAACAATCGTTTGCCTCCAAGCCATCTTTTTGCACACCCTGCCAATTTTACCCATGGAAAGTCCACTGAATTAGACGACTTTTTTGTTTTTTAGGGACCAATCTTTCGGGAAAGTTCCAAGGCTTGTTGTTGGAATTCTGGTGGTGCTTCCAGTTGAAGAAAAAGGGTGACCCATTTTTGGGCATAGTCAATGGCGCCTGCTCTCAGGGCAGCCTCCGCTGCCTGAAGCCGTAGACCGAAGAGGCGACGGGGATCAATCGTCGGGTCAAAGGTGGCGAACCGTTCGGCGATCCGAAGGATGGTGAATGCCCTTTCGAGGCGCTCAGACGGTGCCATCGCCGTCAGGAGCACCCACTGCCAGCCCAGATGAGCGATCAGCCGGCGCACGAGGGACGGGTCGGGTCTCTTTTCCTGACCGAGAACTGCCTGAATCCAAAAGACGGCTCGTTCCAAGTCGGGGGCTCTTTCAAGGGCTTTCAAAAAAGCACTTTCGGCTCCTTCATATCGTTTCGCTCTCAACAAAGCCTCCCCGTAAACGGTCCAAAACCAGTCCGGCGGTTTTTTTCTGGCGGCGTCTTCGTAAATCCGACGGGCAGTGTCGCTGGCACCCAGTGCCTCATAGGCTTCCGCTTTCAAAACCAAAAAGGGAATCTCGTCGGGGAGACTGTCCAAAATTTTCAAAAATCCCTCCCGAACCTTGTCATTAGCGGAAAAAGGAGTCACCACCACCCTCCAGGCAGTCAACAAACTCCGACGAAAGAGGTCACTTCTTGGACCGGACAGCCAGTCGGCAATCCGGGACCAAAGGCTATCCCACTGACCTCTCTGGACAAGGACCTGAAGGGCGTTCTGGGCGAGGACGATCTGCGAAGTCTCGTCGTGACAGGCTTTCAAGCCCGAGTCCACTAACGCGAGGAATCGGGGCAATTCCAAATGGAAACCGTGGAAAGCGACGAGAGCCTGACGGGCGATGTTGCGGACCAAAAGGGCATCGTCCCCTGCCCAGTGAACGAGGCGCTCCAGCCGACCTTTGACTTCACTGGGCTTGTCTAGCCAGTTGGCGGGGTTATTGAGAAGGGTCAGCCCTTCAATGATCGCCTCTTCAAGGGAAGAGAGAGTTCCGGTCTTTTTCAGTTCCTGAACCCGCAGGGCAGCATCCCGCACCAATTGCCGAAGGACGGCGGGATGGCTCTCTTGAGACAATCGCAGAATCGGCATCTGGGCGAACAGGAGAGAGAAGAACGGCTGAGCCTTAAACCGCTGCCGCCACGACGCCAGCCTCTTGTCTAAGAGGCTCAGTTCGCCGACCGCCAACGCCTCTTGGCTCCATCGCATCGCCCAGAAAGGGTTCTTTTCCGTCAACGGGACATCCAAAATGTCCAAGGCTTCCTTCCGTTGTCCCTCGCTGACACTGAACTGAGCCATTAAGTCCGTCAGCCAAAGGCTGTTGGGGTGGTAACGGCGGCTTCGTAAAAAGGCATCCGCTGTCTGAGCGATCAGGTTGTGGCGAAGGCTTAAAGTTGCCAAGTTCCGAAATTCGCCCGCAAAAGCCGACCGGGTCTGCTCGCCTCTCAGGCTGGAGAGAGCCTCAAGGAAGTAATGGACGGCATCGTCCCCTTTCCCTTCCTCAATAAGCCTCCGCAAACGATGCCACTGAGCCCTTTTGCCTTCCTCCGAAAGGGGCAAGGCTTCGGACAGGAAACGATATTCAGCGTCCGCCTCTCTTTCCAGACCATACGCCTCTGCCAGTTCGGCGACGAAAAGGCGGACGGCAAGGGCATCCGGACAGCGCTCACTTAAAGATCGCCACTGCTCTCGTGCTTCTGCCCCATTTCCCTCATCAAGGGCGCACCAGATGAGAAGGGTTCTGCGGATGGGTTCCCAAATCGGATCCGCACGCAAGACCCATTTCTTGACCGTCGGCAGGGCATCTCGGGACCATTCCAGGACGGCAAGGCTTTGAGCCGCCTGAAACATCAATGCCTCCTCTTCTTGCGTTCGGTCTGGTTTTTGGGAAGCGGTCAGGATCGTTCGCTGATACCATTCGCTGGATCGGGAGGGAAACTCACCTCTTTTCCAAGCGAGGGAAGCCGTCAGTCGGGCGAGGGCTGATCCGGCGTGGGCAGGATGCTGATCAAACCGGTCGGTGACGATCGGGATCAGTTCCTCTTCTCTTCCAAGGGAAAGCGCCAAAGAGGCAGCGAGGCTTAGGGCAACGGGAAGGTCAAAAACGGACGGGTCCCCCTCCCTCAGAATCTTCCAAGCCTTCTCCCATTCCCCCAATTGATGGAGCAGCCGAGCGGACTGAAGGCAGACCCAAGGATGGGAGGATAACGCCGCCGCTCTTTCAGCAGCGGCAATGGCAGCGGTGCGATCGTCCCTCTCCGCCCAGGCTCTCTGACCGATGCGCAGGGTTCCCAAGGCGGGATCGTCATCGCGAAGAGTGTGGGCGGGTATCGTCGGCGGGGTCAATTCATCAGCAGACTCCCTAACCGTCTCCCATCGGACCTTACCGATCCGGGTGCCGACCGAGTCAAAAACTTCTGACTCATAAAGAATCGGCTCTTCTGCCCCATCCTTTTTGCGGACGGCCGAAAGGACCTGAAGGAGGACATTTTTGGGATCCCAAACTTCCCTTCGCAGGACCGTCAGGCGGTCAATGTCCAAATAGCATCGGATGCGCCAAGGGACGGGCTGAAGGTCTTTGTAGTAAGCGAGGACGGTCCCTGGAAGGGCAACTTTTGAGTAGGTGTTAACAATTTCCGTCGGGGGCGACCCTTTCCTGGTCAATTGGAGGACCCAAACGGGCTGTCCGTAGAGGAGGACAGCCCCCGACTCGGTGGGTTGCCAATCCTTCAATCGGGACCAGCCGTAGCCAAAAGCGGGAATTCCCTGGACCCCGAAAGTCGGATCCAACCAGTCGTAAAGGGGTGATGGGGAAGGTTCCAACAAGGGTGGTTGGTCTCGGAAAACCTTAAGAAAGTCCCCTTCACCCCAAAGAATAGAGTGTTGTCCTTTGACGACGAGGCGATCAGAAGCGTGGAAGGCAACCGAGAACGATTCGGTCCGCCAGCCCCAAGGGGTCAAAAAGGAAGTCGTCAATTGCCCCTGGAGGGCTGACGGAAAGGATGGCGGGGAAGTGGCTAACCGGCGCCAGAGTTCCTCAGGGGTCAGCAGGGGAACGACAAAGTAAGTCTTGCCGGACAAAAGAACCCGAAGGGCAAGGACCCGTCTTAGGTAAGTCAGAAAGCGGTTAAAGGAAACCTCCGACCAGGGCAGCCGGACCCTTTTCTGATCGGCTGCGGCAACGGCAACAAACCGATGCCCCGATTGGAGCCCCGCCTGTTCCAGAAACTGCCCCAGAGTCCCTTCTTGGGTCGGGAACTTGATGACCAGTTCCTGTGCCCAGCAAGTGGAGGAATGGGAATGGATCAAGGGCAGGACGACCAGAAGAAGCAAAAAAGAACGAGACCCGATCAAAAACGGTTTTGCTAAAGCGACCGATAAGCAAGAGGCGGCTCTGATCATTTTCCTTCTGCACTTTGGGGCGGGGGAAACCGAGTCACTTGGCTTTGGAAGGATCCTTTTCCTCCTTCTTTGCTTCCTTCCCCGCAGCGCCGTCCTTGGGTTGTTCCTTAAGGTTCACCTTAACCGTTCTGGGGAGAAGGCGGGCTCTCATCCCGACCTCAGGAGGGATTTTGGGTGTTGCCTCCAGCAAAATCCGGCACGCCTCCGGAAACAGGTCCACAACGACCGCCCGACCGACTTCCTCTTCCAAACGGACGACCTTTCTCTCGGTCTTAATCACCACGATGCGGTAGAGCAGCAGGACATCGCCTTCCTTCAGCCCCTGCTGGGCGCCAATGTCCAGGTAAAGGAAGGGACCATCCACTTTCCCCACAATCCCTTCCACCTGCGGGACCGGAGCGGGAGAGACGACCGCATAGGGCACCGCATCTTTCGTCCAAAGAATCTCCCACTGCATGGCTTTGGAGAGTTTCATTAGGGCATCGGTGACCGCGGTGGCATAGAGTCGTTGATCACGGACCGTCGGCACCGATCGCTCCGGTTGCAGGGGTGGGGGGTCTACGGCTTCTGATCTAAAGGAACCCATCGGAAAAGAGGATCGGGCAATGCCTTCCGTCGTTTTGGTCCAAAGGACCCGACCAGTTTGACCATCGTAAAGTCTGGCTTCCAATGTGGCGCGCACTTCTTCATCTCGAAAACGGGTGACGGTCCAGATCCGTCGGTCGGCGGCGGGGCTGGGGCTACTGCTGAGGGTGTGCCGGTAGATGGTCAGCGGCTCAAAGCCGACCAGGCGACCGGAAATCAGCAGGTCCGCTCCCGCATCCCGACCGAGAGTGACGACCAGGTCTGTTTCTACCGTTCCTTGCTGAAAGGAGGTGAAGTCCTGCAGGTAGGCTGGGGGCTTGTCCGCCATCACGACTTCGCTGACCAGTCCCGACGCCTGCAGAACCCGAAAGACCTGAGTCGCCAAGTCCCCCACCCGATCCCGGTAGCGGGGAATGTCCCCAAACGGCACGACCAACATCCTCCCGACCGGACCGAGCACAGGGTGGGTGATGATCAGAGGCTCTTCAGGCACCGATGCCGGATCGGCATAGTTTTCCATCAGCCCGATGAGGGCCTGCTTGAAAGGACTGTAAAGAAGGACCTGATAAAAGTCACCGCCTTTGCTCTGTCGGGCAACCACACTCTGATTGGGCGCCAATTTTGCCGGATCAAAAGCCCACCGATGCTTGAGCCGGTCGGGGACGGGAGGGAGCATTAGGTAAATCTCCGTTTCAGTGACCAAAAGGTCCTCAACTCGGGAAAGGTCTTCAGGGGTCGTCCAGATGAAGTCACCGGTGGACGATTGCGCAAACGCCTCAAAAGCCTCTTTGCCCCCATTGCTGACGACGACCGACAGGCGGACCGGCTGGGCAATGCTGAACCTTATGTCCTCTACTTCTTTAATCCGTCGGTTCAGAAGGTCGGCAATCCCCTTCTTCAGACCCGGAAAAGAAGGGGCGGAAACGAACAGTCGGTAGCGGACTTGCCGGTCTATGCGATCCACGTCACCAGCGATGATGAGGTCCTGGCGCCGGATCAGAGTTAAGTCATAGGGAATCAACTGTCTCTGCTCAATGGGGAACTGACCTCGGGACCGGTCCACCAAAACGACGATGCTGCCAGCGAACTGGTTGAGTTCGCTGAACCGAAACTCCACATCCGACAAGGGAAAGAACTGAGTCCGAGCGCCGGAGGGGAGGGCGGAGCGAAAGTGGTTGAAGATCATCTCATCGGGGGCGACGACTAACAAGTCGGTCCGAATGAGCACATCAGCAAGGAGTCTCGGTTCCCTGAGGGCTCTCATCAAGTCCCTCAAGACGTCCCGTTGAGCCAGAAGGGGCGTGCACCAAAGAAGGTGGGTAACGAACACCAGGATCTTCAGCATTTTCTTCATTCCAGCCCTCACCTCGGCAACACCCTCCACAGATGCCGGTAAAAAGGATGATGCGTTTGGGCTGGGTCCGCTTGAGTGAGTAAGGGGGGAAACCATTAAGAGCGCTTTCGGGTCAGACTGGGTGGCAGGGTGCCATACCGTTCCTCTGCCCACACGTCACCCCTCATATGGTAGCCCCTCTCTTCCCAATAACCGGGTCGGTCGTGCTCGGTCAGTTCCAAGGTATGGACCCATTTGGCGCTCTTCCAACCGTATCGGCTGGGGACTAACAGGCGAAGTGGGAAACCGTGCTCTATCGTCAAATCCTGACCGTTGATGGACCAGACCAGCATTCCGTCTTCCCGAACCACAGGAAGATCCAGGTTAGTGGTGTAACCATCGCAGCAGGTGATAAAAAGGAAGGCGGCTTGGGGAAGGGGTCGTGCCAGAGCCAAAAGGTCTCTCACCCAGATGCCCGTCCAAGTGTCCCCCAGTCGGGTCCAACCCGTCACGCAGTGAAAGTCACACACCCGATCCCCAGCCGGTAGTTGCCGCACCTCTTGATAGGTCAACAAAAGGGGATTTTCCACCAACCCAATGACCGAAAGGCGCCACTGCTCAAGGTCAATCTGGGGAATCCCCTGACTGGTCATCACAGGAAAGGTCTTAACCACTTTCTGATGG
>JANXBO010000043.1 GCA_025057575.1 Candidatus Caldisaccharidevorator malaysiensis
GTCCCATTGATGATCAACTTGGGCATCGTCAGTCGGTCACGGTAGTAATAGGGATCAATCAATTCCACGAGAGGTCTGGCTTTTTCGGTCTGAGCCAGATCGGTTAACCCTCTTCGTGCGTATTCAGAAATTTGCTCACTATAACCGCCGAAAACCTCTTTCTGATGTTTCATCTGGGCGGGTATATTCAGGTTATCATAAACCATTGGAACGATTCCCCGAACCCTTTTGGGGTCGGCAACAGCAGTGAGCCAGGTCGTCCAACCTCTCTTGGAAGCCCCTGTAACAATAAAATCACTAACTATCACACTTAACTCCCTCTGACAGAACTCTTGAACGACGTCCATTGCCGCAACGGCACTTTTCGTCATCGGCAGAAGGCAAGCCCACTCAGGGTCCCCTGTCTCTAGGCTCCGCACAAAGGTGTAAGCGAGAAGGTCGTCCTCTGTCAAGTTCTCAAACAGGGGTTGATTGGGCACGGTCAAGAGGACACCGACGATGGACTCTGTCAGGACTGAAAACTGAGCAGCAATTAGCCGAGACTCGGTATTTCCTTCGCTTCCGATTCTTCCGCCGCTAATAACCAGTAGGGCGGTCTGCGTAGTAACCTTAGGGGGCTGGGCAACAAGAATGGTGTGGGTCCAATCAATGCCTTTCCATCTTTGAGAAGTCAACTGCACATTATGCAGGATAACCCCACTGGGTAGATTCTCCGATCTCTTTTTTGACCAGGACTTTACTGGATCGGGTCTGTGGACATAGTTCAGAAGGTGCTGGTTCGTCCCCTTTTGTTCCCTCCCCTGCATTGCCGCAAAGGACAAGCACCCCAGGGCGACAACCAAAGCCCCCTTCCACCATCGTTTCACTGCCGCCATCTCCTTTCTCTTCCTTCTTCTTCCCGCCGTTACGCTCCTGCAAAATCGGGAACCGTCAGTTTACACTGGCTTCCGTCAGTCCCTTTGCTGACTTCAATCATAGCAGGAAAGCGGTCCCGCAGGTCAGTGAGATGAGTGACGATCATAATCAGGTCAAAATCTCTTCCGATTTCCCGAAGCACTTCTGTTAGCGCTTCCAACCCTTCCTTATCCTGTGTGCCAAAGCCCTCGTCAATAATTAGGGTTCTTAGGGCGGCGCCGGAGCGCCCTGCCAAAAGTCTTGCCAGACCGACCCTCAGGGCAAAGTCAATGCGAAAGCGCTCCCCACCACTGTAGTTTTCGTAAGGGCGTTCGCTAAAGTCGTCCTGAACAGCGATCGCAACGGTTTCCTTTTGGTCTCCTTTGGCAGTCGGTGTTGTTAAGTTGATGGATAAAGTTAACCGTCCGTTAGTTAGCCGGGAAAGGTAGTGGTTGACCTCATCTTGTAGATGCCGGACCGCTTGACTGAGGACCATTTTGGGAATGCCGCCACGGCTAAATGCTTCCTCCAGAATGGACAAGTTCGCAATGTCCTCTTCCAGAATGGCTGCAGCAGCCTCTAATTTTCTCAAGTTCTCTTGTTTCTCCCTTAAGGATCGGATGGTGTAATCTACTGTTGCGATCTCCTGGTTTTTTGCGTCATTTTCCTTTCTCAAGGCTTCCGCTTCTTGATCACACTGTTGGATTTTTTCTTCCAGTGTCGGCTCGGTAGCGATGATTTGCTTCCACGAAGCAATGTTTTTTTCTTTCTCCTCCTTTCGGCGGACCAATTCTTCTATGGATCGTTTTAGATCATTAATGGTTTGCTTAATTTCAGAAATTCTTTTTTTGGCTTCTTTTAATCGGTTAAATTCCTCCACAATAAATTGCAACTGTTCTCGTGCCTGTTCGGCTTGGGTGTGCTTTTGGTGGTCGTAACCCAATTGGGCGAGTTCTTTTTCTATCTGAATAAGCCTTCTTCGTTCTTCCTCAGCGTATCTCCCTGATTGAAGGAAATCCAGAAGATTCTTTTCTTTCTCTAACTCCTTTTGTTCTTCTCCTTCTATCTGTTCTAATTCCTGTTGCCGGCGCTCCAACACCTGGATTTGCTCCTGAACACGGGCTAATTCCTCTTTTTTGTTTAAGAGAGCCTTGTGGGCGTCGGGGTCGTAGCCGATTTCTTCTCTTTCTTGTTGCAACTGTCTTTTCTGATCTTCCCAAGTTTTTTCCATCTGTGCCAGGAATTCCTGCTCTTTTTTCAGGCTAGCTTCGGCTTCCAATTTTTCCTTCTCAACCTGATCCAGGGCTCTTATTTGCCCTTGCAGTTCCCCGATGGAATGGAGGACTTCCGGTTTTCGTCCCAACTCAGTCTCCAACTGTTGAATTTGCTCTCCGATCTTTTCAAGCCGCTTCCGGTTGTCAGTCTGCTTTTGCTCAATTTGAAGTAGGTCCTGCCGGATTCTGTCTAGTTCTTTGCCCATCTGGTCAAGGAGTGCCTGCGCCTTTTCCGGAGTCAACGGGCTTTCGCAAAGGGGGCAGTAAGGTTCCTCCCGATGGACCATCATAAGTTTCCTTTTTTCCTCAATTTCTGCTTGCTGTCGTGACCGCTCGTGCTTCTTTTGCTCCAGAAGTTTTAATTCTTCTCGTAGGTCTCTGGCTTCCTGATCAAGACTTCTTCTTTGTTCTTCTAAACGGCTCAACTTCTCATTTTCCGCCTGGAGTTGTTCCAGGTGTGCCTGGATTGATGGTTTCTCTAAAAGTCGCGTTTCAAGCCGTTTAATGTGTTGCTGAAGATTGGCAATGTGTTGGCGAGCCGTTGCTCTCTGAGTTTGAATTTCCCTTTCCCAGCGGTTCCATTTTTCCTGCCACTGCTGATCCTGCTGTTTTTTTTCTTCCCAAACCTCAATCTGGCTGACTTCGGTGATAAGGCGTCGTTGCTTCTCTTCCAGTTCGGATTTGGTCTTTAGTTCTTTGTGGATTTCTTCTTTGCGCCTCTTGATACCTTCCAGTCTTTCCTGAAGGATGCTAATTTGCCTCTTCAGTGTGTATTGTGCTTCTGCGACGGCTGCCTCCAATCTGTGCTTTTCCTCAGTCAGTCGGTCCCATTGCTGGCGCAGTTTCTGCAACTTTCTGATCTGCGCATCCAGTTCTTTATAGGACTGGTAGGTCTGCTCAATCTCTTCCGTTCTTGCCAACAGAGATTCCCATTCCGCCAATGTTTGTTTTTCTTTTTCCAGCCGCTCTTCCGAATTCTTTCGGTCCTCGTCCAATCGCTGGATTTCCTTCGTCGCTTGTGCGAGCGCCTCTTTTGCTCCTTCAATTTTTGCTTTCTGCTCGTAAAGCGCCTTTTGTTGCGATTCATTGTCTGCCATTCGCCTCTTAATTTGCTCCAGTAGGGACGCCAAGTGCGATCTCTTTTTTTCCCATTCAGGAAGGGAAGCAACTTCTTTTCGGATTTGCTCTTGTTCGCTTCGGTTCGCTTGCAAAGCGTTGTCCTTTGCCTTTGTTTCATCCCTGGCTTTTGTGTGCAGGTCTTCATAAGTGCCCAGCCCCAAAAGTTCTGCTAAGAGATCCCGTCGCTGAGCGGGACCGAGGCGCATAAATCGGTCCGATTCACCTTGCCGGCTGAAAATGGTGTTGGTGAAGGTATCATAGTCCATCCGGAGAATTTGTTTGATTTGGTCGGTCACCGCATCAACCTTGGATGTGACCATCTTCCAGGCCCCCAAGTGTCTTACCTCAAGCCTCGCCGTCGCTTGAATTTTCTTGCTTCCCTGGTTTAGTCGGCGGTAAACCCGATAGCCATCTCCATAAGCGTCAAATTCCAGCGTCACCTCCATCTCAGTTGCGCCTTTTCTAATCAGGTGGGGATTATTGGACCGGGCAGTTCCAAAGAGAGCCCAAGTGATGGCATCCAGAAGAGCCGACTTACCGGCACCATTGTTGCCTACAATGGCAACCATATGGACCTGGGACAAGTCCACCTCAACCGGATTGTTGCCGTAACTGAGGAAGTTTCGCATCTTGAGACGAAGAGGAACCATTAGCCACCACCTTCCATCAGTTTCTTGGCAAGAGCCATAATTTTGGTCCGCTTTTCCTCGGTCAGGTCTTTCTTGGTCCGGTCCAGCCATTCATTGAGGAGTTCAAGGGGTGATTGCTGAGTCCATCGTTCCCACTCGGCAGAGTCAAGACCGGACAAAGCCTGATAGTCGGGAACCTCAACACGGACGAACTGGACGACATCGGCTTTGCTCTCCAGAGCGTTGCGGATTCGCACCCGATCCAAGCCCCTCTGCTGGTCTTGGGTGGCGAAGATGGTCGCCCGAACGACAGCACCTTCAAGACGGGTGCCCGACTCAATAGCCCGTAAAACGAATTCGGTTGGATTCTTTTGCTCGCGGACATCAAATTTGAGCGTGACGAACCTGCGGGTGGGGGAAGGAAGAAATTGAAGGGAAGTGGTTTTCCAACCGTTTTTGTCGTCCTTCAGTTCTACCAAATAAAAGCCCTTCTCCTGATCCTCTTCATCAAAAGCGATCCGGGCGAGACTGCCGGCATAGACGACTGGTCTGTCCTTATCTCCCAAAACCTGGGAACGATGAATGTGACCGAGTGCGGCGTAGCAGAAACCGAGATTCTGCAGGTGAGACAACGGGATGACGGGCTCCGTAGTCTCGGATAGAAATTCTTCAGAACCTGACAGTTCCGCATTTTCTACCCAAAGATGGGCAAGAAGAATGGAAGGACCATCCGAAACATCCCGTTGCCGTGCTTTCGTCTCTAAAAACTGAGACAGCAACTCCTGTGCCGTCAACCTGATTTGGTCCTTTCGGGCACTAAAAATCTCTTCGGTGGTGAGCAGTTGGTGCGTGCTGACGTAAGGTAGGCAAAAGATCGGCACGGACCCAGACTTTGTCGTTACGCTAATCCAGCCTGGGCGCCGCTGAAAGTGAAGAAAAGGATTCTTGAGGACCGCCACTAGATCCAGAGGGCTGGCGTCCCCTCTCGCTAGCGGCAAGTCGTGATTTCCGGCAATTAAAACGACAGGAATTTGGTTGTCCGCAAGAGTCAGTAACCATTTCAGAAACTCACGGACACACAAGGGAGTTGGTCGCAAACTGTGAAAGGCATCTCCGGCGAAAAGGACCATATCTACTTGTTCCGTAATAGCGGTCTTTACCAGATGGTCCAGGCAGTTGAGAAAGTCCTGAATCTGAGAGGAGACGCCCGTTTCGGGATCCCTTTTGCCGTGCGTCTCGACACCCAGATGAAGATCTGAAAAGTGTATGAAGCGAAGGTTTTTGCTGGTGGTCATCACACGGGTCACCGCCTTCTCTTACGATTTTGGTTTCTTTCTAATTATGGGGGATAGCCGAAAGATCGGGACGCTTTCTCAGCCCGGTTATTGCTTTTCGGCTCGCGGCAAAAAGGTGCTGGTGTCGGTGTGGACGCCTGTTAGTGGTCTTGGTCCGCAGGCGTCTGATCCCACCCTGTAAAGCGAGCGACGGCTTCTGCAAAGGCTCTGCGGTAGAGGGCAAGCCAAGTGCGAGCGATCAGCCGGAACTCCGACTCATCTTTGGGTGCGGTCCACGGTAGTATCCGCACCCGATCGGGAGCCCAGCCGGCATCTTCCACCATTATTTGCCGGGTTTTTTCGGAAAGGGTGGTGACGAAGGAGAAGGGCGGGCTCAAGGGAGGAAATCGGCGCGGAGGGGACTCCCTGTCAAGAAAGGAAAGGACAACAGGCGGGCTTCTATGACCGATGATGCGGAGCAAGGATAGGGGACCTTGGAAGTCAACAAAATGAAGGACATCAAGGTCCACAGAAGAGACGGCGAGGATGAAGAAGAACTGCTGGAGCCAAAGGGAAGCCTTGCTGCAACCAGCCGGAAATCGGGAAGGCAGAAGGACCCAACCAGGCAAATCAAAAGGCGCATAAAGGGACCGCAAACCCATCGGGGGCAGGTAAAGGACATACTGATTGAAAGAGTCTAAGGCGTGAAGAGCCCATAGGGATAGCGAAACGAATTCCTTATCGTAAACGGACCACTGGTCAGCGCCAAACAGGTTAATGGCAATGCGAAGGCGCACCCGTTGGGCGCCCGGCAAAAGGGGAGTGGTCATTCTTCGTCATCCGTCGGTATTGGGATGAGCAGGATACCCATCGGCTCCAACTGAACAAGTAGATCGTCCACCGTTTGCCTTAAAGACTGTTCCACATCTTCGGGACGGACACCTGAAGCGGACAAGAAGAGGCGAATCCGCACGGAGGTTCCAAAGGGGCGCACCTTTGACTTAAGGTAGACATCAGGGTGGGCGGAAGCGACTTCTTTCAAAATGGAAGAGAGAACCGACTCGTCCTTGCAGGTGACCTCGTAGAGGCGTTCCGAGTAGTAGCCGGTCCCGAGGACGCTTTTGAGTAATGGCGGCAGTGCGTTGGTGAAAATGTCTTTCAGTTCGGCGGGCACCCCCGGCAAGCAGACCAGTGTCGTCTTGCCAACTGCAAGCCAGACACCGGGAGCGGTGCCGACCTGGTTAAGAAGGGGTTCGCCACCGGCGGGCAAATATGCCATTTTCGTGCGGGATGGTGTCATTTCCGGCGAGTCTACCGCACCGGATTCAAAGAGTTCCTTATAACGCTGTGCGATCATCTTCAGGGCTTCTTCATTGAGGATCAGAGGAACATTTAGGGCTTGGGCAACTGCCGAAAGGGTGCGGTCATCGTCGGTTGGTCCCAGACCTCCCGTGGTGATCAGCAGGTCGGGGGCGCGACTGAGAGCGTGACGAACTTCCGTGACAATCTCCCTCTCGTCATCTCCGACAGTGACATGGCGGCGAACGGACGCTCCCATCCGGACCAGGCGTCGGCTTAGCCATTGGCTGTTGGTATCCAACACATCGCCCAAGAGGATCTCGGTGCCTATGGTCAGAATTTCAGCCCACCGGACCTCCGACACACTCGGACAACTCCTTCATCGCGACACCTCTAAAGGATTCAACATTCAGCCATTGTTCCTGACCTGTTGCAGCAACGACTTTTTTGATGTAGTCCTTCAACTCTCGGGCGATGCGCTGTGGCGCCAACGGATCGGCAAAAAGGACAGTGCCCAGTTGAACAGAATGACAGCCGACAGCCAGGTATTCCAACACATCGCGTCCCGTCCAGACGCCACCCGATCCGATGACAGGGGTTCTCAAGGATTGTTCCCGTAGCCAGCGGCAGACAAGAAAGGCTTTTCTGAGAATGATGGGCTTAATGGCAGGACCCGAAAGCCCACCAAAGCCCATTGAGAGGATCGGGCGAGGGAACAAACTTTGGGAATTTAGAGTCAGAGCCGGGAAAGTGTTGCAAAGGGTCAAGGCGTCAGCACCGGCTTCCACACACGCCTGAGCAATGGCGACCATTCGGTCCGGTTCTGGAGACAGTTTGACCCATAAGGGTTTCGTCCAGACTTCTTTGCAGGCTTGGACAACCTGGGCTGCCATTTCGGGATCCCGACCAAACTCAATTCCCCCGCCCCTTATGTTGGGGGAGGAAATGTTGAGTTCCACGGCAGCCAGGGAGGGTGCTTTTTTGAGACCGTCACAAATCTTTTGATACTCTTCCACCGTGCGACCGGCGACATTAGCGATAAGAGGAACTGGAAGGCAATGTAACTCTTCATTGATGAGTTGAACTAACCCTGCCAACCCCACATTCTGAAGACCGATGCTGTTGATCATTCCCGAGGCGACTTCGGCGACCCGATGGGGTGGATGTCCCAGTCTGGGTTCCAGAGTAATCCCTTTTAACACAACGGCGCCAACGGCTGACCAGTCCCAGCCCTCTATACGCTCCATTTCCTTCCCGTAGCCGCAGCAACCGGATGCCAGTATCAGAGGGGTTCTTAGCCGGATGCCAGAGACGGTTACCGTCAGGTCCGGGTCCCTCATTGGTCCTCCCTTCCGCCAGCCGAGACAAGCGACGGATGCAAGGCTCCTGCTCGGGACCAGTCCACTTGAGATGCGTCAAAGACGGGACCATCAACGCAGCAGAGCCGATAAGAGCCATTGAGGGACGGAATGGGACAACCAAAGCAGAGCCCCAGCCCGCACGCCATTCTCTCCTCTGTCGCCACTTGGAGGGGAATCTCTCGTTCTTGAGCGATCTTTGATAAGGCTTTCAACATTGGCATTGGACCGCACCCGTAGAGCGCAAAACGGACTGGTTCTTTGCGACTATCCAAAAACGAGACCAGTAAATCAATGACTGTGCCGTGAAAGAACCCTTCTTCCTTTTTTTCCAAAGCCACCGCTACCAACACACCTTTGCCCGCCCACTCATCTAGCGACCAGACCGAGAGGGGTTGCCCTTCTGCAGTGATGGGTTCGGTGGCTCTAACGGGATCCATCGGTAGGTCGCCGGACTGGCGAGCACCCACGAGAACCACAGGCTTGAGCCCTACACTTAAAAGCCTCTTGACCAGGAAGGGGAAGGGTGCCAGCCCGATTCCACCGGCGACAAGGACAGGTTGGGCACCGCCATCGGGAAGCCAAAAGCCTTTTCCTAACGGTCCGGCGATGCGCAGCGGAGCCTGAGGCGTCAGTTGAGCAAGGATTCGGGTGCCCATGCTTCTGAGGTCAAAAAAAAGGGTTAAGCCGGCGTCGTCCCATTGGTCCGAAAAATGGCTCCCGCTCGGCTTACGAACCGTCTGCACATCGGCAATGCTGAACGGTCGGGGTAGCATCAGCGCAGGCGGGATACTCATTCGCTCCCATGACGGTTCCCCAAAGGTCGGATCCAAATACACGTTGATAAACTGCCCTGGGTAAGCCTTGCGGCTGATTTCAGGGGCGTAGAGGATCAGACGACAAAACTGACGGTAGCGCTCTTTGGCAACAACAATAGCGGTAACGACGGACGGGCGGGGCTCCGGTCGTTCTGCCTCGGCGCCCGGCACGACTGCTTGGTTTTTTTTAGTCATCGTTAAAAGGCGTCTCCTATACTGGCTTCGGCAAAATTTTAGCCTGCTGAAAGGTGCTTCAGAGGAGGTTCAACAATTGCGAGTTCTTTTGACTGGTGCCGCAGGGAAAATCGGTCGTGCGGCGGGCAAAAGGCTTGTGCAGGACGGGCACGCAGTGATCGGACTGGATTTGGTCGTTGATCGGGATCTCCCCTTTCCCATCAAAAGTGCCGATGTGACCAACCCTGAAGAGATGCGCCGGATGATGGCGGGCGTTGACGCGGTCGTTCATTTGGCAGCTATTCCCGGACCCCGCTTCTCATCACCTTATGAAGTTTTCCGAGTGAACCTAATGGGAACCTTTAATGTTCTTGAGTCTTGCCGAATGGAAGGGGTTAGAAAAGTGGTGATCGCCTCCAGCATCAACGCCGTCGGGCTTCATTACAATAAGGAGCGTCCGCGACTGGACTACTTACCGATAGATGAGAGGCATCCTGCTCGTCCCGAAGAAGCCTACAGCCTTTCCAAATGGCTGGGCGAGTTGGCTGCCGAGGCGACCTGCCGGCTGATGCCCGACCTGTCTGCCGCCAGTCTTCGGTTTCACGGGGTCGTTTCTGACAAAACTCTGGAGAGGTTTCGCAGCGAGCCTATCCGTCAACTTCCCGGCGACTACAAGGGACTGTGGGGATATGTTCACATTGATGACGTGGTGGGAGCAATCATCTGTGCGCTCAAAGCCCACTGGTTGGGTCATCACGCCTTTTTCATCTGTGCTTCCGACACTCACTCGGCGATCCCAACGCGCCAACTCATTGAGGCAGCCTATCCAGATGTTCCCCTCAGACGGGCTCTTGGCGAATATGAGGGTCTTTTTGACTTGACCAAAGCAAAGACCCTAATGGGTTGGTCACCTAAAGTCAGTTGGCGGTCGTCCTGTCTTGCCGCTTCTTCTTAAAGGGCTGCTGAGGCGAAACTGCTCTTGATGGTAATTTCCAGAAGGCGAACGAGGAGACTACGATCAACGCCAGTGACAGCCATTGAGCCGCTGAGAGACCGAGAAATTGCCCTGCATTGAGATTTGCTCTCCAAAAGTCCACGAAAAATCGGATCATTCCGTAGCCCCCTATCCAAAGGAGAAAAAGCCGACCAGGAGAAACCATTTGGCTTCGTAGCCTAACAAGGAGAAGGAACAGACCCACCAACAGAAAGGCCTCGTAAAGTTGAGTCGGGTGGCTGGGGGGAGTGGAAATGCCGATTTCAGGATTCTCAAACGATACACCGACAAAGGAAAAAGTCGGCTTGCCGTGGCAGCAACCGTTGAGGAAACAGCCCACGCGACCGATGGCGTGCCCGAGAGGAATGGCAGGGGCTGCGGCATCGGCAACAGTCCAAAAAGAAACCTTATGGCGCCAGCAGATTAACAGAGAAGCCAGAACGGCACCGGCAACGGCTCCGTGAAACGACAGACCAGCGTCCCGCCATAGGGTGAGGACACTCCAAAAACTGTCCTCATATCGGGACCAGTTCAGAATAACGAACAGAGCCCTCGCCCCGATGACACCCCCAATAATGACTCCAATAAACACATCTTCGTAGAGTTCCCGCGTCAACCCTCGGCGCCGGAATTCCTCTTTCGCCCACCAAGCCCCTAACAAAAGACCGGCAACGACGAAAACCCCGTAGGCTCTGATTGTTAACGGACCAATCTGCAAAAGGATGGGTTGCATTGTTCAACCACTTCTTAGTTGCTGTTGTCGGTGCCCCTTTGGGGCATCAGGCGCCTTTTCATCTACTGAATCCATTTTCCTTTACGCTGCTCTCAGGTTCCGCTAATGACCAAAGGGTGAAAGCCAATTCTTCGGGCACTCTTATCACAGCACCCTTCCTACCTTTCATTGCCGGAACCCTTGTTAAGACCCGCCCACTCATTAGGTCCCGAACAGTAAAAACGGGGCGGGAATGATGGCACGGGATGCTCATTGTCCCACCTCTTAGAGGGATCCACCGATGCCAGTGTTGATCTAACGCTATCAAGTGGGGCAGACGGTGACCGGCGATCAACTTTTCGGCGACTTCCAACGCCCACCCTTCCCGTAACGAACTTCTTCGGGGTGCAAAGGTGGAGATCGGTGATCCAGAAATAGAATGGAGCAGGGCAGCGTAGAGGCGTGCCGTCAACTCAGGATCCCGAAACTCAGGAGCGTCAGCGCTGTATAGAACCAGTCCCTCGCCCAACGAATGGGCAACGACCACAGGCTGACCATTATCGGTTTGCGCCAAGACTCGGCATCGCTCACTCGGTTCTGTCAGCCTCAAAAAGGGGTGCCCCCGCCACTGTCTGAGTTGAAAATTGCGGACCGCCCTGATGGACACTTGATCGGTCTGAGCAATAAGAGGGGATGCTGACCCTTCTTCAGCGGTCAACCCGCAGAGTTGGCGAACTCTTTGCTGATCTCGCCGTGTCCTGTCAGGCAAAAAAGTGAAGTCGCCGCTAATGATGACCTGTCCTCCTGTGATCACCCATTCCTTGACGATTTGGAAGTTTTGTTTCGACCAGATGAAAGGAATGGGAAAAAGGGCGACGGTCGGGTGGCTCCTATCGTGCCGTCGGACCCACAGGGGTAACTCCCATTCCCGAATTACATCAAAGGGGACCTTCAGACGGAGCAGCGCATTCAAAGAGTTAAAGACAGCGGCGCTGACTCTTCCTGCTGGTCCCAGCCCGCTGACGGACACTTCCCCCTCCGGTCCCAAAAGATGGTCATCGGGCAAAACAACCGTAATCGGTGCTCGTCGTGGTGACCTTATTCCAATACGACCCAATACCCGACTGATAGCGCAAAACGCCTGCCCGGAGGCTTTTAGGACTGCTTCTACTTTGAATTGGTTCCCATCCTGCCGGATCGCAATCCCGTGGGGTTGAATCAGTCCCCAGGGAAAGATGCAGCCTTCCATATCCTTCCAGTCCCAGTTAAGAACAAAGGCGCCGCCCAAGTAGTAAACGATGATCGGAAAAGCGATATAGTGATCCACAACACCTTCCCGAGAGGTGTAGCCCCACCCTCCAATAAAACTGGGGTGGTCTCGAGCACCGAACTCTCCCACCGATAACCCGTGACCCCTTGCCTGACGGTCCATATATTTCAGGTAAGTTGCGACTGTCAGCGGGTTGCGGTCGCCGTAGTAGTGCAAGTTCGTAAAAGTCAGTTGTTGGGACGCCTCGTAGTGGTCGCCACACACTTTCCAGTCAATCTCGTCGGTAACGGGTTGACGGGCTCCCGCCTGCCTCAGGGCAGTAACGTTAGCATCTATCCATCTCTTGATCAGCCAACGGCGAAAGTGCTGCAGGTCCACGACCCTCCGATCATCCCAACCTCTTGCTTCCAGAGGACGAAAGGGAACCTCACCTCTTAGCCCTTTATCGCCCCAAACCCTTTTAAGTTCCGACTGATCGGGATAGCGGTCTCGGAGCCATTGGTTGAAAAGACGCCGGATATCCGGCAGGTCCCTTATTTCATCCCTCGCTTCATTTTCAATGTCCCAAACGATCCTCGGTGCTCGCCGATACCGTCGGGCAACGAGGGAAACGAATGTGGCTTGCTGCTGGAGAGCGTGATCGCTGATCGTGACCCCGCCCGTCCAGTCATGCAGGCAGGGCATCAAGACCAGATCGTGCCGATGCGCCATCAAAACTAAAGCGTCGTAGCGCCTCCAAAACTCCTCCGTCGGATTTTCCAAATCGCCGGCAAAAACGCTGATGTGCAGAACGCGTAGAATGTTCAGACCCATTTTCCTCATCAGGTAAAATTCCGCATCCCACTGGAAAGGATTTTCCCAGTCGGCAGCAAACAGGACGCCGGTCTGGTTGGTGCCCAGCCAAAACCTTCGCACCCAAGTTTTCCTTTTTGCGTCCCACTCCTCCAAAGCGTTCTCGTGCCACCGAACGGGTTGCTTGGAGGTGAGCCAATCGTCTTGCCAAACGCAGAAACCGGTGCGCAGTTCATCTTCCAGACCTTCCCTATCCTGTCTGAGTCGGGCGTGCACCACATACAGCGGGGTTGGGTTCTTGGGGACTGTCCAGCGGAAACTCAGTTGCTCTTCCCGCCCAGGTCCCAGAGAAAGGGACTTTTTCCAATGGGCGACGGGTGAGTCAACGGTCAGGGGAGAAAGTGAAGGTCTTATCTCCAGTTCTAAAGTGGCTATTTGGTTTGTCAGTCCTGCATTCCGGACTCTGAGGGACAAGACGACGACTTCCCCCGGTCGGTAGGTCCAGAAATTGGGTCGGAAGGCGTATAAGTAGCATCCAAAAGCCAATCTTTTGAGGGATTCACCGACAATCTCATTAAAAGCCGAGAGATGAGTCAGGTCCCGATTTTCCACGCCGCAAAAAGCCCAGCTGCTTCCTTTGTAGGGTCCTGCAAAGTGGTGAAGGACGGCAAGCACAGGACCAGTAAAGCGACCAAACCGATCCCGTCCATAAACAAGAGGCATCAGCCGCGCCCAGGCGGCAGGGCGGACGGGATCATTACTACCGATGAGCCCTACACTTGCTAGTCCCTTCAGAGGTTGTTTCAGGGGTCCGAGTCGCCAACGCTGATGGATCCAAGGGGATGCCCCCTCCAGCAGCACGGTCCCGTCAATCCGGAATCCGGGGTCAAAAAGAGCCAACTGATCGGGCTCAATGTGCAGTTTGTCTCTTGCCACTGCCCAGTGGCTATTGAGGGACGGAAAGAGCCCCCGCCGGACACGAATCTTGCGGAACAATGCCCGCCCATAGCCGTGGACCAAACAAGCGACGGCCGCCCTATTGCATTCTTCTGGAACCTTTAGCCACAGTTTGACGGTCTCCCACCTGGTTGTCTTTTTCCAAACGGGGGTTTGTTGAAAGGTAATTCTCTTGCCTTCCTCATCAAAATACTCAGCGGCAAGGTAAGCGCCAGCCCCGCTTGTGATTCCTTTTGCAAAAACTTCTGCCTCCAGTAGGTAACTGGCACCTGGTTGAAGAGGCAGATCCGCACGCCATCCATACCAGCCGACGGCAACGGTCCGAGGCACCGAAACAGAAGCGACACCATCTTTAAGTTCTGCCGCTACACCTTCCGGTCCATAGCGTCTCCAATGCCATTGGGTGCCGTCTTCGGGGACACCATCATCTGCCCAGCCATACAAATAATCAAAGGCATAACCACCCAAAGAGAGAAAGCGACCGCCCTTTTTAAGGTAATCTCGGAAAGCATTGACCGCCTCCGCTGGAAAGTAGGGTCCGTTCGGGAAAAGGACGATCGGAAGCCGATCGGGATGAAGATAGTCAGGATTGCTGAGTTCCTTCCTTGACAGAAGCACAGTTTTAAGACCGATCCGTTCTGCAATCTTACTCACTCTTTGAGGATTGGCAGCGCCCTGGCTCTGGGGTCCTTCCCTGTCGTGAAAAATGCCGACGATAATGTCGCGACCTATTCCGCTACTCATATTTCCAAAAAGTAGCATTAACGACACGACCTGAATCCAACGGATCGCAAAACCACAAAAGCCAGCGATCAAATTCATCATTTGCCCTTTCATTTCAATGTCCTGCGGGGCTTCAAAAAATCTTCCATCGTCCCGCACGCCTCCAAAAGGGCGACGAACTTAGAATGGATCTCCTGAGCCTTTTGTTGGTTGTCATAGTAGACATTTTTCTCTTGACCTGGATCTGTGGGGGTATGATACAATTCGGGTTCGTCACCCTCTGTGGAGTAGATCAGTGTCCATTCCTTGGTTGTGATCGTGGACGGTCGCGGTGACAGAACGATCCTTTCGGTTCCATCAACGGCTCTGGTCCTTGTCTCTTTGGGCAAGTGAGTGATCGCCCAGGAGGTGACAAAAAAGTCCCGCCACTGCGGTGATTCACCCTTAAGAAACGGGACTAAGGAAGCGCCCTGGAAAAACTCGGGGATTTCCTCGCCAGTCAGGTCCAGCAGCGTCGGAGCGATGTCAATGAGACCTGTAAAAGCCTCGCACCGGGACGGTTTGGCTTTTGGATGATAAATTATAAGGGGAATTCGGGCGACCTCATCGTAAAGAGGCGATCGGTGAAAAAACCCAACTCCGTTGCGGCTTTCAATCAGCGCCTTGCCAATGATCCCATGTTCGCCAAAGTAAAATCCGTGATCGCTAGTAAAAATAACGACGGTTCTGCTCAACAGGTCCAATGATTCCAACCGTGCCAGCAAACGACCGATCCAGTAATCCACCATCGTCACTTCCCCGCAGTAGAGTGCGTGGCAGTGCTTTAGTTCTGCCTCGGTTAAAAAATCCTTCCAAAACCAGTAACGGGGATAGGTAACTTCTTCTCCCTCATAGCCCGGATCGTAAAGTTCCGTGTAATAGGCGGGCGGATCCCAAGGCTCGTGCGGGTCAAAAGTGTCAATGTAAAGGAAAAAGTGGTCTTTGTAATTCTTTTCTACCCATCGGATGGACTCGGAAATGGTTTGCGCGACAAAGTAGTCTTCTTCATTCCGTCGGTGTGCCGTGTTGCGGAGATACTGGATCAGAGAGGTTTCTGGGTTGCGGCATTTGGCGGGATGGCAGGGGAAAAGGGGCTGTTTGGGATCGGTCCGGTATCGCTCGTTCTCTTGACCTCTGATCCAATAGAAACCATGAAAGCCTCTGTCAAAGTGGTAGCCGTCACGAACCATATGAGGGTTATCAGCGATAAACATTGTGGTGTAACCGGCATCAGATAGCAATTGGGGCAAAATGATTTCTTCTCTCGGAAGTGGGGACCAGTCTCTATGAGGGAACGTCCATTTTGCAGTCAGGAGATCCGTTCGGGCAGGAATGGTCGGGAAGGAACCACAATATGCCCGGTCAAAAACGACCGACATTTTCGCTAACTGGTCCAGGTTCGGGGTCCGGATCCATCCATTGCCATAGCAGCCCAGATGGTCTCTCCGAAAAGTGTCCGAGACGATCAGGATGAAATTGAGGCGTTTTGTCTTTGCCACCCATCTCACCTCTCAGGAAGCCGCCCGTTTGTTGGTCATTGTGGCACCTAAGGGGCAGAGTCGGAACCCTTTTTGACTTGACCTCAGCGGGGCAGTGAATTAGAATTGGGGCGAGCATAAGAGGTTGGAGTGGGGAAAGATTGAGGCGAATATGTTGGGGTTGGCTGATCGGCGCCGTCCTCGTTTTGGCAATTTCTGTGACTTTTCCTCAAAAGGAACAACGGGTTGAAGGATTTGCGGACGTAAGGGAAAACCTTCAGTCCCAGCAAGGGACTTATCAAAAAGCATCAGGGCGTGAGGGATCGGCGCTGGACAATAAGGCGCCGGTTGAAAGGAGGAGGGCAACCCAAAAGGGCGCACCAGCAAAGGGAGAAGCAAAGCCGACGATTCCGAACCTCAGCCGTGAGGCCCTTCGCTATCTGGGCATCCGCTACCGGTATGCGGGAACTTCGCCGTCACGAGGATTTGACTGTTCGGGTTTCGTCTATTTCCTCTTGAGATCCCGAGGCATCGTTGCAGGAAGACGCGCGTCGGACCTGATGAGATTGGGGACCCCCATCCCCCGCTCGCAACTGAAACCAGGGGATCTGGTCTTTTTCCGGAACACGGGGAGGCGTCGGGGAGTCAGCCACACCGGTATCTACATTGGAAACGGTCTTTTCGTCCACGCCTCCAGTGGTGCCCGGCGAGTCGTCATCACACCGCTCAACAGCCCCTACTATGCAAAAAGGTATGTAGGGGCGCGCCGGCTACCTATGCGGCGTCAATGATCGCCCTGAGCAGAGGCGGCACGGCGCTCCCGATCCGCCAAAGTCGCCCAAGCCGGAACGAACCCTCGGGAAGCAAGGGCCGCCCAGATTTTTTGCACGCTCTCCTCCGGGGTCTCCTGGTCCGTCCGCACAATGACCTCCGCCTTTAAAGGGGCTTCATAAGGGTCGCTAATGCCAGTGAAGTTCGCAATTTCCCCCTTCAGGGCTTTGGCATAAAGTCCCTTAACATCCCTTCGGATTAACTCTTCTAAGGGACAGTCAACGAAGACCTCCACGAACCGCCCAACCATTTGGCGGACTTCGTCCCTGGCGGATCGGTAAGGTGAGATCAAGGCGGTGATCACCGCAACGCCGTTTCTCGCTAACAAATGAGCCACAAAACCGACCCGGCGAATATTTTCAATTCGGTCCTCCTTGCTGTAGCCCAGCCCCTTGCTAAAGTGCTGTCGGACCACATCCCCATCCAAAACCTCCACCTTCATCCCGATTGAGCGAAGGCGTTGAGCGAGAAGATTAGCCAGGGTCGTTTTCCCCGCTCCTGATAGTCCCGTCAGCCAGACCACAAAACCTTCCCTTTCCAAAGCATCAAACCCTCCTATCTTATCCAAGACCTGCTTCGCCACCTACGGACAGGCTGTCTACCTGCACGCTGTCCGAGGAAAAAGTCAGAGTAATGATGGCACTTTCTGTTTCTATTAGCAGGCTGAAACTACCCAAAGTCCGAAAACCGACGCGGAGGCTCTGCAAATTCTGCCCTCTCAGCACCCGTAAGGAACGATTGATCTGTTCCACTTGGCGCGTTAAGGCTTGCCCCCTCGTCGTGCGTCTAAAGAGGTCCGTTAAGACCCGTTCGCCCTCTGCCCGATACAGCGATCGGGCTCGACCCGTCTCCAAGGCGAGGGTCAACAGTCCATCTAAATAAGGCTCCAACTCTTCCGCCACCCAGCCGTCCTCTATCGCCTGAGCCAAACGCCGGTAGGGAGGCTGTCTTTCCTGCGACAAGACGGGGATCAGAGCCTCCACTTCCAACTTCAGAATGTCCTGCTCATCCTGCGTCAGAGCGATGCCGCCTTTCTTACTCTCGTCCATTTGTTTTGGCCTCCACCATTGAATGATGGTGGGCGGAGCCTAAAATCGCTTCTACCTCGTGCTCAAAGCCTCCCGTTTCAATGGGGCAGTGAATCCCGCACTCTTTCGGTGCGTTGGTCTCCCACCACCATCGCCCCATCCGGTCATCTTCGCCGGGTCGGATGGGGCGGGTGCAGGGAGCGCACCCGATGCTCGTGTAACCCTTATCGTAGAGAGGATGGTAGGGCAAAGCGTTCGCCCGGATATAGTCCCAAACCTCCTCCTTAGTCCAGTCCGCAAGGGGATTGACCTTAACGATCCCTCCGTGGTCGTGATCCAGTTCTACCTTCTTGATGTTCGCCCGAGACGCCCACTGCTCCCGACGAAGTCCCGTAAACCAGGCATCCAGTTGTTGAAGGGCTCGCAAAAGGGGACGAACTTTTCTGATGTGGCAGCACAGAAGGCGAAGGGGAACCGAGTCGTAAAAAAGGTCCATCCGGTGCCGCCGAACCATCGATTCCACTTCCCGGTAGTCGGGAAAGAGGACTTCCAGACGAATCTCCGGATATTTCGCCTTGACCGTATCAATAAAAGAATAGGTTTCTTGAGGCAAGCGCCCCGAATCAACAGTGATGACCCGCACATCAGGGCGAATCCGACACGCCATATCCAGAACGACACAGCCTTCTGCTTGAAAGGCAGTGACCACCGCTATTCGGTCCCCAAAGGTTTCCAAAGCCCATCCAATGACTTCGTCCGGTTCCTTGTCGTCTAACTGAATGCCAATTTCTCCAATTTCCAGATCGTCAAAAACGACCCTCTGAACTGCCATCTTCAGAACCTCCTTGTCCGGATCTAATTATAACTGTTCTGATCAGAAAAATCAAGTTATCCGTTCCGCACTAAGAAAACGCTTCGAAAGCGCTAAAGTTTCCGTCAGGACGACGAGGAGGCGATCAACGGTGACCCAGACGCCTAACGGAACCAGTAAAAGGACCTTATCAATTGACGGGAAGTCCTACCTCCTTTACGATCTGAGAAGTCTTGAATCGTGGGGCTTAGGAAAAATTGACCGACTCCCCTACTCTATCCGAATCCTTGTGGAAAACGTCCTGCGGCAATACGAGCAGGGTTTAGTTTCTAAAGATTTGGTCGCCTCCGTTGTTTCTTGGAAGCCGGTGCCCGAGCCCGTGGAAGTCCCCCTAATGCCCGCCAGGGTCCTTCTCCAAGATTTCACCGGCGTTCCGTGTGTCGTTGACCTGGCGGCAATGAGGAGTGCGGTTCAGCGTCTGGGCGGGGATCCCGAACGGGTTAACCCTCTCATCCCCTGTGACTTGGTCATTGACCATTCCGTCCAAGTGGATTCCTTTGGAACAGTTAATTCGTTTTTCTTCAATGTTTCCAAGGAATACGAGAGGAATGCAGAGCGGTATTCCCTTTTAAGATGGGCTCAGGGCGCCTTCAGGAATTTTCAGGTTGTCCCGCCTGGCAAGGGCATTGTCCATCAGGTCAATCTGGAATACTTAGCGAAAGTCGTTTGTTTAAAAGAGGAAGGTGCAACATCGGTCGCCTTTCCCGACACCGTTTTGGGAACGGATTCCCATACGACGATGATCAACGGTTTGGGGGTTTTAGGTTGGGGGGTCGGTGGCATAGAAGCGGAAGCCGTTATGCTGGGGCTGCCCTATCCCCTGCCCTTGCCCCCCGTCGTCGGGGTTCGCCTGGTCGGTCAGTGGCGAGAGGGTGTCACGGCGACCGACCTGGTCCTAACCGTCACCCAACTCCTTCGCAAAAGAGGCGTCGTCAGCTGCTTCGTTGAGTTCTTTGGACCCAGCCTGTCCCTTCTCAGCCTACCCGATCGAGCGACAGTTGCCAATATGGCGCCCGAATACGGTGCCACCTGCGGTTATTTCCCAGTAGATGACGAGACGCTCGCTTATCTCCAACTGACGGGTCGGGACCCGTTCCTAATTCGCTTGGTCCGTGACTATTGTCAGACCCAAGGGCTCTTTTATAACCCGAATCAGGAGCCCGAATACAGTGATGTTTTGGAAGTGGACCTTTCAAAATTGGAAACCACTCTTGCCGGTCCTCGTCGCCCTCACGAGCGAGTCCTTCTCAAAGACGTTAAGGAGCAATTCCTTTCCACTCTCACTGACCTTTTAGCGCCCAAGAAAAACCCTGGGTCCCACCGGCTCCCGCAAGAATCTCAAGAGAAAACCGACCTTCATCGTCTGGAGACGGAAAGCAGCGGACCCAGCCCGTTGACGGTAGTGAAAGAAAAAGAATCCGACGAGGTCTGGATTGATTGGGACGGGCAAAAAGGGTGCCTTCGTCACGGATCGGTTGTCATTGCAGCGATTACCAGTTGCACCAACACTTCCAACCCGTCCGTGATGTTGGCAGCCGGTCTGTTAGCCAAGAAGGCGGTTCAGAAGGGACTGACGGTCAAGCCTTGGGTGAAAACCTCTTTGGCACCGGGTTCGCCAGTTGTGATGGACTACTTGGCCGAAGCAGGCTTACTGCCCTACTTGGAAGCGTTGCGCTTTCATTTGGTCGGCTTTGGCTGCACGACCTGCATCGGAAACAGTGGTCCCCTTCCCGAGCCCGTTGCCAGGGCGATTCAGGAAAACAATCTCGTCGCGGTTGCCGTCTTGAGCGGCAACCGGAACTTTGAGGCGCGCATCCACCGGCAAGTGCGCGCTAACTATCTGGCATCCCCTCCCCTTGTCGTTGCTTACGCTCTGGCTGGTCGCATTGACATTGACTTTTACACCGAACCTCTTGGTCACAGTCCGGACGGCACCCCGGTTTTCCTCAGAGACATCTGGCCAACGACGGAGGAAATCAACGAGGCAATGGCGCAAGCGGTCCGTCCGGAATCGTTTCAAATCCGCTACGCCCAGATCTTTGAAGGTGACGAACACTGGAAGAATCTTGCCGTGCCTTCAGGGTCCCTCTTCCACTGGGACCCTTCTTCTACCTACATTCAAGAGCCTCCCTTTTTTGAAAACTTCACATTGGAGCCCGATGAACCGAAGGACATTGAGGGAGCCCGAGTTTTAGTCCTTTTAGGGGACACTATCACCACCGATCATATTTCTCCTGCTGGTTCCATTCCTCCGGACGCACCGGCAGGTCGCTATCTCATCTCAAAAGGAGTAAACCCTCTAGACTTTAATACCTATGGGGCGCGGCGGGGTAACCACGAGGTTATGATTCGGGGCACCTTTGCTAATGTTCGGCTCCGCAACCGGTTGGTGCCCGACCGAGAAGGAGGCTGGACGGTCCACTTCCCAACTGGTGAAGTGGTGACCATCTACGAGGCAGCCCAAAGGTATCAACAGGAGAGCACTCCCCTTCTCGTTATTGCCGGAAAGGAATATGGGAGCGGCAGTTCTCGTGACTGGGCAGCGAAGGGCACGGCGTTGTTAGGCGTCCGGGCGGTTTTGGCGGAGAGTTTTGAGCGAATCCACAAAAGCAATCTGATCGGGATGGGTGTATTGCCCCTTCAATTTGTGCCCGGGCAGAACGCTGCTTCCCTCGGTCTAACTGGTGAGGAGATTTACGACATTAAGGGAATCGCCGACCGCCTCGCCCCTGGCCACGAGATCCGCATCTACGCCCGTTCCTCGTCCGGCGTGAAGTGTTTTCCGGTTCTCGTTCGCTTGGACACTCCGATGGAACTGGAATACTATCGCCACGGTGGAATTTTGCCCTTTGTATTGAGGAAGATGCTCCGCCAATGACTTCTAATTCGCCCAAAAAAATCCCAAGAAACTTGGTGGTCATCTGTCTGGACAGTTTTCGGAAAGATCACGTTTCCTGCTATCACGGCGGTAACGCTCCTTTTTCCGACCTTCCCCCTTGCTCTACACCTCATAT
Organism: Candidatus Caldisaccharidevorator malaysiensis; assembly: GCA_025057575.1. Lineage (GTDB taxonomy): Bacteria > Armatimonadota > Fervidibacteria > Fervidibacterales > Fervidibacteraceae > Caldisaccharidevorator > Caldisaccharidevorator malaysiensis. The sequence continues at coordinate 21,549 of JANXBO010000043.1, forward strand.
TGATGCTTTTGCCCAACTTTGTGTCGTTTTTGATAATGCACTTCCAAGTGGTCTGCCGACGATACCGGTGCGATATGAACTAATGACCGGCCAATTTGGTCTTCCTTACCGCGGTTGGGAGCCTCTCAATCCCTACGATCGGTCCATCGCAGAAATTCTCCGTATCAATGGATTTGTCTGCGGTTTGATAACAGACACCTACCACTATTTCCGACCTTACCAGCGCACGGCATCAATGAATTACCACCGTGGTTTTCATTCTGTTATCTGGATAAGAGGGCAGGAATACGATCCGTATATGTCTCACCCACCCTCAAGAAAAATTGACGATTATGTAACTCCGGCTTACCCGTCAACTTATCGCAATTTAATTGGTCAATATTTATCCAATACGGATCACTTTGTGACCGAAAAAGATTACTTCCCTGCGCAGGTGATGCAGCAAGCCATTGACTGGCTGAAAAAGAATCGCCATCATCAGCGTGTCTTTTGCTGGATTGACAGTTTTGATCCTCACGAGCCGTGGGATCCACCCCCTCGTTTTGACCCTATCCCCTCGCCTTCTTCACGACCGCGTCTTATTTTACCCCTTGGCGAGCCGGTTTCCGAATGGGCAAATCCTCAGCAAGTTCAACAAATACGCTTATTATATGCTGGCGAATGTGCTTTCGTGGACCACTGCTTAGGTTGGCTTTTTGAGGCTTTGCACGATTTCAATTATTTTGAAGATAGTGTCATCGTTTTACTGGCGGATCACGGACATCCACTTGCCGATCACGGAAAATTTCTTAAGGGCGCCAGCCGGCTCTATTCGGAATTACTGGAAGTTCCCTTAATGATTTATGCGCCCCACATAGCACCCGGGCGCCGGTCCGCACTCGTTACCTTTCCTGATGTTTTACCGACGATTTTTGATGTGCTGGGACTGACCTCGGAGACGGGACCAATGGCGGGCAAATCCTTTTTGCCGGTCCTTCTTGGAAATGAGGATCACCATCGGGAAGCCGTGATCTGCGGCTACCACGAATCCGAACACCGTTGCATTCGCGATGACCGATGGACTCTGATTGTGCGACCGGAAGGTGTCCCTGATGAACTTTACAACCGTCAACAGGATCCAAAAGAAACCAACAACCTTATTGACTCTCATCCCGAAGAGGCTCAAAGACTTTCTCGCTTATTTGGTTCTATCTGGTTCCGCCGTCCGATCACCCGGCTAAAAGGTCTGCAGGCTTACTACGAAGTTTTATGAGGCATATGCGAATGAAGG
>JANXBO010000044.1 GCA_025057575.1 Candidatus Caldisaccharidevorator malaysiensis
TCTTGCCCCTTTCCAAGAACAACCTTCCCTGCTAAAGCACCGGCGACCGTCTTGCCCGCTTCCGTCGGTTCCCCCTCCCTTTTCCCTCTACGGACGGGCAACAACCCCTCTTTGAGAAAGGAACTTGCCAATTCTTGGGGATCCGTCCACTCCGGCAGCCCCGAAAGGGTCCATCCCTTGCCGTCGGGGAGTGCGAGAAGAGCCAGACTGCCATAGGAAACCGATAGCGGATCCCAACCCGTCATTGGGCGGTAGGAAACTTCCGTTGCTTTCGCCAGCAGACCGCCGATTAACGGTCTCCTTTTCCCGACCGATGCCCACAGGACTGGCGAACCCATCAGCACCATTAAAGTTCCTTTGCCCAAAGAGGCTTTGACAATAAGGGGATCCCGTTCGCCGGTCAGCGCCAGCACTTCCCCGCCCGTCATCCCGACGGCTCTCCAGAATTGCTGCACCTCTAAAACGGGGACATCGCCGTCAGAAGAAACGCTGACGGGCTGGTCCTCCCACCTTTCCAGCCTCTCCCAACGCAAGGGTAACTGCTGGCGAATGGCCCGTGCTCTTTCCGGCGAAACAGGGGGTGGCACGGGCGATGGGCTCATCGTGATGTAATCCACCAGGATATGCCCCCATCCACCCGTCACTTGGTCCACGATCTCCAGCCGCGCTTCCTTGCCGTGAAACTCTTTGACATCCCACATTCGGTGCATCAATTGCTCACTGTTGCGACCGGTCTCGGAGCGAACCACCTTCCCATCCACCAAAAGGTTCAGACAGCAGCGTCCCGGATGGTGCCCACCCCCGATCAAAAAGTGCAGATAAGGCTCTTTTATGATAAATGGATCGGACACCGCACGACCTGTCGTGGTATCATCGGGATTGAAGGTGTTGACAAAATACCGCCCCTGAAACCCCGACACCGGTTGCTGCCAGGAAATCGCACCCGTCGCTGGTCTCTCCCCAAAACAGTTCCCTTCTATCGTCCAGCCTTTATAACTCCCGTCTTCAAAATCATAGAGAACAATTGGTGCTTTTTGTGGATCGGACCATTGGTCCAAAACCCAGAGGGGATGGCGATCCCAACCGGACAGGATGACTACTCCACCATCTGCAACCCAAGAGAGAATCTTTTGCCATTCCTCTTCGGTCGCTGCGTCCGCCCATTCATTGATCCAGAGAACGGTTTTGGTTTCTTTGTCGAACGCCGGCAGCGCCCCTCCCCGACTCCAGTCTAAAAGTCGGGGCTGCAGGTTACCCGTCAACCTCAGATGCCACAGGAGAAAACGGTCAGGGCTGTAAAGGGTTAGCGGATCGGCGAAGGAATCTCTTTCACCTTCTCTTGTTTTGGCGATGAGCCAACCCTCGCGTTGACTAAAGGAAACACCATTAAAGTTGCCAATAAAGTCCTCGTTTTCCCAACCATTTAACTCTCCATATCCCTCCCAGCCGATGATGTTTTGGAGGGACATCATCACCGACGCCTCCACCGGTTCGTTGGTTTTGTTTATTAAGCGAAATTCAAAGATGGCAACTGGTGTGCCGCTTTCCTTTGCATTGGAAGGAATGAAGGGCGACCAGGCTTCCACTGCTACGGTGATGGGGAGGTCAGTATCATAAACGGCGTGCAGGATCGGAAAACGATTGTCACCTTTTACACCTTTCACACAACGATCAATGGGTCCGACGGGCTTCTTTTGAAGAAGACAGTAGCGAGCGCCAGAAGAGTCGCGGGACCAAACGGCAAAGAAAGAAAAGGGGGCAATCGCCCCTCCCACACCGTCGGGTCCCGAGTGAAAATTGTTCATCATCTGCCAGGCGACCAACTGACCGGTCCCAGAAAGAGAAAGACCCGGTGCGCCAATGCCTCCCAGCGGAAAAGCCCATCGTTCGCCTTTGATCTCCATTTCCCTTCCCCCTATACGATCGCCTCCCACCACCATCGGTTGGTGGCAAGGCGGTCCACGCCTCTTTGTAACTTAATAACTTAAATGGTCTCTCGGACCATTCGGGCGAGGGCGATGAAGTTTTCCGCTGCCCTTCGCCCGTAGGTTCCCGATGCGGTCCCACTCAAGACAAAGCCTCTCGGTCCGCCCTCCTCTATCCTTCGTCGTCCTAATTCCAGGACCTGATCCTCTGACCACTGATCCAAAACCATCATATCATCTAAGTTCCCGACCAGACAGATCTGGTCGCCCAATTGGGCTCTGACATAAGTGAGATCAGCATCCCCCCAAGGGGGGGCCTCCAGAGGGTCTATGGCGTTCATTCCGATCGCTTTTAGCATCGGTAAATATCTCATTATCGGTCCGTGAATGTGATAGTAAGCGATAGCGCCGTAGGATCGGATAAGAGAGACCAACTGACTGTCGTAAGGAACCACCAACTGTCTGAAGGCATCGGGACCAAGTTGAACAGACACATACTCACCGCCGATAATGCGAAAGGCGTCCACACCCCTCTGACACAGCCGATCCGCGAACTGAAGAAGTCTCTCGTTGGCGACTTTGACCATCTCTTTGATCAGATCGGGTTCGTCAGCCCACAAAAGACAGAAATTTTCCGGCGATAGCCATTCGGCAGGAAAGCAGACGGCATTGGGCAAACCCCACAAGACCAGACCCTCTTCCCCTATCACATCCTTCCACCAAGTGAACTGTTGGCACGCTGAGTCCAGGTGTTCGTCCGCAGGCGGATCATAGCGGGAGGAAAGGACCATCTCCACATCCAAAGCCGTTTGGCAAGGAAAAGCGACAGTCGCCGTCGTCTTTGCAGTCCTCTGAATTACCCGAACCAGTTCCCGCCCTGCCATCTGATAGTGCACAAAGGTCTTGGAGCCTTCCGCCCGGACGGACCGAGCAACGGCGGCACCGATGAACACATCACAGGCATCACCGGCATAAATGGTCGGGTCTGTCTCTTTGATGAGAAGTTCTGTAAGAGGATCAGATAGATTTAGGCGACCCAGTGTCTGGGGAGAGACCGCCACCCGATCGGTTTTTTCACAAAGAAAAGATAAAATTAATCGTTCCCTTGATGTCACACCTCTTGATTACTCCTCTCGGTAAGTTATCAAGAAGGCGGACGGTGCTGTGGAAGACGACAGCGTCAATCCCTCGGACAGGTCTTTCCCAGTGAACGATCTTGTCAGATCCTGATCAACAAATCGGACTAAATACTTCTTATCGGGCTCCAACCCCCGCAATCGGATCGTCAATGATTCTTGGGGACAATGGTGTCTGCGAAAGGCAAGGACCATTCCTTCTTTTTGATCGTCGCGATGAAACTGATAGGCCATCCAAACATCATCGGCGGTGCTGTATGGAGTTAATGGGTAGAAGTCACCAAAAAACAAGTGACGAACTTGACGAAATTCGTTGAGCAACCGCATTCCCCTCTCAACGGGAACTGGGTCCTCGGGTTTCCAATCAATCCAGGGCAAGAATCGGTGATAAACGGAGTGGGGAGCCATCGGTGTCCAAGGGACCCACAACACCATCCCGCTGCTCAAAGAACTCCTGAATGTGTAGGGATCTGGGTAACCACACGCTGTAGACGTGGTCGGGAGGTAAAGGCTGATGCCGTAGGTGTGACACTGATACCCGTTAGGTTCATAGTAAGAATAATCGGTTCGCCAAAGGGCAACGCTCCGGGAAATGGTTTCCAAATCCAGCCGTCTTCCCCCACTGGCACAGTTGTCAATAATTAAATGGGGATGGCGCCGTCGGAGTTCGTCCCAGAGTTGATAAAGACCCTCAATGTGCCGAATCTCCGTTATCCCTTCTCTTTCCGGCTCATCTGCTGCCCGCCAAAAGGGAAGAGGGTCCATATTAAAATCGTGACGATACACACTGATGCCTTCCGACTCAATCATCTGGGACAGATGATCGGTCAACCACCGAAGAGCGTCGGGATGACCCAGATTAAGAAGCCCGTTGGGGTTGCCTGGCAGACGGATCACCCAATCGGGATGTTCCCTGTCAATCCAAGTCCCTTGATACACCCGCTCCGGTTCAAACCACAAGACCAGTCCCTTCATCCCGAATGCCTTGACAGCGTCGCTGACCGGTCGTAAGCCAGCGGGAAAGCCGTCTTTTCGGATAAACCAGTTCCCGACACCGTTGGGCCAGCGCCCTTCAAACCATCCGGCATCAATCCAGAGATATTCCACACCATATTGAGCAAAATGGCGGGCGAGTTCCACTTGATTGTCTTGGGTTGCTGTATTGGCTTCGTCGGGAGGACCCGAAGAGGAACCCGCCAAGGGCAGCAAAACCGGTTGGTTATTGACTTTCGGCACCCGATGGGCGATCAAAAAACGCCTTAAGAGATTATGCCCCGCCAAATAATCGGTCCCCGTCCAAAACAAGAGCAAAACTCGTAAAATCCGAATGGTTTCGCCTTTTCTTAAACGCAACCGGGTCCGTTCCATCCCGGCACGAATACGCACCGCTCCGTCTTCTCCCCTTACAAAAGATGCCGACCACTGACCGGACCAGCCGATCCCGACCATAACACCCTGATCACCGCATTGGAGGTTAAAAAAGGGCAGAGCGGTGGTATTGGACGATCGTCCCCCGACGGGGCTAATGTTAAAGACATCACCGAGCCCGATCGGGCGCTCTACCGGTGCGAAGTCGGACCGCTGAGCCGAACTTCCGAGCGCGTGGCGGATGATAACACCTATACTCCTGTCCACCGGCAGTGTGATGTCCAAGGACTGGATGTCCTCCAGTAATCCGGTCTCCGTATCCGAGTTATTGCGGAAGCGAAGGACCCATTCCACTGCGGGAAAATGGATGAAGGCGGTCGCCTCCACCCATACCTCCAGACCTGTCTGCGGGTCCTGGTAGCGGAACAGGTATTGTTTTTCGGCATCGGTTGAAGGTCCTGTTTTCGAGTGATACATCCATTTAGTTAACAGTGCTTCGGAACTGGTGCCGTCATAGACGAAAGAAAAGGGAGGGTTGACCCCCTTTGCAAAAGCCATCTTTAGCCAATTTTCGGGAGTTTCGGCTCCCACACCCAAAAGAGTCAGCCAGGGCACCATCGTCATTGCCAATCACCGTCCAAAGGATAGCACAAGGCAGAGCAGGTTGCGTTCAGCGGGTGCCCCAGACCCTACAAGCCCGTTGGTGAAAAAATATGGGGTAGGTGATTGGGGATGTTACCCCGAGAAGTTACGGAAAAATGGGAAATAAAATGGCTGTCACCGTATGCCGCCAAGAGCCTTTACAGTAAGGGGAGAAAGAAACCGGAACCCAAATGCCCGATCCGGACAGACTTTCAAAGGGACCGGGACCGGATCCTTCACAGTAAGGCTTTCCGCAGGCTGATGCATAAAACTCAGGTCTTCATCGCACCCCGTGGAGACCATTACCGCACGCGCCTCACCCATACCTTAGAGGTCGCTCAGATTGCCCGAACGATTTGCCGGGCGCTTCGGCTGAACGAAGATTTGGCGGAAGCCATCACCCTCGGTCACGACCTGGGTCATCCCCCCTTCGGTCACGAAGGGGAAGCGGCTCTGGACGCAGCCTACAAAGAACACGATCCGGACGGCTCCTTTAACCACGTAGATCAAAGTCTGAGGATCGTGGAAACACTGGAGCGGGACGGTCAAGGGCTGAATCTGACTTACGAAGTTTTGGACGGCATTGCGTATCATTCCAAAGGAATGAGGGATTGGGACCCGAGGGGGGATGACCAACACTTGCCCTCTACTTTGGAAGGGCAGGTCGTTCGGTTGGCGGACCGGATCGCTTATGTCAATCACGACATTGACGACGCCATCCGCGCTGGTGTCCTGACACTTGAAGACGTCCCCAGCGAGATTCGCAAGGTTCTGGGCGAGACCCATTCGGCACGGATTACGACCCTCGTCCTCAATGTCATTGAATCCACCCCACCGTCCGGTCCCGTGACCCTTTCGGAACCCGTCGCTTCCGCCCTCAATCGTTTGAAGGATTTCCTTTTTGAGAAGGTGTATCAGGACTCTCAGCAAGTGAAAGCGGAAACGGAAAAGTGTCAAGTCGTCATCTCATCTCTCTTCAAGTATTACTATCACCATCCAAACGAGATGCCACCACCGTTTTGCGAAAGGGCACGAGAGAGCGATAAAGAGAAAGCACGGCAGGTGTGCGACTACATCGCCGGAATGACCGATCGGTATGCCATTGACCAGTTTTATCGTCTTTTTGTCCCCCAAGGCTGGCAGGTTGCATAAGACCGCTAAATCCCTTGCCAAGTCAGCAATGGGTCATCGTTATTAAGAGGACTATCCAGCGAGTTTTTTTGTGTTGTTGTCAGATTAGAGAGTCAAAATAGTGGGATAAGTATCAGGGGGTGAAAAGAAAGATGACGGAAGGGGTAATGGTAGGTCTTGCCTTTGGGTTGGGACTAACCATTGGTTTGATTGTAGTGCTGATGTTTCGGCGAAGTCCGGACCTTCAAGGAATCCAGCAAACGCTGTTAGAAATTCAGCGGCGCTGGGAGGAGTGGCAGCAACGAATAGCGACTCAAGAGCAAGCCCGAGACATTGACAGGAGTCTTCAAGAAGCGCGTCAGGGTCTGGCACGGGTGGAGACGCATCTGCAAAATGCCCAGCAAAGCATCTATCCGAGCATCAGCAGCCATTTCACTACGGTCCGAGAGTCCCTGAGCAAACTTCAGGAGGCTCTGGACGGCATCCGCCCAGACCTTGCCACAAAGCATCAGGAATATATGCAGAACTGGGCGATGGCACAGCAAGCGCTGACCGCCCTGACCACCAGTTTAGAAGGTCTCTTGAACAGGTATCAGACTTCGGAAGCGAGCCTGAGCCAGATTACAGAGTCCATTGGGCTCGTCCGCCAGGTCGTCGATCAGATCGGTCAGCGGGTGCAAACCCTGACCACTATAGAGGAGATCATTCGGCGGCTGGACAGCGAGATGGGTCGTCTTGTCGGTAGGAGAGGTCTGGTGGGGGAAGCCGCTATAGAAGCCCTTCTGTCTCCCTTGCCGGAAACAATCCTGAAGCGCCGGGTCAAGATGGGCAGCGGAGAGGTAGAATTCGCCTTACAACTTCCGGGGGGCAAACTGGTTCCCATTGACAGCAAAGTTTTGCAAACCGACATCGTTAAAAAGACACAGGAGCCCAAAAAAGACGACGGTTCGGGCGATCACCCCGATACCTCAAAGAAAGTGCAGGAGCTGCAAGAAAAGTTAGAGCAGGTTGAAAAGGAGTGGGCAGAACTAATGCGAGAGTGGAAAAAACTAACGGGTGGTGTGATGCGGGAGTTCAAGAAAGCAGCCGATGACATTGAGAAGAGATACCTTTCCGACCCCCAAGCGGTCGGCTTGGCGATTATGCCCGTTCCTGATCCTGTCTACGCCGAGGCTCGGTTCTCCGTCGCCGATCCTGTATCCAGCAAGGTCGTGGTCGTTCCTTACAGCCTTTTATTACCTTATCTGCTGAGTCTCTATCTGATCGCCGAAAGGGTAGGATTGGCGCAAATGGTTACGGACTGGAAAGGAGCCATTGCACAGGCGTTGCATTGCCTTGGTCAAGCCAAGGAGAAACTGGAGGATATGAGCCGATCCATCAAAGCCGTAGAGAACAGGAAAAATGAGGCTGCCGATCTGTTAGGTAGAGCCGTGAGCATCCTAACCGTGACCAATACCCCTTTGGCAGGGCACCCAGGAAAAACATCAGTATCCTCCGATGGCGACACGGGCTAAAAGCAATCTCGTCAGTCAATTAGTATCGTTTCTGACTTTAACTGGCTGAAGGATGAATAGTGTCTTTACACTGTTCACCCACTCTCCATTTCTTGAAAAAACTCTTGATGGACACAAACACCGATGCCGGGGTCTTTTGGGACGACGGCGGTGTCCTGATGAAGCGTTAGACCGCTGTAAAGGGGTGTGGGTTCTAAAAACTGAGGTCCGTTTAGGGCAGCAGGGTAGTTGAGATGGCAAGAGCCGTATAAAAGGATATGGGCGGAAAGGGAAAGGGGCGGGTCGGTCAGACCACTTCCCAAAAAGAGAAGTCCTAAGTCCTCAAGAATTTCCACACACCGTCTCGCCGGATAAAGTCCACCCATCCGACCGATTTTCATTGCCACACCATCCAAACATCCCAGGCGCCAGAACTCCAACAGATCGCTAACGGACACGATCCCTTCATCCATAACAATCGGCAAGGCGCCTTGTCGTTTGAGTTCCTGATAGCCCGACAAGCAGTTAGCCGGGAGGGGCTGCTCCAAAACGTCCACCCCTACATCAGCGAGTTTCGGTGCGACCAACAGAGCCGTCACCCGATCATACCCACCATTGGCGTCCGCCCAAAGAAACCCGTCCGGTGCCATTTGTTTCACTAACCGCGCCAGTTCCACATCAAAAGCGGGGTCGGGGGCAACTTTGATGTTGAAGTTTCGGTATCCTTTTTTCTTTCCTTCATCCACAACTTGCTCGGCTTCTTCCAGTGAGGTGGCGTTAACGGTCCAACTTAAAGTGATCCGATCTTTTGCTTTTCGTCCCCATAACTGGGGCAAAGGACTGTTCAGGGCTTTGCTGATCAGGTCGTGCAATGCCAAATCCAGAGCCGCCTTCGCGATGGGTTGGCCGCGACTGAAGGAGGGGGCGATCAGGGTATCCATCAGACGATGGAGCCCTTGAATGTCCCAAACTTCTCTGCCGATCAGGGCTGGTCGGAGATGGTTTTCAATGGTGGTGACGACCGATTCCACTGTTTCGTAAGACCATAGGGATGTGGGCACCGCTTCGCCCCATCCGACCAAGCCATCATCGGTGACCATTTTCACTAAAACACTGGGTCGGAATCGGCGACCAGTTTTCTCGTCAACAGGAAAAAAGCGAAAATACCCCCTAACGGTATGGCGGACCACGAAACAGTCAATGGCTGCTATTTTCATCTTTTAATCGCTCCAGTCCAAGAGGACGATTCCAGTTTCCCCCCGATTGTTCAGAAGGAAGGGGTAGACCTGAGGGACTTCTTTCCAATGAAAACGGTGAGTGATTAACGGAGCGATGTGTATTTCCTTCCTTTTCACCAAGTCAAAGTAAAGTTCAATATTTCTCTTTTGGGTCCAAGGATCATCAGGGTTTTCGTGGGGTGGATGAGACGAGTTATGAGCGCCGATGATGGTCAGGCTGTTCCAATTGCACCAGTCGTGAAAGTCAAATTCAATTTTCTGCCTCGGGCTGCTTAGCAGGATCAGTCGCCCCTGCTTTCGGACGACGGAAACCTCTTGAAGAATGGCGTTGGCATTACCGGTGACTTCAAAAACGACATCAAATAGCCTCCCATCGGTCAGTTTCTGAACGCAGGATAGAAAATCGGGCTGGGACGGGTCCAAAGTGGTGTCAACGGCGTTCGCGTCAACCGCCCACTGCCGCCTTTTGGGAAGAAGGTCCGCGCCGATAACGGGTCGTGCTCCGGACAGTCGGGCGAACTGGCAGGCAAAGATCCCGATGGGTCCCAGTCCGAACACCATCACCTTTTCGCCCAGTTGCATTTTTGCTCTCCGCACACCGTTGAGGGCGATGGTGGCGAGGGCAAAGACGGCAGCCGCTTCGTCAGGAATGTCATCTGGGACTTTCACCCAATTCTCGTCTTCCCGATAGGACACCCATCGGCAGTGATGTTTCCAACCAATGACCCGATCGCCGAGGGAGACTCTCTGGATTCCTTCGCCGACCTGGACGACCTGTCCCAAATGGCTGTAGCCCAGCCTTAGGGGATAGCGCGCCAGTCGTGCCCAAACACTGTCGGGAGGATAGTCACCCGAAAAGAGGGTTAACTCCGTGCCCGTGCTGATGGCGGAGAGGCGAGCCTGAACGAGAAAAGTCTCCGAACCGACTGAAGGCAAGGGCTCTTCTTGAAGGACTACCCGTCCCGGACCCTCGCAGACGACGCACTGGTTCACCACATTCGCTCACCCGACGGAAGTTTGAATCCGTTGGCGATCACTGACAATGCGAGGATGCCAAACTGAAAAGTGAGGTGAGAGGATGATGCAGAAGGGATGGCGCTGGCTGATTGGGGGGCTTTTGCTGTCCTGTCTCTGTTGGACACCGTTAGCGACCCAGGACAAAAACCTGACCCGTCTGACAGAACATCCGGCTCCGGACTATGAGCCGTCCTTTCGCCCAGACGGACGGGCAATTGTTTTTGTGTCGGAGAGGGAGGGCGGTCGGCAGATCTGGCAAACCGATCTGTCGGGAAAGCGGACCCAGCGGTTGACCAAACAGGGGAACAACTGGAAGCCCAGTTTCTCTCCCGACGGGCGGTATCTGGTTTACCTTTCCGACCGGGCGGGAGCGCCTCACATCTGGATGATGGAAGTGGCAACAGGAAGGGAGATGCGGCTGACGACCTACAATGAAGATTGGCCTGCCTGGTCACCCGATGGTTCTCAAATTGCTTTCGTCTCCCGCCGGACGGGTGAACCCTGTCTCTGGCTAATAGACCGCGATGGGGGGCGGGCGACCCTTGTGCTGCGGTTGCCGGGACGGGAAATTCGCAAACCCGTCTGGACTCCTGACGGCAAAGGGCTGGTCTTTTGGAGTAACTTGGCGGGAGAGCCATCCCTCTGGCTGTTCCGATTGGGTTCTCGGGAACTGGTCCATTTGGCGGAAGCGTCGGGTCCCATAGAGAATCCGGCTGTCTCGGCGACCGGCTGGGTGGCGTTCCAGGCTGCCTGGACCGGTCAGTGGGAGATATGGGCTTTGCCCCTTGCCGACGGTGCCGGTCGGGTGCAGGTGACGGAATTAAGGAGGAATGTGCGCGATCCGGCTTGGTCACCGGACGGCAACACCATCGCCTTTGCTTCTGACCTATCGGGCAACTGGGATGTTTGGCTGATGTCCTTCCCGACCGATGGCAAGGGGGTCAGGACAAAGCGCCGACTGTAAGGGTGCTGTTTTGTCAGCCTTGAGACAGTTCCCGCGCCCTCTGAAAGGCAGCGAAGACAGCGTCTATAACGGCACCCCGAAAAGCCCGAGACTCAAGGACCGAAAGGGCAGCGATGGTCGTTCCGGCGGGAGAGGTGACTTGGTCCTTTAACACACCCGGATGGGCACCTGTTTCCAAGACCATCCGGGCAGTCCCCAAAACCGTTTGGGCGGCTAAAGTCAGCGCGATGGTGCGGGGGAGACCCGCCCGGACGCCCCCGTCCGCCAGCGCCTCAATGAAGAGGCACACATAAGCAGGTCCGCTCCCGGAAACCGCTGTGACGGCGTCCAGATATCTTTCTTCCACTTCAAGGGCGATGCCCGAAGCGGCGAAGATGGCTTTTGCGATTTCTCGTTGCTCCCGTGTCACGAACCGGTTGGGAGCCAAAGCCGAGGCGCCAGCGAGGACCTGAGCGGGTGTGTTCGGCATCACCCGAACAATCGGGGTTCCTTCAGGAAGGTGTTTTTCAATTTTGGCAATCGGAATGCCGGCAGCGATGCTGATGACTAAATGCTGAGTGGGATTGACGGCAGGGACTAACTCTGTTAACACTTCGTCCATTACCTGAGGCTTGACAGCAAGGAGGAGGATGTGACTTTGGCGGGCAGCCAGCCGATTGTCAGAAGTCACCTGGCATCCCAGTTTTTGAGCCTCTTCCAATCGCTTGGGATCAATATCCGTAGCGATGATCTGGTTTGGACTCATCGCACCGGAGTTGAGAAGACCTCTGATCAACGCCGAACCCATTGCCCCCGAACCGATGATGGCTAATATTCGGTCTTTCAATACTTCCTTCATTTGCGATCCCTCCCTGCCAATTGTTGCACAGTTATTGCTTAGGTTAAGAAGAGGATTTGACGACCTTGATACGGTCAAAGCAACCGTCGGCGTCTTTTTAGTTGCGTTTTTTAAAGGAGTGACTTTTTAGTGTGATGGATTTTTTGCTGGAAGCAATAGAGGTGTTTACTTATAGAATCCTCCCGATCTTGCTGGTCATTGGATTAGGTGTTTTAATGGGTCGGTTGTATTATTTGGACATCGGCACCTTAAGCAAAATAAACCTGCACGTTCTGGTCCCTGCTTTGGTCTTTTCCCGCCTCATTCGTGTTCCCCTTTCTGGTGCGGAATTATTCTGGATTGCCGCAGCGGTTATTCTCAACAGTTTTCTCCTTTGCCTTTTGATGTTTGTAATGACCCTGAATCTGAGAAAGGAACCAGCAACAAGAATGGCTGCTGTCGTAGGCGCTACTTGGGGCAATTCGGGGAATTTTGGACTGCCGGTAATGGAGTTAATGTTTGGTTCTTTGGGTGCTGGTGTCCAGGCGGTGGTCCACGCCGTCACCAATGTCCTTGCCTTCAGCTTCGGCTTTTACCTTTTGGGGCTCAGTCAACGACCATCTTTTGAATCAGCAAAAATGGTCCTTCATATGCCCAGCCTTTATGCAGCGGGTTTAGCGATTGCTTTTCGTGCCGTCAATTTCTTACCGCCGTCACCTATCATGATCAGTATTGACTATTTGGCAGGGGGACTGATCCCGATCGCTCTTTTGATCTTAGGGCTTCAGTTAAGCCAAGAACACACCCTTCCTCATATCTATCATCTGACGGTTGCTACTCTGGTGCGCTTAATCTTAGGACCTGCTGTGATGGCAGGGATTGTTCTTTTTCTCCCTATTTCCAGACAAATCAGTCCCATCTTAATCGTCGGCGCTGGTGTGCCGGCAGCGGTTAATTCGGTCGCTCTCGCCATTGAAGCGGGATCTGACGCCGCCTTTTGCGCTGCTTTGGTGATGACGACGACCCTTTTAGCGCCTCTGACCATTGCCATCGTTAAGGTCCTTGTGTGACACACCTTTTTGGCTATGAAATTCAACACTGCGCCGATGACTTCTCAGCACTTTTGGCTCCAACATCAGTTGTTCACCTTATCATTTACTCACATCAGAAGGAGGATCGGGAAGTGTGGCTCAATATGGTCGCTTCAACATTTCTGTTAGGACCGGCGCCGATTTCGGATCCGGGGGAATGGCGGGGCAAGGTGGTGCCGAATCATCCGCGCATTTTGATCACGACTGCACAAATAGACGAGATCAAGAAACTGATCGAGCACGACGATGGTGCCCGTTCTCTTTACCAGCGACTGCGTCAGCAGGCGGAAGGAGTGCTGAACGAACCGGTCAGCACTTACGAGATTCCTGATGGACTTCGCCTTCTGTCCACCAGTCGGCAGGTCTTGGATCGGGTTTATCTCCTTGGTCTCCTTTACTTACTGGATCGGAGAAGAGAATACAAAGACAGGTTGTGGGCGGAACTGGAGTCGGCGGCTGCCTTTCCTGATTGGAATCCCCGACACTTTTTAGACACGGCAGAGATGGCGCACGCTTTCGGCATCGCCTATGACTGGTTGTATCAGGACTGGACGGAGGAACAGCGGCAGGTCCTCCGACAAGCGATGGTAGAAAAAGCCTTCAATCCGGGACTGGCAGCCTACAAAGGGGAATCACCCTTCGGCTGGTGGGTGACGGCGAACCACAACTGGAATCAAGTCTGCAACGGGGGTCTCAGTGTGGCGGCTCTGGCGCTCCTTCACGAAGTTCCGTCCCTCCCAGAGGAGATATTGACGAGGGCTTTACACTCCCTGCCGATGGCGATGAATGAGTTTTACCCAGACGGTGCCTGGCAGGAGGGACCGGGCTATTGGAACTACGCTACCAAATACAACTGTGTGTCTATAGCGGCGATAATATCAGCGACGGGGTCGGACTTAGGGCTTTTGGAGACCCCAGGCTTTTCTGTAACGGGTCACTTTCCCATTTATATGACAAGCCCTACGGGCAACAACTTTAACTTCGGAGATGCTTGGGAGGGGATTCTCCGTGCGCCGCAACTCTTGTGGTTGGCAAAGGTCTTTAAAGAGCCGGCCTATGCCTATTACCAGAAGCTCCGTGCCCGTTCTCCCCTGGATCTGATCTGGTGGACGACAGAGGGGCACAGCCCCGAGCAAAGCGGGTGGGCTTTGGACCGTTACTTTCGCAAGACAGAGGTCGTCGTCTTTCGCTCCCGTTGGGACGATCCCAATGCCTTCTACATCGGATTCAAGGCGGGTGACAACCGTGCCAACCACAGCCACCTGGACTTAGGGTCCTTCATTTTGGAAGCCCTTGGGATCAGGTGGGCGATAGATCTGGGTGCGGACGACTATAACCTGCCTGGCTACTTCGGTCGTCAGCGATGGGACTATTACCGCCTCCGAGCCGAAGGGCATAACACTATTGTCATCGGGGAAGGACCAGACACCGACCAAGACCCCAAGGCTTTCGCTCCCATTGTCCGGTTTGTATCGGAACCCAACAGAAGTTTTGCGATCGCCGATCTGACGGCTGCCTACAAGGGGAAAGCAGTCAGCGTTCGTCGGGGTCTGGCAATGGTGGAAAGAAGTTATGCGGTGATTCAGGACGAGTTTCGTCTTTCTAACGATCACCCCGTTTGGTGGTTTCTCCACACCCGAGCGGCAATTAGTCTGTCCGAAGACGGCAGGCGGGCAACGCTAACCGAGGGGCAAAAGTCGGTAGTGGTTGTCATAGATGAACCGGTAGGGGCTTCTTTTCAGGTGATGAAGGCAGAGCCTTTGCCCTCGTCGCCTCGCCCGGCGGGTCAAAACTCCAACGACGGAATCCAAAAAATTGCCATCTGTTGGAAGGGGGCAAAGGAAGGTCTCATTTCGGTTCGGGTTCATCCGGTGTGGTCAAAACGAGCCGGTATCCCTTCAAAAGTTGCGGTGAAACCCCTAAACGATTGGTAAGAGGAACTGGCGCCGCCTGACGGCAGTTACTAATCGGACGAGGGAGAGGGAGTTCTCGGCTGGCATCACCAATGATGATCGGGCGGGATGAGTCCGGTCAAAAGGTTCTCAAATATCGTCTGTTGGTCGCCATAATATTGGCAAGTTGCGCCGGACGAGGTCTGTTGTTGAGGCTGCAAGGCAAACAAGAAGACCAGTTCGCCCTCTCTGCGTGGCGAAGAGGGCGTTTTTAATGAAATGAAGGAGGCGTTACCGATGCGCCGGTTGCTGATAGGCGCCGTGAGCAGTCTGATCGTGCTGATGACTTCCCTTGCCATCAGTCTGGACCGAAAGGACATTTTGGCGCCCACTGAGTTGAGACCAGGGATGAAGGGATACGGGCTCTCGGTCTTCAAAGGGACGGAGATTGAAAAGTTTCCGATCACTGTCTTGGGTGTTTTGGAGAGAGTGGACTTTGATATGGATATGATCGTCATCCGGGTGGATGGGGGGACGGTCGTTCGGCGCCGTTCGGGCGTGGTCGCCGGGATGAGCGGAAGCCCCATCTTCGTTAACGGCAAACTGATCGGAGCGATTGCCTGGGCTTTGGAGATGTTTCCGAGAGAGCCCTTCTGTGGGGTCACGCCGATAACCGCAATGTTGTCCAGCACCCAACCAGACCAATTCCCCAGTCCCCGATTGAGGGCAGGGCGCCTGAAGCCCCGAGGCGGTCCCCTCTACATCAAGAATAAGCCCTTCTATCGCTTTCGGGTTGCTCCGACCCTTAGGCAGGTGGCGGACCTGAAAGGGCAATTGGCTCCGGGGGAAGGGCTGTTGCGTCCGATCGCCACTCCGTTGATCGTTTCTGGGGTGCCCCGATCCGTTAGAAGGTTACTGGCGAAGTTGCTGGAACCCTACAACCTGATGGTCTTGGACTCTTTCGGAAGCCCCGCAACGGTGCCGGTTAAGGATGCCCCCCTCAAACCCGGCAGCGCCATTGGCGTTCGCCTTTTTGGCGGCGATGTGGATGCCACGGGGATCGGGACGGTTACTTGGGTGGAAAAGAACAAGATTTGGGCATTCGGTCACGGGATGATGGAGTTAGGCAAGGCGGACCTGCCGATCACCAGCGCCTACATCCTGGACATCTTGCCGACTCTTATGATCTCCTCCAAGATCGGCGTTGCCCTTAAAGAAAAGGGACGGCTGACCCAAGACCGGATCTTCGCCATCGCAGGGGAACTGGGGACCCCTTCGCCGAAGGTCCCTATGAGAGTGTCCCTGACCGATGCCAGCCGGCAACTGTCCCGGCGCTACCGTCTGGAACTGGTTACCCACAAGGAACTGGTGACTTTGGGTGCCTATACGGGTCTGGCGGGAGCCCTGCTGGTGAACATTAGCCCCTATGAAGAGGGGTCTACTTTTATGGAGTTGGAGGTGGAAGCAGAGGGGTTCCCGACCATCGTCCGGAGGAACTGGTATCCCAACGAAGGCGGAGGGCTTTTGACCATCTCCCTCATGATCGGAGGGGCTGCCCGAACTTCCCCCCTCTCGGAACTGGCGGACGTGCTGGAAGCGATACGGGGCAACCGCTTTGGCGAGGTGAAGTTGAAGCGGATTGAAGCAACGCTGCAATATGCCCCCAAGAAACTGTCTGCCTGGATTGACAGCGTCACCGCCCGGAAGACAAAGGTCAAAGCCGGCGACAAGGTTCCCGTCACGTTTAAGGTCAAAGGCTGGGAGGGTCTGGAAAAGACCTTGACTGTGGACTTGGAAGTGCCGTCCCGAGCGCGACCGGGTCGGCTGCGTTACCTGGTCGGAGGCGGGATGGTCGGCGAAGCAGTGCGCCAGCAATCGGGTTACCGAAGACCGCGACCAAGGTCCCTTCAGGATCTATTCGCTCAACTGCAAGATGTCTACGCCAATAATGAAGTGGTGGCGGCGACCAGCCCGATGACGTCGGGGGTGGAAGTTGCCGGTCAACGGTGGGAAGGTTTGCCCGCACCTATCGTGGAAGTCCTGATGGGGATGGGTTCCAGCGACATCACCCCGATTAGGGACTACTGGGAGAAGCGGCTGCCCTTTGACTACCTTCTTTCTGGAATCGCTTCCATCACTTTGACGGTAGAAGCCGACGAGAGGGAAAAAGAAGCCCCCGCTCGTCCCCCTCTGGCGGAAGGTCCCAGACCCCCAATGGGACCCGCCGAAGGGGAAGGTCCCGGTGGACCACCGCCTCCACCGGATGGGGAAACGGAATTCGCCCGCATCGCCGCTCTCGCTCAGCGTCTCACTCCCCCTCTTGCTCTCTTAAAAGATCCCGTGGAGCGAGCCTTCTGGGAAATTCAGTGGAGAAGGCTCTACTGGACTGCCTTTTTTGAAGCCCCCTATACGCTGACTGCTGGAGGGTCCTCTTTCCTGTCCTCAACGGTGGGGCAGGAAGCGGCTCAGGAACCCGGTCAGGAAGAGTCCCTTCAGCCACCTGGTTGGGAAGAAGTAGAGAGTCTGGAGCCCGGACAGCCGGAAAAGAAAGAAGAGGCTCCCCAGGTAACTCCTCAGGAGCCGACCCGTCCGACCCCGCCCGCTAAGGGCAGACCCATCGCCCGAGCCCCGAGAACCTGGTCTCTCGTCAAGGGTGACGACTTTTTGAAAGGCAAACTGGACGGAACAACGGTCAGCACCGACGGGACCATCTCCCTTGGATTTCGGAGCCGAGTAGTCTACGATCCGCAGGAATCCATTGGGGCTTTTTGTCTCTTTCCGACGGAGGAGGGGCTCTACGTCGGCACCTTGGCGCCCGCCCGGCTCCTCTTCATCGGCAAAGATGGTTCCCGAACGGTTTTGGCAGAGATTGCCGACGAGCGGGTGATCACTTCTGTTGCCGTGGCGCCCGACAATGCCATCTGGTTCGCCTGTGCCCCGAACGGTTCCGTCTATCGCCTTGCATCCCACGAGTCTCAGCCGGTGAAGGTGACACAGGTAGCCGGGTCGGTCTGGAGGATCGTCCCGTGGCAAGGCGATCAGATCTTGCTGGCGACGGGACCATCAGGGACCCTTTATCGCTTGCCGTTTCCTCCGCCCACTGAGAGTCCCGTAAAGCCAGAGGTGCTCCTTCAATTGTCCGAGCGGCACTTGATTGCCGTCGCCGTTGCACCCGATGGAACGGTTTATCTTGGGACCAATCCCCGAGGGAAGGTGTATGCTCTCCTTCCTGACGGGACCAGTCAGCCGATTTTTGAATGCCCGCAAAACCCCGTCCAGTCGCTGGCGACGGACCGAAAGGGTCGCCTCTACATTGGCACCAGCGGAGCCGGTATCGTCTATCTGAGAGAGCCCGACGGGCGTTGGAGGGAACTGAGGAGGTTCAATCCCGAGCGGCACATTATGGCAATGGTCGGTCAGGAAGACGGTGTTTTGATCGCCACGGGGTCGCCGGGGAAAGTTTACCGGTTGACTGCCGACGGGATTTTGACCTGGCTCTACGACAGTGACGAGTCCCATCTTCTGTCCATTGCCAGCGACGGTCGCCGGATGTGGACGATCCCTTCGGGGACGGGAGAGGTTCGCGAATTGGTCCTTAATCAGGAGGGCACCTACACCAGCCCAGTCCTGGATGCCCAGCAGGTCTCCCGATGGGGCATCTTGCGGTTTTCGGCGACGGTGCCCGAAGGGGCTCTGGTCGTGGTCCAGACCCGATCGGGCAATACGGCTTACCCCGACAAGACCTGGTCCCCGTGGTCGCAGGGATCCGTCGCTTCCGGTCTTCCCGTCGCCAGCCCACCGGCACGATACCTTCAGCTGCGCTTCCTTTTCAAGTCCAATGAATCGGGTCATTCCGCTAAAGTCTCCCGTGTGGAACTGACCTATCTGCCCAAAAACCAGCCACCCAAGATCACCATTCAGGAACCCGCTCCTGGTCGTTTCGTATCGGGGTCGGTGACGATCCGCTGGCGGGGCGAGGACCCTGATAAGGACAGCCTGACTTATGAGCCCTACTTCTCCTCCGATGGTCAGCAATGGACGCCCATACCTGCAAAGCCCGCCCCTGATGAGAAGAGGGACATCAAAGACAAAAAGGAGGAGAAGAAAGGGGAGGAGAAAGAGCAGGGAGGACCTTCCCCTCAAGGCACCAGCACGACCACCCAAACCAGTGTCTCTTGGGATACGACCAAAGTCTCTGATGGGCGCTACTGGATCCGAGTGATCGCCACCGATAGGGTCCCCAATCCCGACGATCCCTTGTCCGCCCAGGATACGCTGTTCCCCGTTATCGTGGACAATTCAGCGCCTGGCATCTTTCTGGATCAAGTCCAAATCCGAGACGGCAAACTTTTGGTCCCTTGCTCCGATGGCTGGCTGATCGGCAGCGGCGAGTATCGGGTCGGTGACGGTGAGTGGCTGGCTGCCTATTGCGACGACGGCGTCTTTGACAGTCCGTATGAGGTTCTGGTCCTGGACCTGTCCTTGCTCCCGAAGGGAGCCAAGGAGATTCAGGTCCGCGTCCGCGACGGGGCAGGAAACGAACGGGTGGAAAGGATCAAACGACCAGGGTCTTAAGAGGTTAAGTCCCCCTCGGTCGTGACGACCCGTTCCTACTTGGGGAAGCCGTCGCAGGACGCAAGAAGAGGCTGGCTGTTATACTCTCGTCGGCAAACGAGACGAAAGGGGGAGAGAGTGTTGCTGTCGGAAGATAAAGTCGCCGAATACCGGCAAAAGGGCTTTGCATTGGGAACCCGGGTCCTCAGCGATGACGAGGTGGAGGAACTGCGCAGCGAACTGGACCGGGTGATCAGGGACTACGGACGGACCGATCGCCCCCAGCCCGTCCGAATCGTGAACCTGAGCGGAAAGGCGGAGGCGCCGGTCTGGCAAATTGTCAACATCTGGCAAGCGAGCGAACCCTTTCGCCGATTGATTTTCCATCCTGAAATTGTTTGTGCAGCCGCTCAACTTTCGGGAGCAGAGGAACTGCGGGTCTGGCACGATCAGATTCAATACAAGCCCGCTGAGACGGGCGGGGTCAATATGTGGCATCAGGACTCTCCCTATTGGCCGATCCTTCAGCCCAAAGACAGCCAGATCACCGCTTGGGTCGCCTTGGACGATGTGGACGAGGAGAACGGCTGTATGAGTATGGTCCCTGGGTCCCATCACTGGGGGGTGCAGATTGATTTCCTGCACACCCTCAAAGACTTTGACCAGATGCCCTCATCTTTTGACGGCAAAGTGGTAACCGTCGTCCGCTGTCCCGTGCCCAAGGGCTGGGTCCACTTCCATCATCCGTTGACCTGGCACGGTTCCCACAGCAACAGGAGCGGGCGACCCCGACGGGCGATTGCCATCCACTATATGACGGAACAAACCCGTTACGATGCGTCCGGAGACCACGTGATGAAGCCTTATGTGCAGGTCCCTGACGGCAGCAAATTGGAAGGGGATGCCTTCCCCGTGGTGTGGTCCAACGGACGGGTTTTGAATCTCTGATCGCTTTGCCGATCCCATCTTTTCCATTTCTTGATTTTGCAAAAAAAGAGGAAAAAACTTGCTAAGGATCCGCAGGGGAGCAAAGGCGACCAGATCGGTGGTCCGTAAGGGTCCTAAAGGGCAGCATATCGGGACGAAAGAGGACGATCAGCGGCGGATGAAAGGCTTTGGTTTGCCAAAAGTGCCGGAGCGGGTGGGCGATTAATGAGGGCGACGATGGTGGGGGTGATTGGCGTGGTGCTGGCGTTGGGTCTTGGTCAGGTCCTTTTGATGGAACCGGAAACAAAAGAGATGACTCAACCAGAGGCGGGCTCGTCCCAGCCGGACCGATGGAAAGCCGTCCACTTACTTGTCTCCGATCCTGCCCAAATGGAACTGGTTCACCAGGCGATCAAAGAGGTCCTCAAACCTTTGGGGGTCAACACCATCGTCTTTGAAGTCAACTATCGGTTTGCTTACCGGTCCCATCCCGAATTAGTGATGGAGCCGGCAATGACGGAAGACCAGGCAAAGGATTTGACAAAACTGTGCCGGTCACTGTCCATTCGTTTGATCCCTCAATTCAACTGCCTGGGGCACCAGTCCTGGGCGGAAACGACTTTCCCTCTGCTGATCCAGTATCCGGAATTGGACGAGACACCCCAGATCCCGAAAAACAACCCGGGCATCTACTGCCGCAGTTGGTGTCCCCTTCATCCCGACGTCAACAAGATTGTCTTTGCCCTTCTTGACGAACTGATTGACGCTTTTGAAGCCGATGCCTTCCACATCGGGATGGACGAGGTGTTCCTGATTGCTTCCGACCAGTGTCCTCGTTGTCGGGGAAAGGATCCGGCGGACCTTTTTGCCAAAGCCGTTAATGACCTTTACGATCATCTGGCGGTTAAGAGAAAGAAAACGGTCCTGATGTGGGGCGATCGGTTCCTGGATGATAAGGAGATGGGATACGGTGAATGGGAAGCCAGTCGCAATGGAACGGCTCCTGCCGTTGATAAAGTTCCCAAAGACATCATCATTTGCGACTGGCACTATGGTCGGAGAGATTCCTATCCGTCGGTCCCCTTCTTTATTTCCAAAGGCTTTCGGGTCTTGCCAGCGGGTTGGAAGGACGAGGAGGCAGCGCTGTCGTTTCTCCGCTACAGCCGGCAGTTTCCCCCAGATAAGGTTCTGGGCTATATGGCAACCACCTGGGTCGGCGCCGACGAAATCGCCCGGGCACTCCTCAAAAAAGGGAACTTCTCTGAAACGGCTCGGGAAGCCGCACAGGCACTGATCTCTTGTATGAGAGAACTTAAGGCAGCAGCCGATTGACAGGCGCCGTCGCTTTTCCTATTTTCCCTCTACTTGACACAGGATTCAGAAAACTCATTGCGGGTTCTTGCACTCAATCGCAAGGATGTTACAAAATCGGGACTGTTGCAACAGAGGAATTTTTGTCACGCCCCCCTTAAAGAGGTGTGCCATTTACCTACTTCGCTTCTACAAGGATGGATTGACCTGTTTTCAGACGAATGGGCTGCGCCCAAGTGGCATCGCCAATTTGTAATTCATTTAATTCCAGATCACCTAATAGCACGGTTAGCCTATAGCGGCGGTTGTCCAGGAGTTCCAAGGTGCCGCAGGCAACGGGTGTGAAGAAGGGAAGTTTTGCGGGTGGTGGAACCTTCGGATTGAAAGACAATCGCTTCTCCGGGGCGCAAATCTGCTGTCCAGAAAGGGCTAAGGGAATAGCCCACAAAATAAGTTGCCGTGAGTAGTGAGAGTTACACCACGGATAGCCGTCCCATCCCGTTGTCAGGTCTCTCCAGTCCCACTGATCTTTCAGCGCGTCCCGCCACCTTTGGATCACTTGTTGGGCTTGAAGGAGACTCTGTTCCACATCTCCCCCCGCACAGATGCTCAAAACTGCCCAATCCAATGAGCCCGCTTGCCATACCAAATTGTTGACGGGTCCGTTCTCGGTCGGAGAGTGCCCCGGTCGTGGATCAGGATGGCTGTCATTGTCGCAGTCCGTCCCCTGCATCACCTTTAATCCGAACGGGCTTGCGTTCTTTGTTCGCTCCATAGTGAGGTGAGACCATACCTTTTCCTGATCCGTTGTCCAACCAAGTCCAAGAAGAAACGACCATAACTGTCCGTAAAGTGCATCGCAATGGACTGGATTCAGCGCTGACTCATCTTTGGTCCACCAAGCCCTGTAGTGCTCGCCAGTCCAAAGAAGGTCATTTAGCACCTTGCGCGAAGACTCAATGTTAGATCGGCACAAGTCAGCAAATTCTTTATCTCCTTTAATAACAGCAATTTTCTCCCCAGCCAGAAGACCGGCGATGTGAAGAAAGGGTGAATGTGAAGAGCCTGCGAGCAGGCCTGGAGTATGTGAGCGCGCGATGAGCGGGAGCGCGGCCCTCACGGCGAAGTCGGAGCTACCACGCGCCCTCAGAAAGGAGGGACCTA
>JANXBO010000045.1 GCA_025057575.1 Candidatus Caldisaccharidevorator malaysiensis
CCACCCCCCACCCCGCCGGCGCCGCCTGGTCCTTCCCGCGTAGAGGCTCGGATTCATCGCGTGGACAAGGGCATTATGGTGGAAATGAACTTCGTCCGAGCCGAAATTTCAGCAGTCCTTGAGTTCTACAGCAAGGCGACGGGGAAGATTTACGTTCCCCATCCCTCCCTGGATGGGACCCTAACGATCATTGCTCCGTTCCGCCTGTCTATAGATGAGGCGATGCAGGTCCTGTCCGCTGCCCTCCAGGTGCGTGGATTTACGATGGTGCCCGAGGGCGACGGAAGAATCATCCGCATCCTTCCCATCTCCCAAGCACGGCAAGAAGCCATAGAAACCCGCTTTGGTCCCGTCCCCAAGCCGACGGTTCCTCCCAGCCAGTTAGTGACTCAAGTTTTTCAACTCCGTTTTTTGAACGCCCGTCAAGCCCAATCGGAATTGCAGCCTCTTTTGTCGGCTCAGAATGCTCTTATTACCAGCACGACGGTCGGAAACTTTTTGATCCTCGTGGACACCGAGGCAAATGTCCAGCGGATAGGACAGTTAATCCAGGCAATGGATGTGGACCTATCCCAGCAACTGGACATCTTCATTATTCCTCTCCAGTATGCTGATGTCCAGCAGGTCGCCCAGACTCTCGGTCAGTTACTGGCGCCCTTTGGCGTGGTGGTCGGTGCGGGACCGACACGGGGGACAGGCGCTGCCGCACCGGGGGGACCTCCAGGCGGACCCCCACCACCCCCCACTCCGGCACCTCAACCTGCTACGGGTGCAACGACCTCTTCTATCCAGATCGTCCCCTATCCTCACGGCAACGCTCTGCTGATCTGGGCGCCCAAGGACCGGTCCGAATGGATCAGGTCCTTTATCAGCAAACTGGACACCCCCGGAACAGAAGACCTTCAGGTCCGTATCTTTCGCCTCGTTTATGCTGACGCCTTGGATGTAGAGAGGATTCTTGAGGACATCTTCGTTCAGAGAAGAGGTGTGCAAGTGCAGCCGGGGCAGCCGATGCCCCAGCCCCAGCCTCAGCCCGAGACCGCCAGGAGAAGGGGTGTGCCGACGGAACCGGAGGCGGTAGTGGCTGCTGATGCCAGGACCAATAGCGTCATCGTCGCTGCCACCAAGGATAGATTGGAGTCTATTGCTCAACTCATTAGGGAACTGGACATAGATGCCCGACCCAATCTGCAATTTGAAATCATTCCTCTTCAAAGGGCGTATGCGCCCGAGTTAGCCTCCATTCTCCAGACCCTCCTAATGGACACAACCCCTGCGGGAACCCGACAACAGCCCGGTCGGTTCGCCGGTATGGCGCAAATCTTCGGGGCACCGGCACCGACCGGTCCTGCCCGTGCCGGCTTGGTCCGTAGCGGTGAATTCCGAGTTTCCGCCGACACAAGAGCCAACGCCTTGATCGTCGCCGCGACCAGAGAAAATATGGACTTGATCAAGCAACTGGTCGCTGAATTGGACAAAGATTACGCTCCCCCTGTCAAGGCGAGGGTCTTTGAACTGCGATACGCCGATGCCCTTCAAGTCGCCGATATGCTTAACCGGATTGTGCAAACAGGTGCCCAGCCAAGAGGAGGACTGGGAGGGTTGGTGTTTTTTGGCATGCCTTTTGAGCAGCGCGTCAGAACACCCGAATGGATGGGATTGGAGCAGAACGTCGTCGTTGCCGATCCGAGAAGGAACGCCATCTTGGTGACCACCACCGATGCCAATATGCCCCTCTTTGAAACCATTATTAGAGAACTGGATGTGCCTTCCGATCTGGGACGGCTGGTGCGGGTCTATCCCATTCAATTTGTAGACGCTCAAGCCTTGTCCACGACCATTCAGGAAATCCTTCAGGCGCAGCGCCGACCGACCGGCTTTCTGTTCTTCGCTTTTGCCGGCGATACCCAACGGCTGGGCTCGCTCCAAAACCTTCAAGATG
The DNA here is from genome assembly GCA_025057575.1 of Candidatus Caldisaccharidevorator malaysiensis. Lineage (GTDB taxonomy): Bacteria > Armatimonadota > Fervidibacteria > Fervidibacterales > Fervidibacteraceae > Caldisaccharidevorator > Caldisaccharidevorator malaysiensis. The sequence continues at coordinate 1,943 of JANXBO010000045.1, forward strand.
TCACGGTGACGGCAGATTCGCGGACCAACTCTTTGGTGGTCACCGCTCCGCCAGCAGCCTTCTCAGCCGTGGAGAGCCTTATTGAGCAACTGGATCAGCCCCAGCCCCAGGTCTTCATTGAGGTCATCATTGCCGATGTGACCCTAACTAAGGACCTTCAGTTCGGTGTGGAATGGCAAATTATGCAGGAAAAAGCCACTCTATTTGGAGAAACTTTCCAGGCAACGACCGACCAGAAGACAGCACCCCCAGTGGCACCCACCCAGGGAATCTTTTACAGCATTATCAGCGAAACCTTCCGCTCCACTCTGCAGGCGCTGGCACGGGATCAAAAGGTGCGCATCTGGGCAACTCCACACATTTTGACGATGGCAAATGTAGAAGCCAGAATTCAGATCGGACAACTGTTCCCCGTCGTCACCAGTTTCTTCCCTGGAACGGGTGGCGCTCCCCCTCAGATCAATACCCAATTGCAGCCCATTGCGACGACACTGACAGTGACCGCTCACGTCAACAATGCGGGGTCTATCCTGATGGATATTGAGCAGACCATTGATGAGATCGGTGGCACGGTTGTTCAAGCAGGCTTTACCCAACCGATCATCACCAACCGCCTCGCCCGCACCTCCGTCACCGTTCAGGACGGTCAGACCGTTGTGATCGGTGGGATTATGAGAGAGAGAGCCGAGACGGTAGAAACGGGTGTGCCTTTCCTTAAAGACCTTCCTCTTTTGGGACCTCTCTTTAGAAGGACAGAAAAACAAAAGGAAAAGACCGAGTTAATGGTCTTTCTCACTCCCCGAGTGGTGCGCACCCCTGAGGAACTAAAAGTCCTCTTGGAAAGAGAGCGGAAGAGAAGCCGCACTCAAGTTCCCTTCCTGGATGAAGGGGCACCCAAGGAAACGGACGCCAGACCAGCGCCGACTAAATAGCCGTAGGCAAACGCTCCCGGGAAAGCCGGACGCATACCAGTCGGGTCTCTTCCTGCCAGCCCTTTATCGGTTTGTCCGCTACAATAGAGCCGACCCAGAAAGAAGGGGGAGTTGGGTTATGTTTAGTGCTGTGTGGGAACGATACAGTTACCCCGAAATGAGACAACTTTGGAGTTTGGAGAACAAATTCCGCACCTGGATGAAAGTGGAACTGGCTATTTGCGACGGCTGGGCGCAATTGGGTGTGATTCCCGAAGCGGACCTCAGAAATATCCACGAAAAGGCGTCCTTCACGGTGGAGAGAGTCTTGGAATTAGAGAAGGTCTATGACCACGATTTGCTTGCTTTCGTTCGGGCAATGACGGAACAAATGGGTGACGAAGCCAAGTTCGTTCATATGGGCGTCACCAGTTACGATGTAGAAGACACCGCCTTGGGTCTTCTCTTGAAGGAGTCCTGCGAGATCCTTCAAAAGGACCTGGATAACCTGATAGAAGTCGTGCGCAAAAAGGCATCCGAACACAAGATGACGATTATGATGGGGCGAACCCATGGAGTCCATGCCGAACCGATCACCTTCGGATTGAAACTCCTTAATTGGCTCAGTCAGTTGGAACGACACAAGGAGCGTCTGGAGGCGGCAAAGAAAAGAGTTGCCGTCGGGAAGATCTCTGGTGCGGTCGGCACCTATGCAACGATAGACCCCCGGTTGGAGGCTCTGGTCCTTTCCCAACTGGGTCTGGACCAACCGAAAGTGTCCAGCCAGATCCTGCAACGGGATCGGCACTGCGAATATGTGATGACCCTTGCTTTGATCGCCTCATCACTGGATCAGTTCGCCACAGAGATCCGCAACCTCCAAAGGACAGAGATCAGCGAAGTGCAAGAACCGTTTCGCGCCGGGCAAAGGGGTTCATCGGCGATGCCCCACAAGCGCAATCCGATTCGCTGCGAACGGATCTCCGGTCTTTCTCGGCTGGTCAAAAGTTGGGTGATCCCAGCAATGGAGAACATCACTACCTGGCACGAGCGGGACCTGTCCAACTCGTCTGTGGAGCGGGTCATCTTGCCCGAATCATCCATCTTGGTGGACTATATGCTCCGCCAGATGACCCGCATCATAGACGGTCTGGTGGTTTTCCCTGAAGCAATGAAGGCGAACTTGGAAATCACCCAGGGAGTCATTTTCTCCCAACGGGTGCTTTTGGCTCTAATCCACAAGGGATGGAGTCGGGAAGAAGCCTACGAAGCGGTTCAGCGAGCGTCTTTCCAAGCGGTAGAGGAAAAACGACCTTTCCGGCAGGTGTTATCGGAAGACTCTCGCATCTGCCAGGTCCTGACGGAAGAGGAGATGGACCAGATCTTTGACTATTCCTTTTTCGTCCGCCACGTCCCTGAGGTATTTTCTCGGTTCGGGCTCTGACGAGATTCCACCAGAACGGACGGAGGGTCTGATTCTGTGCCACAATCCCACTAACGATGAGGAAAATTGTTTCCTTTGCCGATGAGGATCCCGACGTAACGATCCGGCGAGCTCTCCAAGATCTCAGAAAGCAACGGCGTCAGGCGATGCTGATGAGAATCGGTCTGACGGCTCTCGTTGCTCTTTTGGCCGGATTGGGCATTCTGTTCGGTCTGTCCGCCTACTGGAAGGGAAGGGGCGAACCAACCGCCTTTCAACGGATTGCCCGCCGAGTGGCGGAGACCTTTGTGCCGGCGGATTACGCCTTTGCCGGTCGGGACCGGCTCAACATTTTGGTCATTGGTGCCGACCTCAATTACGACCGAAAAGGAAAGCCTCTGCCCCAGCCCGCCCGATCGGACACCATCCTAATTGTCAGCCTTCACCGTTCTGGTCAGGCAGCTTTTGTCTCAATCCCGAGAGATACCGTGGTGCGAGTGAGGGGACACTATCGGAAGATCAATGCCATCCACGCTGCTGACGGACCCCAGGCGCTCCAGGAGGTCTTGGCACAAGAGTTTGGGATTGAAACCCATCACTTTGTCCAGGTGACCTATGAGGGTTTCATTAAATGGGTGGACATTCTGGGCGGCGTGGACATTTTTGTAGATCACGATCTGCACTACGACGACAACTGGGGCAAACTGCACATCCACCTCAACAGGGGCTGGCATCGCCTAAACGGCGAGCAAGCCATCGGCTATGTCCGATACCGGAAGGGACCAAGAAAGTTCTGCAAGAAGTGCGGTGTCAAGATTGAGCATTGGGATCCGACGGGGGACACTGGGCGGATTGCCCGCCAACACAAGTTCTTGAAGGCTATCCTTGAAAAAATCCGAAAGGAAAACTTGTGGTCTCGCTTGCCTCGGCTTGCTGCGGTCGGCTATGAGTACGTGACGACGGACCTAAGTTTGCGATCCGTTTTGAGTTTAGCCAACTTCGTCCGAAACCTTCGTTTGGAAGATGTGGAGACGGCGGTCTTGCCTGGAGAATTTACCAATTACTCCGGTCTGGGGACGGTGATGGTCGTAGATGTAACTGCCGGAGAGGAGACTCTTTCTCGGCTCTTAGGTTATACCTTTAACCCCTTGGTGTGGAGGCAAGGCATCGGCTCTCTCTTTCGTTTAGCCAAGGCGACCAGAAGAGGTTCATCCAGAAGTTCCGCCTGGCACCAACCTGTAAACCCCCAAAAACAATCATCACTCAAACCGCCAACCGACACTCAAACAAAATCCGAACCGGTCCCCCTGGTCGGGGATCTAATCATTTTGGAGCCTTCACCCAACGAAGAAGAGAAAAGCATCCCGTCTCCTAATGAAACCTCGTCCAGCCAAAGTCAACAAAAAGATCAGGGAGCCCCTGAAACACCGTAAGAAGCCAATCGTTTATGGCTAGCGAGACAAAATACCCCTGGCGTCCGCCAAGCGACCAGTGGCTTTGAGGAGGCGATCAAAGGCAGTCGCCTGCTCATAGAGCGCCACTGCTAAGTTCGTCTGTGCACGAACATAAGAGGAAAGACTGTCCAAATACTCAACGAGGATGCTGCGACCGGCTTCGTAGCGGACCGTAGCGACCCGAAACTCTTTCTCTGCCGCCTTCAGAGCCGTCTGCGCCGTTGTCACATTTTGAGCGGCAGCCTCCAACTCTCTGAGAGCGGCGTCAACCTCCGCCACCACCGTTAAAATGATCTGGTCCTGCTCGTAGCGTGCCTTCTCGCTGACCAGTTCCTGCTCCTTGATGAGGGACTTTCGTCGCCCCCCGTCCGAGATGGGAACGGCAGCCACCAGACCGATGAAAGCATTCGTTGAGGGAACCGTTCCCGAGCCCCACATCCTCTCCGTCACTACCATCAAACTGATCTGCGGTCGGTAAAGGGCCTTCGCCGCACTTAACGCTTTGAGATGGGATTGGAAGCGAAAAGACGCTGCCAAAACCTCCGGTCGCTCCCTTAGAGCCAATTCCAACAGTTGACTTCTTGAAAGACTGATCTTCTCGCTTGCCAAGTCCCCCTTGACGCTGACGGAAGAGTCCGGATGGACGCCCATAAGGGCTTTTAAATTAATCAAGGCAATTTCCAAATCTTTTTTGGCGGACACTAAGCCCTGCTGAGCGGTCGCCATTTCCGCCTCGGACCTTAGGACCCAAAACTCCGGGATCTTGCCGACCTGAGCCCTCTCTCGGTCCACCCGAACCAGTTCCTCTAGTGCTCGGAGATGCGCCTCGGCAACTGTGACCAACTCGTGAGCCAGCAGTGCTTTGCGAAAAGCCAATCGGGTCTCCAGGGCAACTCTGAGACGAACCGCTTCCTTATCCGCTTGACTGGCTTTTTCAAGGAGTCGGGCTTGGTCAACCAAAGACTCCAACCGTCGTCCTGAATAAAGGGTCCACATCCCTGCCACCATTACAGTGGAAAAAGAACGCCCCGGGCCAGAAGTCCAGTGGATTGGTGTCACTGACTCCGGACTGGAAAGAATCGGCGTGGCGCGCCCAGTCCCAGAAAAGACCGAAAGGCTGGATTGAAACTTCCTTTCGGCAAGGGCAGTGAAAATTCTTTGCTGAGCCGCCCGCCATTCCGCCTCGGCACCACGAATGAAAGGACTTTCCTTTAAAGCAATTTGCACGGCTTCTTCCAAAGTCAGAACGCCATCCCACCGGGGTCTACCGGATAAAACGCCTTGACACAAACCAGCGGAAGAGAAAACAGAGATAAGAAAAAGTGTGAACGCCCCGAACCTCACCCCACAACCTCCCTTCCCGATCCTCAAATGTTTCGTGCAGCCGTCCTGGAAAGACCAATTCGGGACAGCCCTCTATTAACGATTTGGACCAAATCATCGGCATAGGTGTGCATAATGGGGATGTCAAAGAGAGACAAGATGGTCCCGATAATCAGACCAAAAATGACGACAACTCCTAGAGATTGATAGGCTTCCATTCCCATACCGGGAAAGAAGGCGAGAGGCACCAAAGCAGCCATCGTTGTGCAGGAAGTCATTAGAATCGGTCTCAGCCGCTGAGGACACGCTTTTTTGATGGCTTCATCCCTTGGGATTCCCTGTTCTCGGTATCTCATTATCATATCAATCAACAGGATAGCGGTGGTAATATCCATCCCCGACAAGACAATTACCGCCATTATGGATACGGAAGAAAAGGTCATCTTCATCAACCACAGACCAAAGAATACACCCGAGAGTTCCAAGGGAAGAGACGCCACCATCTGGATGGGCATCAAAAAACTTCGGAATTGGGCAACGAGGATAAGATACATAAAAACAAAAGCAAGACCCAAACTGATCAAAAGCCTTCGGAAACTGTCCATCATTTGGGTCATATCGCCCCGCATTTCCATCGTATAACCCGGTGGAAAGTTCAAGTTTTGAAAAGCCCTGGCTTCTATCTCCATCGCCAAATCCATACTCGGCATCTTGCCGGGGCGGTAGTAACCTGTCAGACCGATAACCCTCCTCAAACCATCCCTTTCTATAGCTGTCGGGATTGGACGACGACGCACTTCGGCAATATGGTTGAGAGGAATGGTTCGCCCATCAGCAGTTTTCACAAACAGGTTGGAAAGATCTTTAAGATGTCTCCTGTCCTCCTCTTGCAGTCGGATGCGGATCGTGCTCTGTCGAACCGACGGCAGTCTGTAAAACTCATTGGCTAACCCACCTGTCAAAGCGTAGTAGGTTTGTTGGGCTAAATCGGATGGTGTCAGTCCCAACTCCCTCATTTTCGGTAAATCTAAAACCAATTCATATGCCTCGTTGTTCATCGTCCAGGTCAGCGCCGGCTGGTAAAAGTGTTCTTTCAGAAGAGGGTCTGTTTCGCACAGTTTTAGTAGTTGCTGACCTAACTGGTGCAGGACCGAAAAGTCGGGTCCAGCGATGATCAAGTGAATCGGCGCTGCTGCGGTCGCCATTACATCTACACCCATTTCCTTAATCTGAATCCGGCGAAGTCCTGGAATGCTATTAAGCGCGTCCCTCTGAATGCTATCAATCAGGTCCCAGATGGACCTCTGTCTTTTTTCTTTTTCCTTAAAGGTCAGCATAAAAGCGGCACCTGTTACCTGTGGCATCTGATAGCCGGTAAAGTAAGGCGACCACGACTCCAGCATTGTTTCCGCACCGACCTCAATGGAAGCGACTTCCAGTTCGGGATACTTGGCAATGATTTGAGTCAATTGGCGAGCAGCCCGATCAGTGTCCTGAAAGGACGACCCTGGTTGCATTTCCAAAGTCCCAAAGGCTTGTCCTACATCCCCTAAGGGCATCATCTCTCCCCCGACAAAGTAGTAAAAACCAAAGCCGATGATGATGGTAGCGGTGATCCGAGACAGGTTGCCGAACCGGTTGCGAAGGGTCCAGTCAATTGCCTTCTCATATCCTGTCTCCACCCTGTCCAAAAACTTTTGAAAAGGATCCAAAGGCAAATAGACTAAGCGAAGGAGGAAATGTCGTCTCTCCCATTGCCTTTCTTCCTGTCTCCTCAGCCAGTTAGCCGTCAATATGGGTGTTAGTGTAAAAGAGACCAGCATAGAAGCACCCAAAGCAAACAAAAGGGGATAGACCAGTTCTACATACATCAATTGAGTGATGCCGCCACAGAAGAGGAGGGGAACGAGGGCTAAAGTGAACGTCGCAGTGGACGCCAGGACTGCTAGGCGGACCTCAGCAATCCCTTCTATCGTCGCGGTCCTGGGATCATAGCCCCTCCTCAGGTAACGCTCAACAGCATGAATGTCAATGATGGTATCGTCAACGAGACGACCGATGCTGAGAAGAAGACCAACCAAAGTCCCCGTGTTCAGAGAAAACCCGGCTGGAACAAGGCACAGGATAGCGAACGCAAGAGAAGTCGGGATGGAAATTAAACTAATCAGCGCCCCTCGCCATTCCCCAAGAAATAGGATAATCACTACTCCCGTGAACAGCACCGCTAGTCCCAATTCGTGCCAAATATTTTCAAAAAGTTTGTTGACAAACCGGGAGTTATCGTAAGTAACCTCAAAACGCACACCGTCATATCTCTTTTCCAGGTCCTTGATCGCCGCCAAAATCCGAGGGGTTAACTGGGCGCTGCTGCCACCCGGCTCCTGAATGACCGCCACCTCAATAGCCGGTCGGATCAGTGCAGCACCATCTTTTTCTCGCTTAACATAGTAGTATCCACTTCTCTTTTCCCAATAAGAGTCTTTGACAATAGCAACATCTCTTAAGTAAATGATTCTTTTTGCTGCGCTCGGTGAAGGTAGAACTGATTGAGAACCCATTACCTGTCTATCTTGTAAAAACGATGATGCTATCGGTGAATTACCTGTCATACTACCCATTGAACCCGTCGGTGACATCCCTTCGCTATCTTTCACGATCGGTTCAGAGCCCATCTGGCGGAATGCAAAAGAGGTGGACGGAGGGGCGGGGGACCGTGCAGCAAGAGGGATAGAAAGGATTTGATCCAGTTGATCAGGTCGTGCAAGGTAATCTACCCGAATGATGACTTCTCTATCGTCAAATGTGAGCCGCCCTATTGATTGGGCAACGCTATAGCTATTGATGGCATCAACGACATCCAAAACCGACAGACCATAGACCGCCAAGCGATCTTTGTCCAGGTCTATCTGCAATTGCCTCTTGTAACCACCGAAGGTGTAAACGGAATACACACCCGGTTCCATCTTGAGCCGGTTGACGACCTCATTGTCAGCAAACTGTCTCAGTCGGACCCAGTCCCATCCCTTGGCGGGATCACCCGTGAGACCAAAGGTGAGAATGGGGAGGTTTAAAGGATCAATAGGAACGATCCAGGAGGGTTTCAGGTTGGCACCGGTCTGCGGAAGGTTTGCCTGAACAACATTGAGAAGGGATTGGACCTCCGCATAGGCTCGCTTCATATCAGTGCCGTAGTAGAACTCAAGGGTAACGATGGAAAGACCATCTTGAGAAGTGGATCGGATATAGTGAAGGTCCTTGACATTGACCATCTGCTCCTCAATAGGCTTACTGATATACAGTTCCATCTCTTGAGCAGAAAGTCCGGGCATCATTGTGACGATCGCCAGCATTGGGCTTTCAACATAGGGCATTATCCGGCGGGGCAGGTAACCGGTCACGACGACGAGGATAGCCAAAACGACCACCGAAAACCAAAAGGACAGGACGGCGTAGGGATGCTCAATGCTCCACTTGTGGATCATATGGAGGGGTGTCACACCCCTGAGGGTATAGCGGTCTTCAGCCATCCGTTATCCTCACCCAAGGTGCGATGCGCTCAATGTTGGTGAAGGTGGGAAGGCGGTTGCGGTGATGGTCCCGAAGGCGGAATCAAAGGAACGATGGGAGTGCCTTCCTTCGTCCACTCAACGACTTGAACAAAATCACCTTCCTTCAAGTTCATCCATCCCTTGACGATGACTTCGTCTCCGGTTCTGAGGGAGTCCAGGACAATAGTTCTCACGCCATCTGTCGGACCAAGGGTCACAGTCCTGATTCGGGCAATTTTCGTGTTGACGGTTGCTCTCTGTGTCGGCACCAAGTCCATTCCGCATTTCGGACAGCGTCCCGGCTTATCGGTCATTACTTCTGGATGCATCGGACAGGTGTATTGGCTTTTGGTCGCTTTGTGACCTGAAATTCTTCTCCGTTGCTTTGGAACCAGATCCATCCCACAGAGAGGGCATCGCCCCGGTTTGTCCTGGAGGACATCAGGATGCATCGGGCAGGTATATTCAACGGGACCTTGATCGTCCTGCCCCACGGCGAGCCAGACAGCGGGTTGACCGTTGAATTGCGTGAGGGCTTCGTTGGGAACGGAGATGGCGTTCTGATGCTGGTCTTGGACGATCGCGACGATAACCGATTGACCCGGTAGCCACCTTAGCCGAGGATTAGGCAGACGCACCTCTACCAGACCCGTTCGGGTCGTCGGATCGGCAGATGGGAAAAGTGCCGTCACCGATCCTTTTTGCTGAAAATCTCCAGTGGGAGAACGGACGACGGCGGGAGTGCCAATCCGGATGCTTTTGAGGTCCCGCTCTGAGACAAATGCTTGCACCCGAACAAAGTCCAGTTGCCCGATCCTTAAAATGGGCGTTCCGGCACTGACGAGATTTCCCGGAGAGACCAGCCGCTCTATCACCACACCATCGGTGAGGGCTCGGATTTCGGTGTAACTGCGGACGATCCGAGCCAAAGTGAGACCCGCCCGAGCGCTTGCCTCCACCGCTTGCGAATGAAGGATGTGCCGAATGGCACGGTTCTGGCGGGCTTTTGCTTCCCGAACAGAAGCCTCCCCTTTTTTCTCCTCCGCCTGGGCCTGTGCTAATTGAGCATGAGCCTGGTCCAAAGCTGCTCGTGCTTGTTGCAGGCGCGCCTCGGCGCCATCCCTCTCCGCTTGGACCGTCTGCCACCTTTGGACGGCGCTCTCCCGCTCTGCTTCCTTTTGTTCCAAGAGGGCTTGGTTCTGGCGGAGCGCCGCTTGTAAGGCGGCAACCTTTCTCTTTGCCTTTTCCACCTCTGCCCGTGCTTTCGCGGCTTGAGCCTGAGCCACCTGATATTGGCTTTGCTCTCTTTGAAATTCGTCTTTTGAGATCGCCTTGGCTTCGTAAAGGCGCTTTGCCCGGTCAATGGCGGCGGACCAATATTCCAGTTCCGATTGAGCAGCAGCCGCCTCCTGCTCTTTGACAACGATCTCCTGTTCTGCCTCCTCCTTCTCTGCCTCGGTCTGTCGGATCAGTTCCCTTGTTGCCGCGACCTCCTTCTCTTTAGCGCTCACCAATGCTCTGGCTTCTGCCAGCGACGCCTCAGCGGCACGGACCTTTGCTTCCGCCTCGCTGACCATTGCCTCCTTTTCCGCCACCATCTTCTCTGCTTGCAGGCGAGCACTTTTTGCTTGCCATAGTTCGCTTTCCGCCCGGGCGACGGCGGCAGCCGCTTCGTCTCTTTCCGCCTCTGCCATATGGCGTTCGTGACGGGCTGCTTGGGCGCTGAATCGGGCTTGTTCCTCCCGAGCCGCATATTCACCGGCTGAATGGTCCAGTCGGGCAATGAGTTGCCCCTTGCGGACCCGGTCCCCAGCGTAGTAAGGAAGCCAGGTCAGCCGACCGGTCACCCTTGCAATGACCCACTCCTCGTTGGTTGGCACCACCGTTCCGGTGTAGGTCACGGTTTGCGAAAAGGGCATTGGTTTGACGATTTCCGTCGTAACAGGGACGACTCCTTCGGGCGGTCTCATCGCTCTCATATCCATTGCGAGGGCTTCAACGACCGACATCTGACCCGGTCGCCGGAATTTGGGGACAATCCAGTAAAAGACAGCCACATAGCAAACGATCAACAGCAGGATGCCCCCAATCACTGTCCGGTTGAGGAGACTTCTGAGCATATCGGTCACCTGCACTTGAGCCCTTCAGTGCTGCATCTCCCTTCACAAAGGGAAAAAGGAACCAAGGTTGGTGTGAACCTTGAGGTATCGCACGGTGGAAAAAGGTTACTTTGTTACCGACTGAACGGCAATGCCTCTCATGCCGTTGCGGGAGTAAACAGGACCTTTCACGGTCACGGTCTTGGCTGCAAGACCTTTGAGGGTCTGGTAAGCCTGAGGCTGACCGTGGTCCTCAAGGATTACATAGAGAGCCCCGTCGTGGGTTAAAAGTCCCATCGGAAGCCCCTTGTCCAGACACATTTGCGCACATTTGGCGTGGGCAGGTCCCCGGCTCCCGTGAGAGAGGTAGCAGGTGAGGTCCACAACCTCCCCTTTGAGGGTTACTGCCTTGGGCTCCTTTGCTTGGTGACCCGAATGTTGTCCTGATAGTGTCCAAACGGAGAGAAGGGTGATCACGACCGCCATCAACAGATGAAACTTGCCGAACCGGCTCATCTTCCTTCCTCCTTCACCAATTACCTGTTGTCAGGCTCTACAAGGGAAGGATGAGCCAAAGAGTCTGTTGGTTCCTTAAGATGGTGGGGAGAGGTCGTCCATCAGCAGCGCACAGTTGCGCTCCAGCACCTGCAACTGATCTTTGTTGCCCAACTCAAAGGCAAAACCAGAGAGCGGTAGGGCAAAGACCCGGTGTCCGGACTGAACCAGTTTTTGAACGGCGTCGGTGAACTCCCGCTCGCCCCTGACGGAAGGAGTGACTTGGCGAAGAAAATCAAAGATGATCGGGGAAAGGACAAAGAGTCCCGTCTGATTCCAACCAGGACGAGGACCCGGTGGCTTTTCCACAATGCCGATGACCCGATCCTCATTTAACGCTACATCGGCACCAGGGGAAACATCGTCTCTGTAATCCACGAGAAGGACCGCATCAGCCTTCTTGTCCCTGAAGAACTGCCAGATCCGGATGTAGTTGGCGGAAGCATTGACGATGTCCCCCCAGGTCATCATAAAGGGCTCGTTGCCGACGAAGGACTCGGCAAGGAGAAGGGCATCCGCCGTTCCTGTGGGTCTCTCTTGGGTCAGGTAGGTCAGCTCCATCCCCCGATATTGGGTTCCCAAAGTCGCCACCACTTGGTCTCCCAGGTGACCAATCACGATGGCAACCTTTCGGCAACCCGCAAACCAGAGTCGGTCCAAAAGATACAAGATGTAGGGACGGTTTCCGATGGGAATGAGGACTTTTGGGGTTTTCTCTGTCAACGGCAGCAGTCGCGTGCCTTTGCCGGCGGCAAGAACAACTGCCTTTCGGTTGGTCGTCAGTCCTCCACCACCACCTCTGCTCCCGATGCGATCCGAACAATGTAAGATCGGGCTCCCTCCCGCTCAGCAGCCGCCGCAACCTGTTCCTCTCTGCCCGGTGCCAAAGCAAAAAGGCATCCGCCGCCTCCCGAGCCATTCAGTTTCGCCCCAAGGGCGCCGGCAGCAAGGCAGACTTCCACCAAACGATTGAGCCGGGGTGTGGAGACGCCCAAAACCGTTAGCCAACGATGATGCTCCGTCAACATCCTACCGATGCGCTTCAGATCGGGGTTCTTGCCGGACAGGATGTGATACGCCTCCCGGCACAGGTTACGGTTGCGGATCTGGGCTTCTGCCTTATTGCTCAGAGGTTCGGGAAGTTGGGAGGCGACCGCTAATGCCTCTTCGGTAAGAGTCTTGTGGACATCAAAGGTAGGATGTCTCTTTTTCATTTCCTCAAAGGAAGCCAACGCCAGTTCCTTTGCGGATCGGAGGACTTCCAGAGTCTGTTTGCGCTCCAGGGAATCAACGAGGACAAAACGCTCAAACGGGCAGGGAAGCCTTTGCGCCTGAAAGGGAGGACGGGTGTCAACGAAGATGAGTCCGCCATAAGCACTGGCGAAATGGTCCATCATCCCACCCGGTTCACCAAACTCCACGACCTCCGCTCGGTGACCCAAGCGGGCGACCAACTCGGCATCGTCGCACAGGGGTGCCTGACAAACCTTCAGTAAAAGTTTCAGCCAGGCGATGACAAAGGCAGACGAACTGGAGGTGCCGGCATTGATCGGAATGTCACCGCGCACCGTGACATTCAAGCCGTGCGGGAGGACAAACCCCTGATCCTGAATCACCTTGAGCCCTGACCGTAAATACTGCCTGGGTCGGTCGTAGATAATCGGCTGATCCAGGTCAATAACCTCTTCTTCGCCGATGTCGGGCATTGTCACAAACACCCGACGATCCGATCGGGCAGACGCCTCCATACGGATGTGCAGGTCAATGGCGGCGGCAATGACAGGGAGACCTAAGTAGTCCTGATGCTCACCAAACAGGCAGATTCGTCCGGGTGCTTGAGAGATCCACCTTGCCATCCTTGCCTTCTTAACGGGACCGACCTCGCCCCTTCCCTTTTTCCTTTCCGTTACCCTCTCTCACTGATTCAACCTCTTCCGGCTTCTCCCGACCAATTTTTTTGATGGGCGGGAGCCAGTCAGGGGAGACTCCAAATTTTTTCCTAACTTTGTCCCAGTCCTTTTCTTTCGTCCAGAGCGACAGAACTTGGTCAGGGGGCGTTTGGCTTCCCTGAGCGATCTGAAAAAGGCTGATCATATCCCCAACCGACAGACCCACCTTTTGCCAGGCGGACATCTGCTCCGCACGGGCTTTAAAAACCTTGCTCAAGATCATCATCCAAAGAACCCAGTTAAACTCCTCGTCGGAAGCCTTCTGCAGCCAGACCCGGCTTTTGTTAAAGACTCCCGGATGGACTCTTAGGCGATGGGCAACCATTCCCCATCCCTGACCCTTGCCTTTCCCTTTCCAGACCACAGCCACCGGTTGTCCTGATACTTTGGCGATGTAAAAAGCCGGTGCCAGCCCAAAGACAGGCTCTTTTGTTTCCCTCCGGGTGCTTAAGATGAGGGTTGCGTTTATGTCCAGTAGTTCTGAGAGCAGCACCGTTGCCGCTGCCTCCTGCCAGTTCAAACCCGACTTTCTAGCAATGGCGGTTATGGACCAGTCTTGAGACAGTGCGGGGACGAGGATGCCAGCGGTGATCAAAGCCGTCAGTGCCGCTGCCAATCTTTTCACTGTCCTCACCTCTTGTCCCCGTTATGCCACCTGACCCCTTGGCTCGTTAAGGACCTCCGCAATCAGGGCAAACTGACTCCCTTCCCGAGCCATGTCCAAGAGAGTTTGCACCAAGCGTCTCTGCGGCGACGAAGAGGGCAGTTGATTCAGATCCGCAAGACTGACCCACTGGAACGCAACATATCCTTCTCCCCGAGGCTCTCCCGACTGATACTCTGCCAACACCCCAGTCAGGTAGATCCGATAGCGGGTCACAGAGTGGCGGACGGTGGTGACGATCGCTCTGGGGTGCACCTCAAGCCCCAGTTTCTCTTTTGCGATCCGGCGAACGGCAGCAAGAGACGATTCGTTGGGGTTGATCTCTTGCCTTGGAAACTCCCACAAATGCCCCCACCATCGTCCTGGTGCTCGCTGAGCGACGAGAAACTGCCCGTCCTTGACGATCAGGCAAGCGACCTCAAAGAGCGGCTGGCGGGTCGGCTTTTCGGGCACCGAGGGGAAGTCTTGGGGACGACCCGATCGGAAGGCGAAGCACCCGCGGCTGCAACAACATTGGTGACATTTCGGCTCGGAAGCAGTGCAGATGAGAGAACCCAAGTCCATCAACGCTTGGTTGAAATCCGACGCTTTCCCTTTCGGGCACAGGATTTCGGCAACTTGATAAAGTTCTCGCCGGAAGGATGGACGGCGGGGGGAGCCTTTCTTACCTAAAAGGCGCGCCAGAACCCGAATTCCATTGGTGTCCAGGGCGATGGCGTCAGCGCCAAACGCAAAACTGGCGATGGCTCGTGCCGTGTAATCACCGATCCCTGGCAATTTCTTCAGTTCGCTCACCTCTTGGGGGATCACACCGCCGTGCGTTGCTACCAGACGGATCGCTGTCTCCCTCAAATTGCGTGCGCGTGCATAATAGCCCGCACCCGACCAGACTCTCAAGACTTCCTCCAAGGACGCTTGGGCTAAGGATTCTAAGGTCGGAAAGGCTGTTAAGAAGGATTCGTAATATCGGACGGCGACCGGAACCGTCGTCTGTTGGAGAAGAAATTCGCTAACGAGTATTTTGTAGGGATCAGCGTTTTTTCTCCAGGGAAGGTCCCTCTTGTGTTTTCGGAACCAAAAGATGAGGGCTTGAACGGCTTGACGGAGAGACTTGTCCTTCTCCATTGACTTTTTATTCCGTCACCCCTAACGACTTCTCTCTTGAGAATGAGAATAGGAAAGGATCGGCTGTGAGAATAGTTCTCGTTCGGGATCATCACCGCCGACCGAAATCCACATATCGGGCATCCAAGATGGCTTCGTGGGCTTTCTTTAAGTCTTGAAGGACGGAAGAAGGCACGGGGCTGTCCACCACGATAACCATCACCGCCCTCCCCCCCATTTCCTGCCGACCCACTTCCATAAAGGCGATGTTGATCTGGTTATTGCCCAAGAGCGTGCCGACCCTGCCGATGATCCCAGGACGGTCAATATGCTCAACGAAAATAGCGTATCCCTCGGGTGCCACATCTACCCGGTAGCCGTCTACCCGAACGAGGCGGGGTCCGACCCCTTGAAAAACAGTTCCAGCAAGGGACCGGACTTCGTGACTCGTGTGCACCGTAGCGGTGACAAGACTGACATAATCGGTCGGACGACTGCTCTTCTCTTCCAATACGCGGATGCCCCGATGCCGAGCCAAGGTCGGTGCATTGACGTAGGTAACCGTTTCCGGAAGCCTTATCTCCATAAATCCTTTGAGAAAAGACCTGGTCAAAAAGTCCGTCGTCTCCTCAGCGATCTGACCTTGGTAGGTCAGTTCCACTCTCTGGAATTCCCCGTAGCATAACTGGCTGAGGACCCGCCCCATCCGGGAGCCCAAATCCATAAAGGGGCGGAGTGCTTCCAGCCGGTCACCAGGAATGGGGGGCAAGTTGACAGCGGAGGAGGGAAATCCTCCTTGTAAGACAGCCAGGACCTGCTGGGCAACCTCCAGGGCTGCCTCCTCCTGGGCTTCTTTCGCCGAAGCGCCTAAATGGGGAGTGACGATGACATTTTCCAGTTGCGCTAACAGCGCCGAACGGCTGCCGGCAGGGGGCGGTTCTTGCTCCAAAACATCCAAAGCAGCACCTGCCAGTTTCCCTGAAGTCAGCGCCCGATAAAGGGCTTCCTCGTCAACAATCCCCCCTCGGGCAGTATTGATCAGGAACGCCCCCTCTTTCATCAGGGAAAAGGCTCTCTCGTTGAGAAGATGACGGGTTTCATTGGTGAGAGGCAGGTGGAGCGTAACCACATCGGACTCCTTCAAAAGATCGTCCAAACTCTTTAGTTCTATCCCCAATTGACGGGCCCGATCGGAGGTGATGAAGGGGTCGGTCGCAATGACCTTCATCCCAAAAGCTCGGGCGTATTGGGCGACGGCACTGCCGATGCGCCCCAGACCGATAATGCCGATCGTCTTCCCTCGCAATTGGTGACCGACAAAGGCGGTCCGTCGCCATTCTCCGGAGCGGACGGACCACCACGCTTGCGGGACCTTGCGCAAGAGGGACAGCAGAAGAGCGAAAGTATGTTCTGCCGTCGCCATCGTGATCGCTGACGGCGCATTGACGACAAAAATCCCCTTCTCGGTCGCCGCCTCCACATCAATGTTGTCCACTCCGATGCCCGCCCTGCCCACCACCTTAAGCCGATGGGCGCTCTCTATGACAAGACGGGTTACCTTTGTCCCGCTCCGCACGATCAGCCCGTCGTATTGTCCGATGATCTCACACAATTGTTCTGGGGACAGACCCACTCGGACATCTACTTCCGCTTCCCGGCTGAGCACCTCAATGCCGGCTTCCTCCAGCGGATCGGCAATTAGGACTCGGCTCATAAGACTTCCCTTCCTGTTTGACCTGTTCTCTTTAATGTCCCGATTGGTGATGCAGAGCATCCACCTCAGCGTTGACTCGGGTCATCCGTTCTACAAGTTCCTGCCAGGGCTCATCATTTTCCTTGACCAATCCGTAATTGCTGTTCTCACCGTCAAAGCGACCCTGTTCGGGTTGGTCACTGTATTGAAACCAGTGATAACCGACTACATAGGGCTCTTTCACCAGGGCTTTGACAAATTTCTCAAAGTAATCCGCCCGATCCTTCTGAGTCTCGACCGGCTGACCAGCGCCTCGGGTATTGGGCAGCCCAGAATCCATCGCCTTGAAGGAGAACTCGGTCACCATAACAGGCTTTCCCGTTTTTTCATAAATGCGCCGCAGTGTGGGAAGGGGCGGCTCAAAGCCATACCATTGAAAGGACACCACATCTACATAAGGTGCCATCGCTTCCACGACGGGATCAGGTGCTGTTCCGGCAAATCGGCATCCGAGGATCAGATGATTGGGATCATACCGCTTGATCGCCTCGTAGCAGACTCGGAAATACTGTCCCGCAATCTCCTTTAGGAACGCCATTCGGTCCCTATCCCGATGGTGGCTGACTGCGTCATTTGGAGGCGGCGGCAATTGGGTAAGGGTCTTCAGGTCTTCCCAATCACTGATGTTCAACCCCCAATTTTTGTTGAAATCAGAAACGGTTGGGTATCGGCTCTGAAAGAACCGAATCAGGACTCTCTTACCAGGTGCCTCGGGGGCAAAGGCTAAGAGAAAGTCGTCCAACAGATGCCTTGGGGACCTCCAGTCGGGACCCCAGCGCAATTCGTTATCGGTGAAGTAGCCCATCAACAGAGGGTCTTGGGCTCGGGGTCGGCATAACTGCTCGGCTCGCTCGTTAATCTTCCGGACAAATTCATCGGAGAAGACGTCGGTGAATAAGCCCCGCAGCCAATCAGCGCCTGCGGAAGCACCCAAGTCCAAAATAACGGTGTATCCCATATGGCGGAAAAGGGACGGCGACGACCAGGCGCCGATCGTGTTGAAGCCCCAGCCTTTCAATCGTTGGGCTGTTGCCTCTGCCCACTTCTCTTCGGAACCGTATTTGTTGAGGACATTGCGATGGTAAGGCGAAAAGCCCAGTGCAGGGCAGTGGTCTCCCTGAAAGTTGACGTGGTTAACCCCCTTTGAGAGAAAACGGTGACCGTCCGAATCCTGAAGCCACCAAACCTCTCCGTCCCTTACCAAAGAAACGAAACCACCTTTCCCCTGTGTCACTTTTCCACTCTCTCCTTCTCTGACCGTCCGGCTGACGGCAAAAATCAGCGCCAAAGGGATGATTCCTAAAAAAACAGTCGTTAACCACCAATGTCTCGTGAGCATTGACCGATTGTCCACCAGTCAAAAGTCTGACTCGCCCGCCACGGACGCCTAACGACCTTTCCAAGTTCCCAGAGCCACGGCAGGAACAAAATGGTCCAGTTCTGGGTCGGGAAGAGGAATGACAGAGCCGATTTCAGCGCTCTTGTAAGCAGCCATAAGAAGTTCCGTTATCTTAAGCCCGTCTCGGACGGTGCTGAAGGGCGGACGGCCGGCGAGAAAGGAGCGCACCATATGACGATTTTCAGCGGTGTAACCGTAGGTGTGGGTTTCGTCAGCCAAAAAAGGCATCAGCCCCTGCTCGGCGTTCTGCTTCTCGACTAAGTCCTCCCCTGCCGGTCCTGTCACGTTCCGACTAAAGAAAATCTGCCCTTCTCCTGAAAGGGTGTTGATTTGCAGCAGATATTCCGGTCCCAAAACTTCAAAAGTCAACCGAAGTCCCGGACCGACGAAACTCCAGGAGGTCGTCGCCTCTACAAGGACTTTATAGCCTTCAGGGGTCTCCAATTCCACAACCGCAGTCGCATAGTCCTCGGCTGGGCTCTTGCTGTAATCTACCTCCATCTCTGCCCGGTAGGTTTCCCTTAACAGGTCAGCGTATCGGGTCCGGGACCACTTAAGGGAAGCGATATGACCGCTGACCTTGGTCGGTCTCAAAAAATCAAACCCTTTGTCTGGGGGTGTTAACAGGAACCAGCCAGCGGCACCGCTGTGGCACATCATATCGTTCAGCACACCGCCCCCCTGCAGATCGCCCCGCCAAAACCACGCTCTATGGGGACCGCTGTGCTCCTCAGCGCATCGGGCAAGGTAAGGAGGTCCGGCGATGGCGGCTCCCCGCTTCCAGATCACTTCTTTCCCTCTCGTTACCGATGGCGCATACAATTGGTTTTCCAGATAGCCGTTGTTGATGCCAGCACCTTCAATGGCTTCCACGACTTGATGGGCTTCCCTCAAATTACGCGCCAAAGGTTTTTCAATGGCGATTCCTTTGAGCGGCTCTGCTCGTTTGGCTGCTGTGCTAACAATCTCTTGACAAATCTCCACTCGGACATTGTTCGGCGACAGGACCCAGATAGCATCCACCTTGGGGTGAACGACCAGGTCTTGCAGACGCTCGCAAAGGACCGGATCGCCGACTCCCAATTGGTTACAGAGGGCTGCCACCTCACCCGCCGTCTGCTGGTTCCGGCTGTAGATCGCCACAATATCGGCATCCCGCACCCCAACAAAGGACCGAGCATGAAAACTGGCGACAAAGCCACTGCCCACAAAACCAATGCCCAACCGCTTACCCATTGCTCTCACCACTTAAAAAGTTTGCTCAGCCCACAGAGAAACAGCAGATGGATGGGTCAGGCAGGCGTCAGAAAGGGACGGAGTGCGCCTCGCCGTCATCTTTATACTTATCATCCTGGCACTTTCCCCCTTGCCTTAGTAACGATCTTGTGTTAAATTTTTGGTGACAGTTTCGTTTTCCGCATCCTTGCCTCACTGAGAAGCCGCAAACAATAAGCCGCAAAAAAGAGGAGGACGGTAGATGTCTCACATAGGTCCCGCTAAAGGGCAAGGTGTTTGTCTGTCTGTTCCCTTTTGTTTCGCTGTTTGTGTTCTCCTGTTTGGCTGTGGGGGAGGGAAAAAGATGACTACCCTCGTCCCTGGTCCGTCTGATGTCACCGATAATATCGGTCCGCCTTCTCTGGAAAGTGCCACCGCCCGCTTCTTTGTCAATGTTCAGACAGGGGAAGTGACGGTGACACCTCTCTCGGGTTCTTCGTCGGATCGGGCTGTTTTCACTGGAACGGCAGTCTCCTTTACATCGTCTACTCTTCTTGATCAGCCAGGCAACACGGGGATCAAAGTCCTTAGAGTTTCTCTGACCAATCGGATGGGGATACCGATGGGGCAATTGCCGAACGGGACGGTGACGGGAGTTCGGGTTCTGTTGAGTCCGATTACCAATGTAGGGGCGTTCTCGGACTTGAGACCTCTTGTTCAGGTGAACACGGTAGGAGGAACAGGCGCTCCCTCCAGCGTGGATGGACCGGCTCCTTCAGCCTCCTTCAATCTTCCCATTGGGGTTGCTGTTGACTCGGCAGGAAATGTCTATGTTTCAGAATTCACGGGGCGACGAATTCGGAAAATCTCCG
>JANXBO010000046.1 GCA_025057575.1 Candidatus Caldisaccharidevorator malaysiensis
AAACCCCCGCCGCCGAAACCGCCACCCGACGAGCCAGAAAAAAATCCTCCACCCCGACCAGAACCTCCGGTCCCTATCCATACTTGCCGAGACCTTCTGGGTATCCGCCGAGTCCTTGTCTCACTGTAGTGGCAACGGGGATAACGGCAGATCTTATGAATTTCCTCCAGACCCGTTGTCTCGTAAGTCGGTTCCACGATCCGGTAAGTCGTCACGGTCAGGGTCCTATTGTCGCACTGGGGGCATTTTTGATAGTCGCGGAAAATGTTGACGATCCGACCAAAATCCAGGGTCTGGCAGTCGTCACAGCGCCAGACCCGGTAATTCACACTTCCGATGGACTCTTCAAATTGCCTTTCAAAAGTCAAATAAGCATCATCTTCTGACTCCGAAAGGAGCCGCATAGGTTTTCGGCACTCTGGACAGTAACGACGCCAATTCCTCCAGAACCACCAGCCCAGGGCGCCCAGACCGGTGACCGCTAATAGACCCATTAGCAAACCGAACAAAAAGGTGGCAAGGGGCAAAAAAGTTTTCGGTTCTGGCAGAGGTTCCGTTGGGATCGGCGGCAACGGCTGGCGTGCTGCTTCCCCTGCCCCTATCAGGGTAGCGATGCCCTGGACGCCAGCAAGAAGTCCCTTTCCAAACTCGCCTTGACGGAAGAAGGGGATGAGTTCCTGGTCTAAAAGCCGTCCGATCCGAGCGTCGGTCAGGACCTCTTCCAGACCGTAGCCCACTTCCACCTCAATCCTTCTTCTCTCCATCACCGCAAGGATCAGCACACCATTGTCCTTGCCTTTCTTACCGACGCCCCAGAGGTTGAAGAGTTCCGTGGCAAATTCTCGGGGACTTAGATCACCTGTATGCTGAACAGTGACGACAACGATCTCGGCGGTCGTGTGGGTTTAAAATTGGTCAATGAGAGCGTTGAGGCGGGCTTCGTCGTTGGGGCTGAGGACGCCGGCTTGGTCACTGACCCAGCCAAGACCCGCTTGTTGTGGATTGATCACATCTTGGGGGCGTTGGGCAGAAACAAGGCTGACACCGGCGATCAGCAACGATGCTAAGAGAAAACCGTGATGGCTTCTCGGGGGTGTCACAGGTCTTCACTTCCTGACTGTTTTTCGTTCTGGGGTTGCCCTTGCCCTTTTCTCAAAACATCACCAAGGGACTGGCAGGAACGCAGGAGCCCTTCATAGACCTTTCCTTCTCTCAGGTGGGGCACCAGCAGGTTGTCCAGAATCTGACCGGACTCCAGGTCCGACAGGATCGGTTCCCATCCATAGCCGACCTCGGACTCCACACGCCTTTCTTTAAAGGCGATCAGGATCATCACACCCTTTTGGTCGGGACCGCCTACCTGCCAACGGTTGAAGAGCCAAAAGACATACTCAGAGGGTTTGACTGGTTTAGTGGTTTGAATAAGGACGACGACAATCTCGCCATTTAGTTGCGCGGAGAGATTTTTCAGGTTTTCATCTAAGATCCTCAGTTGCTCTGGCGTGAGGGCTTTCGTCCAGTCGTTGACGAAGCCGTCCCGTTTGGGAACCTGGCGGAAAAAACGATCAACGGAAGCGATGGAGAAGGCGCAGCCGAGGCACTGGGGGACCGGCACCTCCGTGATCAGCCCGCAGCGGGGGCATTTCATTTGGGCGAACCCTCCCGTTACAGAAGCCCCTGAAACATCAGTTGAGACCTAAGTTCCCGTGCCTTTTGCATTAATTCTTCCCGTGACCAGTTCTTATAAGGTTCTGCAAGAAGTCTGTGATCGGTGGCTTCTAAGGCGGCTAAGACCTCCATATAGGAGATCATCAGTTCGTTTCGGGACGGTGTGTAAGTGGTCGCTGCTTTGAAAAGATGATCAAAGGTGATGACGGGCGAATTGTCTTCCAGAGCGAACCAGCGGGCTTGAGTCAAGACGGCATTTAACTCAGCGGGGGAGAAACCTCTTACTTTCTCCAAGATAGGTGAAAAGTCAAACGCTGCAAGGGTGAAGTTCCTTCTCGCCGCACATATCCTCAAAACTTGTTCGGGGTCTTCGGCAGCGTAGAAGAGGGGAATCTTGACATCACCGGCTCGGTCGGGTCTTTTGATGGCCTCATCCACCAAGTCCGGTCTGTTGGTTGCCCAGACCGTTAACATCAGACCTCTTAATGAGGTGTCGGACATAAAAGTGGCGAACTTTGCCCACAGCCGCTGGGAAACACCGCTGTCTCCCAACTCGCCTCTTCGTCCGTAGTTTTGATCAATCTCGTCGTAGAGGACGATCACAGGAACCATTGACCGAAGAAGAGAAATGACCTTGTCGGCGTTCCTTTCCGAAGCGCCGACCCACATTTCCCGAACATTACCAACCTCCACCAGGGGAAGACCGGCATCTTTGGCAAAGGCTTTGACAATGTAAGTTTTTCCCGTTCCTGGTGGACCCACCAGACCGATGCCCATCGGAGCGTCTTGAGGATTGTTGCTCTTGATGATCCGGGCGATGAGACTCAACAGCCTTTTGACGGGTTCCAACCCAGCGACCATATCCATTCCATAAGTCGGCTCGTGGACCTGGATGAGACCCCCATACTCTTCCTTGAAAATCTCTTCCTTCCTTTTCCGAATTGCGTCTGCGGTAAGGGGTTGACCGGTCTTTTTCGCCTCGGCAATCAGGGCTTTTAGATAGGACAAGGTCAGACCGGCGGTCAGTTGCGCCAGTCCTTCAACCGTCAGTTCTTCCAGTTCCACTTTGGTCTCCGCCAGTTCCGATTTGAGGAACTCCAGTCGGTCTTCGTATCGCGGATAGGGAACTTCTGTAATGTCCAGATGGGGTGTCCCACTCCTAAGGCGGGCATTTAAATCCGTCAGGGTCTCGGTGATCCAAAAAACAAAATTGTCTCTGTTGCGGATGTAAGGATTCTCCGCCCAACTGCGCAAAAGGGAAAGGTTTCTCCGGTCATCCAGCGAGAGAAATGCCAGTTCTTGGTTGGGCGCGATCGTCTCCACCTCTTCTAAGATGACGGCGACTTTGTCCTGCGTTTCCAAAAGCCGTTGCAGGATCGGGAGGGCGATGCTGGGGTTCTTGAGGATCTCCTGAAGGGTTTCTGGGATCTTCCCTTCCCGAACGGCAACCGCCCAGTCTCGGTGTCCTGTCAAAGTGAAATGAATATCCAAAAACCGGCAAAATTCCCGTTCCATCGCGGCGTCGGGAAAAAAGACCCCTGAGCGGAGGCTGTAGAACAGGACGATTTTCTTTCCTCCCGTAAAGGCTTTGACAATGAAGTCCCTCAGGGGCAAATACCGTCCAGAGAAAGGGAGAAGGTCTCGGGTGTTGGTGTGCAGGCAAAAGACACTGGCGACGCCGCCTTCATAGCGCCGCCGAATGGCGTTCACCCACGAGGGCACCATCAGCGTGGACGTCCAGGAACCTCCTCCGTTCGCCATCCCTGAGGAACCGACAACTGCTAATCAAAGCAGACGAGGAGAAATAGAAAAGCCGTCAGGACTGTTGGGAGGTCTGTTCTGGAAGGGGCTGCATCTCTTTTGCTGTCGGTTCACCGGCAGGGAGCATTCCCAGTTGGCGCTTATATTGAAGGAGTTGCTCTTCCACACCCAGTTGAGCCGTTGCCTTTCGGATTTCCGCTAACCGAGAATCCACCCCCGTGGTCGCCACTTCAACCCGAGCCTTAGCGCGGGAGGCTCTTTCGGCGACTTTCGCCCTCATCCGTTCCAACACATCCGACGGCTGACCGATGTTGAAGGCCGCCATTGCGTGGGCTAATTCCTCTTGCATCTTTGCCATTTGAGCCTGTCCGATAAGCCGCTGAGCCTCCGCGATCTTCCTTTGCATCTCCCTCTGGTAGTCGTCCAAGGCAGCCCGAGCCTGTTGGGATGCCTTTTCTGCCGATGCCAGTTGGTCTAAGGTGTCCTGCAGGCTCTCTTCCGCTTCGTTCTTGGCGGCAATCAGGACCCTTGCTTCTTCCTCATAACCCAGTTTCAGAGCCGAAATGATCTGCTTGTCCAGATCCGCAATTTTCTTCCTCAACTGGTCCGCCTGATCCCGTAGCTGGTATTCGGTCGCCAGAACCTCCGCAACGACCGCCCGAAGTTTAGGGACCTTGCTCCGCATATCGTCAATGTATTGGCGCAAAAGCATTTCGGGGTCTTCCATTCCTCTGATCAATCTGCCGAAAAAGGACCGAATCACCTGCCACAACCGTTGCAACATCTCCCGTCACCTCCCGGTCAGTTCTCCGGACCTTCCTTTTCCTTCGTTGCTACCTTAATTGTCAGTGACTGATTGGTCTGTGTCAAGTCGGGAACCGGTCACCTTCCTTTGCCCTCTCTGGCGCCTTCTCTTGCCTCTCTTTTCGTCACGGCTCCAGGGGACGATGCCTTAACAGGGAGGGGCGAAACTTCCAGGCTAATATCCAGGGCAGGTGCCGAGTGGGTGAGGGCACCGATAGAGATGGCATCCACGCCCGCTGCCGCGATCTGTCGGACATTTTCTAAGGTCACTGTCCCCGACGCTTCTAAAATGGGTCTTTTCTGACCCGTCTGCCGACAGTGATGGTCGACCAACTGAACGCATCTCCTCAGCAGGTCCAAATCCATATTGTCCAATAAAATCGCCTCTACATTACATTCCAGAGCCTCTCCCAGATCAGAAAGATTGGTGACCTCTACTTGAATCGCCCGAGGCGGATAGGTTTTCTTTCTAATGGTTTCTACAGCCAGCCGAATGCCACCGCAGAGGCGAATGTGATTGTCCTTGATCAGGACTGCATCAGAGAGGCTGAATCGGTGGTTCTGACCGCCCCCGCATCGGACCGCATATTTTTGGAGCACTCGTAGTCCGGGAAGAGTTTTTCTCGTGTCAACGATGGCCACCTCGTAGGTGCTCACCAGGTCCACAAATTTGCGGGTCAGGGTGGCAATGCCGGAAAGGTGCTGAAGAAAGTTCAAGGCAGTCCTTTCCCCTGCCAAAAGAACCCACGCCCTGCCCCTCACCCACCCCAGCGTTTGCCCCTCTTTGACAGGGCTTCCATCGGATAATTCCGTCTGAAATTGAACGGATGGGTCCAAGCATTCAAACACCTTCCTGACAATTGGCAACCCGCAGACGATTCCTGTGCCCCTACTAATGAACTGACCCAATGCCATCCGATCCCCGCCGGACAAAGGCTGGCTGGTGATGTCCGCAAAAGGAATGTCCTCTTCCAAACTTTCAAGGATCAAGCGTCGGATCTTCTCTTGGTTCCACATTCAAGGAACCACTCCCTGCTACCGGACTGCCCTTTGCTCATATGTTAAGACCCTCAACAAGCCAGGGAAATCAAGAAACTCCCAGCCAGCACGCGTCACCCTTTTTGTTACCGTAAGATTCCACACGGATTAAGAGGTGGTCACAGTGGAAAGACAAAAAGTCCTTGCCTGCCTTCTGATTGTCCTGGTGTCTTCGTCTCTTACCTTCAGCCAGATCGGAAGCGACCTTTTGATCACCCTGCCGTTGATCCAGAAGGGGCGGACGCGGCGGGCTTCCTCGTCGGCGCTGGATTGGGCGAAAAGCAACGCCGATGCTCGCCCCATTCCGCCCGGTCAGACTCTTGTCTTAGCCGACCTGAAAGGTCCTGGCATCATTCGCCACATCTGGATTACCATCGCATCGCCGGAAAAGGGCTATCCAAGGCTCTTACTTTTAAGAATGTTCTGGGACGGTGAAGAGAACCCGTCGGTCCTCTGTCCCCTCGGTGACTTCTTTGGGATGGGTCACGGGCTGGATGTTCCTTTTGACTCCCTTCCTGTGCGGGTGACCTCAGAGGGGCGAGCGCGCAACTGCTACTGGCCGATGCCCTTCCGAAAATCGGCGCGCATTGAAGTCGTCAACGAAGGGGACCAGCCGGTTCACGCTTTTTATTACTACATAGACTGGGAAGAGGTAGACCAACTGCCGGACAATGTGGCTTACTTCCACGCCCAATATCGGCAAGAGTTTCCGGCTGTTGCCGGAAAGCGGTATCTGATTGCCGACATTGAAGGGGAAGGGCACTATGTGGGGACGGTTCTGAGTGTTCGCCAAAGGACTCAGGGCTGGTGGGGAGAAGGGGATGACTTCTTTTTTATTGACGGCGAGGAGGAACCCAGTTTGAAGGGGACAGGAACGGAAGACTACTTTTGCGACGCCTGGGGATTTCGGCGTCAGGCAGGACCCTTCTACGGTGCTCCCCTTGTGGAAGGTTACGATCCTGGGTCGCGAACGACCGTCTATCGGTGGCACCTTTTGGACCCGATTCGCTTTGTCAAGTCCCTTCGGGTGGAGATTGAGCATATGGGCTTCACTTTCAATCCAGACGGGTCTGTCCGATCGAGTTTTGAAGAGCGGGACGACGACTTCTCCTCCGTCGCTTTTTGGTATCAGAAGGAACCCCATCGCCCCTTCCCGCCGATCCCCGTCGGCTACCAGAGGCTTTATTACGACTACCGAGCGATGATAGAAGGGGAGGACTTAGTAAAAGGCGCTCAGGTGACGTCTGGAGATATTGATCCTCAGGCGTTGGGTGGCTACAGCCGAGGCGCCCAACTCTTTTGGCGACCTTTGTCGGAAGGTCAGGCGTTGACAGTCACCTTTGAGGTGAAGGAGAAAGGAAGATACGATTTTCTCTTCGTCTTGACCCACTCGTGGGACTACGGAATTTATCAGATAGAACTGGACGGTGTGGCTCTAAGCCGTCCTTTGGACTTATATCATCCGACAGTGGAGCCGAGAGAGTATTTCTTTCTCGGACGGGAACTGGAGGCGGGAAAGCATCAGTTGACTTTTCGGAATAAAGGCAGGAATCCGGCTTCAAAGGGCTTCTTCTTTGGAATGGACGGTTTCCTTCTGGTCCGTCGCTGAGTCCGTTAACGGTCGTAGCGAGCGCACTGGTTTGGGGAAATGAAGAAAGGTTGGGCGAGTCTGTGGCAAGCCGAATGGCTGGCACCCCTTCTGGCGACGGTCCTTTTATCCGCCGCTCTATCGGCTTTCGTCCCGCCTTTCCGGACCTGGGAAAATATCAGCAACATTGGCTTCCAATCGGCAACGATCTTATTAGTGGCGACAGGCGAAACGCTGGTCATTATCTCGGCGGGCATAGACCTTTCGGTCGGCTCTGCTTTGGCACTGGTTGGGGTCGTCACTGCTCTCCTGCTTCAAAAGGGTTGGGCTATCTCCCTTTCGGTTTTGGCGGGATTAGGGTCGGGACTGCTGACAGGTGCCGTCAACGGATTTCTGGTAGTGGTTGGCAGAATCCCACCCTTCATTGCGACCTTGGGAATGATGGGAATCGCCAGGGGTTTAGCACTGGTCATCAGCGGGGCGGTCAATATTTCTCTCCCTCCTGAAAGTCCCTTTCTTGAATTGGGGACCAGGCGGTTCTTGGCCATTCCCGTCCCTTTTCTCATCGCCCTTGTGGTCGCTCTGTTCTGCCAAATGCTTCTGAGCCTGACCCGCTACGGGAGGCATCTTTACGCGGTGGGGGGCAATCGGGAGGCAGCCCGTCTATCGGGAGTGCCGGTCGGATGGGTGACTTTCTTGGTCTTTTCTCTCTGTGGACTGATTACCGGTCTGGGGGGAATTGTGGAAACGGCACGACTGTCTATCGGGCAACCGACAGGCGGAGCCCTTTATGAATTGCACGCCATCGCCGCTGCCGTCATTGGAGGCGCCAGCCTGGCAGGTGGCAGAGGCAGTGTCCTAGGAACCCTTCTGGGTGGTCTTTTGATGGCGGTTATCCGCAACGGTAGCGACCTCCTCAACATCCCCTACGAGTGGCAACAGGTGATTCTCGGGGTTTTGGTCGTCTTGGCAGTGCTCCTTGATCAGTTACGGCGACGATGATTGGAACAAATGGGTTGCGTGCCAAACTCAGTCTCTTAGGGATGCCGAATGTTCAAGGGTCTGACAGGCGTGTTGCCCTTCTTGAACAATTGTAAGCGGTCACAGGCTGAAAAATTAGGGGAGGGAGTTAAAGCCAGGATGCTTCGGATGACGGCAGTGATGCTGTCCGTTGCCACCGTTGCCGTCCTCATCGTTGGGCAGGAACCGGTGAGTTATACCAAAGACATTGCCCCCCTGATGCTGAAGAGATGTGTCGCCTGCCACGGTCCCGACAAACAGGAGGACAACCTTCGTCTGGACAGTTACGAAGCCATCCTGAAAGGAGACAAGGACGGTCCGGTGCTCATTCCGGGCAAGAGCAAAGAGAGCCGACTGTTCCTAACGCTGAGCGGCGAGAGGGAGCCCCGAATGCCACCAGATCCCTTCCCCCCTCTGCCACCGGCGGAAATTGAACTGTTGAGGCGATGGATAGATGCCGGGGCACCTGCGGATGGACAACCCCAAGGGGAGGCAGGACCCTCTCCCGCTCCGACCGTTCGCCTTCGGTTGCCCCTCACCCTACCCACTCCGGTCCCAGAGCCCCATTTTGCCTCAATTGCTTTGCCCCCGTTGCCGCCCGTTACTGCCCTTGCCTTTGACCCTGAGGGGCAAATACTGGCGCAGGCGAATGGGAACCGGATCGTCGTCTGGGATGTGCAGAAGGCACTGCCAGCAACTCAGATTCGCCTGTCCGAGGGTCTGACGGTGACGGGGCTGTTCATTTATTTAATGGACGGCGGTGCCAAAGGACTTGGCGCTCATATTCGGAAACCCGATGGCTCATCATCGCTGGAAATGTTCTCGTTACCTTTGGGTCAGAAGGTTGGAACCGTTACGGAGGGCGCCTGGCGACTAACTGCCAGCAGTCCCGACGCTCGGCGCCTGGCTTTGGCGGCTGCCGAAGGAAGAATAGCCCTTTGGGATCCGTCGGCACAGAAGGAGATCGCCTCTTTCCAAGCGGGCGACGGTGCTGTGAAAGCCCTCAGCCTGGGGGCGCAAGGACGAATAGTGGCGATCTTGACGGAAAAGGGCGACGTGCAATTGTTTGAGGGTGACGCAAAAGGGCAGCCGTGGCAGCGGATCTCACTGACGACACTGGCGGAGGCACTGCCCGCTGAGTCCCTCGCCCTTCATCCGACGGAGCCCCAACTGGCATTGCTGAAGAAGGAGCCCTCCGGAGGAAGGCTGTTCCTCTTCTCTTTAACGCCACCCAAGCGACTGGAACAAGTGGCGGTGCCCGAGACGATGGTGGGGGACTTGTCGTGGAGTTTTGACGGCAAAGTTCTTGCGGGTCGGGGGCAGCGGCAGGTGATGTTCTGGTCGCCAGGATCGGCTCCCGTTATTGCCTCTGTTGGTCCGGATGCTGAGGTGGCAACTCTGGCGATCCATCCGTCCGGCGCGGGTGCCGCCATCGGGAGACGGGATGGTTCCGTTATGCTACTGGACCGGCAGGGCGTCAGCAAGGCGGTCCTTGTGGAGACAGGAGACGGGCGCTGGCTCATTGCGACCGCCTTTGGCTATTGGGCAGGCAGAGCAGGCGATCTCATCTCTTGGGAAGGGTCGCTCCTACCGCAGGACAAGGCGCGCCTTGCTGATGCCTGGCGGCAGCCCGACCGGGTGGCACAGGTCGTTCGTTTTGAAACGGTTTCCCCAGCCCCCCTTCCAGCCAAATAAGTCGGGAAGGTTTCACCGGTGCGCCATACTGTGGTCGTCAAAACAGGCACCTCAACGCTGACTGGGGGAACGGACCGACTGGACATTGCCTATATGAGGGATCTGGTCCGTCAGATTAGTTCGCTTTGGGACGAGGGCATACGGACGGTCCTGGTCACATCAGGGGCGATCCGAACCGGCATCGGCGCTTTGTCCTTAAAAGAGCCTTTGAGCCTGGTGGAAAAGCAGGCGGCCGCTTCCGTCGGGCAAGGGCTTTTAATGGCGACCTACCGGGAATTGTTTGAGCATTTTGGGAAAAAGGTCGGTCAGATCCTTCTGACCCGCGCCGATGTAGAAGCACGAGAATCCTACTTGAATGCCCGAAGGACCTTTCAGCAACTCTTCCGCTGGAGCGTGGTCCCGATTGTGAACGAAAATGATACCGTTGCCACAGAGGAGATTCGCTGGGGCGATAACGACATCTTAGCCGCTCTGACGGCTTTGGTGACGGATGCGGACCTGCTGATCCTTCTCAGCGATGTGGACGGTTTTTACGCAAGAAGACCGCGAAAAGGGGATCCGTCACCACCGGTCATTGAAGAGGTTCGGCAGATAACGGACGACTTGTGGGCGAAGGCGGGTTCGGGTGGTCCCTATGGGTCCGGTGGGATGATCACCAAACTTCAGTCTGCGTCCATAATGATGGAGTGTGGCATTGAAGCAGTCGTTGCCAATGGTCGGACCCCCGATGTCATCCTGCGCTTGATAAAGGGGGAGCGGTTGGGCACCCGATTTGTTCCCATCCGGCGCCTTCCCGCTCGCAAGCGCTGGCTGGCTTTCGTTCCCCGAGTGATGGGGCAGATCGTGGTCAATGAAGGCGCCAGAAGGAGCATCCTGGAAAAGGGGACCAGTCTCCTTCCCGCCGGTGTCGTTACCTCTTTCGGACAATTCTCCGCCGGTGATGTCGTTGCCCTGACGGACGAAGAGGGTCGGGTCTTTGCCAAAGGGTTGACCAATTACAGTTCGGATCAGGTCCTTGCTTGCGCAGGCTTAACAACCGACCAGTTGCCCGACGGATGGGGCAAAGGGTCCCGACCAGAGGTGGTCCATCGGGACAACCTGGTCCTCATATCGCCGTTGTCTTCTTATCCGAATCCGTTTTCGGAGATGAATCCTTAACCTCCACCTGAACGGATCCTTTCACCTTTCCATCGTCTCCCACCACATCAATCCGATAAACACCTTTTTCCGGCTCTTTTTTCAAAAGATCTTTCAGAGTTCCCGAGAAGGGAGCACCGGGTCTTATTTCTTTCTCTGCCAACAAGCGGTTCTGGGGATCGTAAACTTTCAGGGTCACCTTCTTTCGGGCGGTGGCAATGATGCGAACGTGATCTCGGGCGGTTTCCACACGGACCCTAAATTCCGGATGGGTAAGAGATCGGGCAGGGCGAGGGGGAAAGGTCCTTAGATCGCTCCCGCATTTGGGACACTTTTTGGGGAGCGCGGGGAGAGCCGAACGGTCGTAAGGGCAATAGTCCCAATCGGGCTCCATCGTTCGCTGGCACTGGGGGCAGGTGCGGATGGTAGGAATCCATTCTCCACATTGGAAACAGAACAAGGGAAGACCAAATTGCCAAAGGAGCCGGTCAGGCAGTTCTAACCTCCACTGCCACCGGCGCCAGTCTGCAAGAATCCTCAATCGTTCCCTCAAGTCTCTCAGTTTCTCATCTCTCAATCTTGGGACGGAAGGGCGGGGTGCCAAAGGGTCCCACCAGAACCGATAGAAAAAGAAGTCGCTTCGCCGGACGATGTAGACGGAATCCCTCTTTTCCCAATACAGCCCAGCGGCTTCGCAGACCCGACTCAACGCCTTTTCAAAAGGCATATTTTTGAGGGACAGACTGATTTTCTGGTCCGTCCGAACACCGGGCTCCAAAACGAAGTTTTCCCCCGCCTCCCGAAAGAGTCGGGTCAGTGCTTCGGAAACGGTCACTTCTTTTAGTTCCAAAGTCACCGTTTTCTCTTTTGCTGTCCCGCCGGCGGTAGGGTTCGGAACTATTAAAAGGGCAACGGCAAGCAAACTTAAACTGAAAAGGGTAGCCTTAGTTGACCAAGCCTTCACTTTCGCTCACCCTCCTTTAGGGCTCAACGCCAATCCGCACTGTGGTTGAACCGATGGACTTCCCTTTCTCGTCCAGAACCACAATCCGGTAAGTTCCTGCCTGTGGTTTGCGACCGATCAGTTGACTGATGGAGAAGGCTTGAAGACTTGGCGTCGGCGGTTTGGTCTGCGGGATCACCCTTCGCTCGGCAACAACCTTGCCGGTCCGTTCGTATAGTCTGAGGATCAGTCTTTTTCCCGTGGCGACGGCGATCAAAGCATCGTCAGAGAAAGCGTAGCCCCAGAGAATCGGCTGACCCTGGTGAAGGATGCGAAATTCCGACTGTGACTGGGACGGAGAACGAAGGACGGGTCCTAGAAAGAAGGAGGGACCACCGAGGACGCCCAGCAGGGGAGAGGGTCCGCCACCAGGAGTCTGAGGCGCTGTCGGTATGGAAAAGATGCCGCCTATTGGTCCGCCCACTCCCGAAGGCGAGCGGAGCAAATCGCCTTTGCATTGGGGACACTGAGTGGGTCTCTCGGGATACCGAGTGCCATCGTAAGGGCAGAACCGCCACTCATCCAGCCCTGTTCTCCCACACTTCTCGCATTTGTTGACAGAAAAAAAGCCGCAGCGAGGGCAGAAGAGACCAGACAAGGATGGAGCCAATACCCCTCCCATAGCGATACTGGGAACGCCGAGCGGCGGCACGATTGGCGTCAGGACCGGACCCCCAGGGGCACCAGGCAGCACGGTCGCGCCACCCGTCGCACCCCGTCGTTCAATGATGTAAACCCCCTCCTGAACCCTCCAGGTAAGCCCCGCCAAACTGCACAGGTAACCGAGAGTCTCCTCAAAGGGCACATCCACCAGCCTTAAGGTCAGGCGAACAGTTGTGGACGGTTCGTGGATGAGGACAAAGTTTTCCCCTGCTGCCCGAAACAGTTGCTCAATAGCGTCGGTGACCGGTGCGTTGGTCAGTTCCAAGGTCACTCTTTTGGCACTTTTCTCCTGTCGTCTGCTACCACCTGGTGCCGATCCACTGGTGCTGCCATCGGTTTGACCAACCATCGTCCCCATCATCAGAGCAAAGCAGCAAAGGATGCCTGCTGTGATCTTCACAATCTTCTTGCTCATTTTTCGGTCCCCCCGTCACGGGTTACTTATCGGGCTGTCCAAAGCGGTCGCTGTTAACCGCTCCATCCACTGAGTGGATAGGTTCCCCTCTTCCGTCCATTCCTTGACCAGTGTGCGCTCCAGTCCCGAAGCAGGCGATCGGGTCGTTACGGAAATCCGGTAAGGTTGTGCTTGCTGCTCTTCAGAACCCCAAGTCAGTGGAACCAGGATGACCGGCACCCACTCTGTCCCCGCCGTCACCTCTACCCCAGTTATCGGCGCCTCCGACTCTCTGACGATCGCTCGGGGAAAGAGGCGCCTTCTTACAGAGGGTCGGGGCGGGGACGGTGGAACCTTTGGCGCCACACCTTTTGGGGGCGCCGATCGGTTGGTTGAATTACTGTGCTCGGCAGGGTTCTTTTTCACCGCCTCATTTTTCCTGACGACGACAATTGGTCGGTCCTGCAATCTGGGTTGTTGATCCGTCACGACCGTCTGGTTAGGGTCTCTAAGGGGCAGGGAAATGCCTCGGGCTTTCCAACCCATTGCAAAAGCAAGGGTCAGGGTGGCGACCAGGGCAAGGGACCAGCCTATTGCCCGAATGCGCCTCTCCGGCAATCGTCCCCACAAAGAAACAGGGGGCGAGGAAACTTCTTCTGTTTCGTTGAGTTCCTTAAGGGCTTCAAGGATTCGGGCGAGGACCTCTGCCTCCCGTCGGCAAGACAAGCAGTGCTGGAGATGCTCCGAAACGTCTATCCAAAGGTTCTCTTCCAGTTCTCCTTCCGCCCATTCCAGCAACCGGTGTTGACATTCCTGACATTTCATCCTGACTGTCTCCTTTCCAAGGGCTCGCCGAACACCTCCACCCACTTGACCGCCAGCCTCTTTAGGGCTGATGCGGTCCGCATCCGTGCAGTCGTCTCTTTGATCCCCAAAATCTCCGCAATCTCCGCATAGGAAAGGTCATTCCAGAACCTGAGCAGGAGAGGGGTTCTTAATTCGTCAGGCAATTGCTGGACCCACTGAGCGACGAGGGACCGCTGTTCTCTTTCACAGGCGGCTGCTTCAATGTCCCGAAGCGATGGCTCCTGATCCTCTTCGGGAAATTCCACAAATTCCATTGGCTCTTCCCGGTCCATCTTCTTTTTTCGCCGCAGGGCAAAGTTGACGGTAATCCGGTAAAGCCAGGTATGGAAAGACGACTGAAGGCGGAATTTGGGCAAGGCTCGCCAGGCTTGAAGGAAAACCTCACAGGCGACATCCTCTGCTTCATCCCTTCCGACGATGCTGGCGGCAAGACGGTAGATTTTGGACCAGTAGGTCCGGACCAGAATTTCGTAGGCGTGCCGGTCCCCCCTTTGAGCATTGCGAACGATGTCTTCCTCCTTCATTCCCGGCTCCCTCTCATTAGATACCCGAGGGAGGCGAAAACGCAAGGTGGCGGTGTCCCCCCTCATAATGAAACCCGTGACCCGCACCACACGGACGAGGTCTCTAATGGGAGAGGGGTAGGACCTTGGAAGAGGGCAAGGAAAATGAGGGGCTTTGGTTCCAAAAAGTTCTGGTCGGCATTGAATTCGGTCCGACGGGTGCCAATGAGCAGGACACGGTCTACTTTTCTCGGGCTTCGGGTGCCGACATCGTCCGCTCTGCACTCCTTGCCCGTTGCGAATACATCGTCCTTTTCTGCAAGGATCAGAACTTCGCCTATTACAATTCCAGGGTCGCCAAAAAGTGCCCTAACTTGGGAGACAGGGATCTGCTCCAAGAGTGCCTGGAAGACGCAACGCGCCACGGACTACCGGTCATTGCCTATGTTCAAGTCCAATATGATACCTCCTCGTGGCTTGCCCATCCGGAGTGGCGGATGCGGGACCTGACCGGCAAGGAAATCTTTGCTCGCCTATGCTTCCGGTCGGGGTATTGGAACTTCATCGCTTCCGTCGTTGACGAATTGATGGAATATCCTATATCCGGTTTCCATATTGATATGCTGGACTTTGGGTTTGTGGCGCCTTACGGTTGTGCCTGTCCGGTCTGTGCCAAAGAATTTGAGGCGGAGTCGGGGCGTCCGATCCCTCAAGAACCGACTTGGGATGATGGGTGGGATCAATTTTTAAACTTTCGGTATCGTTCTAATAGGGGTTTCTGCAATCGGCTGGTGGAGCATATCCGGTCCCGGCGACCGGACCTGTCAGTAGACTTCAACTACCACGGCTACCCACCCTTTTCGTGGTTTTCTGGTCAAAAGCCCGTTGCCCACGGAGACTATGGTGACTTCATCACTGCCGAGGGTCTGCCCTGGATCTTCGGTCACACTAACCCTAGTCTTCTCTCCCTGTTTATGCAAGGTGTGCGTCCCAAAGGTTTTCGTCAAGGAGTCACTTCAAGAGGTGTGTTTGACTATCACGACTTCACCGTCCGACCCGAATCAGAGATAAGGTGGGAAGTATTTACTTACCTGGCTCACGGTTCCTTTTGCACCATTGTAGACAAAGCCTATTATGACGGCTCCATTGAGCCTGTCGCTTTTGAGCGGGTCGGCAGGGTGTTTCGGGAGGCGCAAGAGAAGAGAGAATATTTCGGACACCGTCCGATTCAGCGGGTCGGCATTTACTTTTCTCAGCGGACCCGCGATTGGTGGGGTCGGATGGAACCCCAGCGTTACTTTAGTTGTGTTATGGGAGCCCACAAAGCATTGATGGAAAGTCACATACCTTGTGGTTTTGTCTTTGACGAATCGGTTTCCCTAAACAGACTCAAGGAGTTCCCCATCGTCTATTTGCCCAACGCTGCCATTCTGTCCAAAAGAGAGATCAATCTTTTGACCCAGTATGTTGCCGATGGGGGAAAGCTCCTCATCACAGGGTTGACAGGATGTTACAGCAATAGAGGTCAGCCTCTACCTAACTCTTCTCTCACCCACCTAACGGGCGCCCGCCTTCACCGGTTGCTGACCGAGCATTCCGACAACTATATTCGTTTTTCCAAAGGATTGTCGGGAGTAGCCGCAGCGCTGTCTAAGGATGTTCCTTCCGATTGGTGCTTGCTGACCTATGGTCCCATTGCCATCTATGAGCCGGACGGTGCCGAAGCCTTTGGTGAATTACTAATCGCCCATCGGTCAAAGGACAATCCCTGGCAGTATCATATGTCGGCAGATCGGGTCGTTAGTCCTGCCTTTTTCTACAACCGTGTGGGGCAGGGGAGTGTTTTATTAATTCCCGTCTGTCTGGACGGTGCTTATATTGGTCCCTACCGTCAGCCAGAGCATCGCGTGCTGATTAGGAACGCTATTGCTTTGCTAGATCCGCATCCGCTAGTTGAAGTGGAGGCGCCATTGAATGTGGAGACTGTTCTGACGGCTGACGAACAGAAAAAATGCCTTTACATTCATCTCCTTGCTTTCTGGGGAACGATTCCAGCGACGGCAAGTCCCTTTCCGGAAGGGCGGCGAATCTTGCCCCCCATAATGGAGCAGGAACTTCCTTATCGGGCAGTCCTAAGGTTTGCTTTGGCAGTTAGAGAGGTCAGAGCGCTGGATCAGAGGACCCTGTTGGAAAAAGATGGTCATAACATTGTTGTCACGGTGATGGGTGCCCACGAGGTGGTTGTTGTCCAAGTTTGAAGGTTGGCGAGGAGGGACAGGATGACGATCCTGTTTACCGGTGCCGCAGGGGAAGTTACCGGCTCGTGCCACTTGTTAGAAACCGAGTGGGGGCTCATAGCGCTGGATTGTGGAATGTTTCAGGGTGGTGCGGAGCGCCATTTGAGGAATAGAGAAAAGTTTCCGGTTAATCCTCAAGAAGTGACGGCAGTGCTGTTAAGCCATGCCCATTTAGACCACTGTGGGCGCCTTCCCCTTTTCGTTCGGGATGGGTTTTCGGGAAAGATTTTTGCAACAGACGCGACCTGCCAGTTGACGACGATCGTTCTTCACGATGCTGCTACCCTCAATGAGGAAGACGCCAACTGGAAAATTAAACGGTTAAAAAAGAAGGGAGAAGACTGGTCCTGGGTCACACCGCTATTTAGCACTACCGATGTAGAGAAAATGGAATCCCATTTGGAACCGGTCCCTTATAACCAGTGGCAACGACTGAACAAGGGGATGCAGTTCCGCTTTTTGGAAGCTGGTCATCTTTTAGGGTCAGCGATGATAGACCTGCGGTGGAAGGTGAACGGGAAGGAGCGATCGCTTCTGTTCACCGGTGACATCGGACCGATGAAGATGCCGATCGTTAGGGACCCTGCAAGAGTGGAAGGAACGAGCGTGCTGTTGATGGAGAGCACCTACGGAGACCGCAACCATTCACCAAAGGACAATTATCAGATTCGGTTTGGTCAAATTATTAACGAAACGATAGCAAACGGTGGGGTCGTCATCATCCCCAGTTTCGCTGTCGGTCGGACGCAGGAGGTCCTGTATGTCCTAAGTCAACTGATGAGAGAAAAGGTGCTGGCGCCTGTTGACGTCTTTGTAGACAGCCCGATGGCGGAAGAGGTGACCAAAGTCTACCATCATCATCTGTCTCTTTACGATGAGGAAGCCTCTTCGCTCGTCCGACAGGGTCGGGATCCCCTCTCCTTGCCTTCCCTAAAGTTCCTCAGGAGCGTTGAGGAGAGCAAAACACTGAACGAGCGCCAAGAGCCCTTTGTCGTCATTGCGGGAAGCGGAATGTGCACCGGTGGGAGAGTCAAACACCATTTGGCTCATCGGATCAGTGATCCCAAAAATACGATTATCTTCGTCGGCTTCCAGGCTGAGGGAACTTTAGGCAGGCAGATCGTGGACGGCGTCAGCCCCGTTCGCATCTTCGGTGAACATTACCCAGTCCGAGCCCGAGTGGAGGTCCTGGACGCTTTTAGCGCCCACGCCGATCAAAGCGAGTTGGTTCGCTGGACCGAGGGCTTTCTCCGACCACCAGAGATCACCTTTCTCGTTCACGGCGAAAAGGAACGGGCAATGGTTCTTCAAAGAATCCTTTCCGAAAGAGGATGGAACTGCTGGATCCCCGAATCGGGTCAGCGCTTTACCCTTGCAGTGCCCGAGACCTAAAAGGACCATTGTTGATGTTTAGTGGGAGACGATCCCTGTGATCGGCGATCATCAGTGGCAAGAGACAAAAAGGGACAGGCAGTCCCGCGGCAGGCTCCTTCGGATCGCTTACATTGTTATCTACGGAATTTTATTCATCATTGCCCTTTTTTGGTCCTATCTGCCTCAGTTTCCAACCTGTCTCTTCAAAATCGTGACGGGATACCCCTGCGCCGGGTGTGGAATGACCCGTGCCTTTGTCAGTGCTGCCCAGGGGCAATGGCGGGACGCCTTTCAGTGGCATCCTGTCGGGCTCCTTTTCTTTATTGGCTTTACGGGGGTCGTGCTGGCGTTCCTTTACGAACTGATCACGAACCGTTTTTTTCCTTGGGATCGTTGGCTCCTTCGCTGGGGAAAACCTCTTGCCTGGTTCGCCTTGATCCTTTTGGTGGTGACCTGGCTTTTAAGATTGTCTTTCATCGCCTGGGGTGTTTGGCTTCCCGTTCCGTTGAAAGTGCCTCTTTGAGCGAGGAGGAGGGGAACGAGAATGAAGATCACCGATATGGGTATCTGGATTACGAACCCGACGGGTTCTATGAACTATGTGGTCATCAAGGTGATCACGGATGAAGGGATTTACGGGGTCGGGGAAGGGACTTTATACGCCAGCGAGCCGATCGTGGCGGAGACCTTGAAGGTCTTTCGGGAACTGTTGATCGGCAGGGATCCCGCTCTCATTGAGGATACCTGGTATTACCTTCACCGGTCCAGTTACTGGAGGGGCGGACCGCTCTTCAAGACCGCCTTGGCTGCCGTGGATATGGCGCTTTGGGACATTAAGGGAAAAGTCGCCAACCTTCCTGTTTACCAACTTTTGGGAGGCGCCTGCCGAACGGGTGTGGTCTGCTATCGGCATGCTGACGGTCGGGACCCTGTGGAAGTGGAAGATAATGTCCGGCGACTGATGGAGGAGGGGATGAAAGTCATCCGTGCCCAGATGGGGGGCTATGGAGGGTCGGGGAAGTTGAGAACGGAACCAGCCCACCGACCCGGCTTGCCTTCCGTCGTCATCTACGAACCGGCTCGCTACCTTCTGGAGGTCCCCAAACTTTTTGAGCATCTTCGGGCTCAGTTGGGGATGGAGATAGAACTCCTCCACGATGTCCACGAGCAGCTGTCGCCTCTGGAGTCCGCTCAACTCGCCAAAGCCCTGGAGCCGTATCGGCTTTTCTTTCTGGAGGATCCCGTCTCTCCCGAAAACAAGGAAGGTCTGGCGCTGATCCGCCGGGCGTCCACGACCCCGATCGCCATCGGAGAGATCATCTCGGACCGAGAGACCTGGCTGACGCTTTTTCTCAATCGCTGGATTGATTACATTCGGATCGCTCCCTTGCATGTCGGGGGAATAACGGAAGCGAAAAAGATAATGACCTTAGCAGAGCCCTTTGGGGTGAAATCGGCGTTTCACGGCGCCGGCGATTTGGGACCCATCTCGCAAGCCGCTGCCTTGCACGTGCAGATGGCAATCCCCAATATGGGGGTGCAGGAATGGACTGACTTTGCCAGCGTTCCGGTCCTTCAAGAAGTTTTCCCTGAACCTTGTCGCTTGGTGGACGGATACGCAAGACCCAACGAAAAACCGGGTTTGGGCATTGATTTCAATACTGAACTGGCAGAGAAGTATCCTTATAAGCCCGTTTATATGCCCCATATCCGTCGGGCAGACGGGACCTTACACGGCTATTAACAGTGAGGGAGGAACCGACGATGGCACCTTTCATCACGATGGAGGATTTCGCTAAGGTGGAACTGAGAGCGGGCAAGGTGATCGGTGTGCAAAAGGTGCCTGGGCGAGATAAATTGCTCGCCCTCCAAGTGGACATCGGAACGGAGGTCCGGACGGTCGTTGCCGGAATTGCCCAGGAGTTTTCCGCAGAGGAACTTCAGGGCAAGCAAGTGGTCTTGGTCGCCAACCTGGAGCCCAAGCGTATTGCGGGCATCCCCTCTCAAGGAATGATCTTAGCGGCTGGGGAGGACAATGCCCTTGCCTTGGTCACTTTGGACCGGGACGTTCCCCCAGGAACGATCGTCCGGTAAAGGATCTTAGAGTTTCCCCAACTTAGCCAGAGCGGCTCGGATCGCTTCCTTCTCCTTTTCCGAACATTCCACCAGAGGCAGGCGAGGGGCGCCAACGGGTATTCCTACCATATTCAGGGCGGCTTTGACCGGTGCCGGGTTGGGACTGGTCGGAGGAAAGAGGGCGCGAATCAAAGGCATCAGGGAAAAGTAGATTTTGCGGGCAGTGGCAAGGTCCTGCCGCTGCATTGCCTCAATCATCTGACGACATTCGCTGCCACAGAGATGTGAAACGACACTGATGACCCCAATTCCGCCTAACGCCATAAGGTGAAAGGTGTCCTCATCGTTACCGCTCCAAACGGCGAAACCGTCAGGCGCTGCCGAGCAGATGTCTGCCGCCTGCTTCATATCGCCACTGGCTTCCTTTACCCCCGCGATGTTCGGCACTTCATAAGCCAGCCTTAGAATCGTGGACGCTTCAATGTTCCTTCCCGTGCGGGACGGAATGTTGTAAACGATGACGGGAAGAGAAGTCTTTTGAGCGACTGCCTGAAAGTGACGGAAAAGCCCTTCCTGGTTGGGTCGGTTGTAATAGGGACAAACCAGCAAGATGCCGTCCACACCACAATCTTCCGCTTCCTTAGTGAGCTCAATACTTTCCGCAGTGTTGTAAGTCCCCGTTCCAGCAATCACCTTTGCCTTCCCGTTCGCCAGGCGGGCGACCCTTCGGTAGAGTTCCACCTTTTCCCGATGGGTCAAAGTAGGTGCTTCCCCGGTGGTCCCTGTCACCACCAAACCTTCCGAACCCGTCTCAATAAGGTGCTGAACGAGGCGCTCGACCGCATCCCAATTAATCTCCCCCGCATCGTCAAAGGGAGTCACCATCGCCGTGATCAGGCAGCCCAGTCGCCGCCCATCCCTCTCCACCTTAGTCACCTCCTGCTCTCTCACTCTAAGAGGGTAACGGCGTCTGAGGGGTTCGGTCAAGGCTTAAAAGAACCAAGGGTCTAAGGTCACGATATTTGTCGGTGCCCCCCGATCCTTGAGAACCGTCTC
The DNA here is from genome assembly GCA_025057575.1 of Candidatus Caldisaccharidevorator malaysiensis. GTDB lineage: Bacteria > Armatimonadota > Fervidibacteria > Fervidibacterales > Fervidibacteraceae > Caldisaccharidevorator > Caldisaccharidevorator malaysiensis. The sequence goes on from JANXBO010000046.1 coordinate 20,945, forward strand.
TCGGACGCTGATTAATTCCTGCCGAAATGGATCTTGAGTCCACAAAAGGGACCTCCGGCAGGCATTATCCAGCAGTTTTTTGGCTGGCAATCCGACCGCGTCAATGCGTCTGAGGGTGTAGAGGATCTGCTGTCCGTAAAGGTCAGGATTGACCCGGTCACCGTAACTGGTTATCGGCTGGCGGCGGTAAGTCAGGCGCTGGACTTCACCGACAAGACCACCCGCCAAAAGGACAGCAAGGCTTACCGCTGTTTCCCAGCAATAACGCAGCACCTTTAAGTCTTGATAGCGATCTTCATAAAGCGACGTGTCCGCCACCACCGTCTCCGCTGCCCTTCGGGTGAGTAACTTGTATCCCGAAAGGAAGTCAACGGGTGACCGGTCGTGAAAGGAGCAGAAAGACCAGTCGGGGTAGTCATCCTTCTTAGCGAAAAACCATTCGGTCCCTGCCATTATCAAGTCATCCAAAAGGAACTCCCACTGGGCTCGGGCAAAGGACATCGGGAAAGAGAGGTCGCTTCGTCTGCCCAGAACAAGGATCCGGTCGTTACCCGTTGCCTTTTCCATCGCCGTGCCCCTTTCTACCAATCGGGGCAAATCAATGAGGCGATGGTCATTGTCGCAGTCCCTGATCACAAACCAACGAGCGCTGCTCCTTTCCAAAAGGGTTTTGAGTCCCTTAAGAACAGCGGCTCCCTTCCCTTGATTCTCTTCATTGATAAGGATCGTCCAGCCTTGACCGGAAAGTTGTTCCCGAACTTGTTTAATGGCGGGCTCCCACCAGTGACAGCCGTCTAAGACCAGCACCACCCCATCCGAGCGCACATAATCGTCCCATCGTTCCATCGTCTGATAAAGTAACTGTTTGACCTGCTCAGATGGCGTTTGCTGGCTGAACCAGATCGGAATGACCATATCTACATCTTTGTAAAGGGGACGTCCCACCGACCTCATCCCTTCCTGAACCTCAGGCTGATAGGAAAGCGGATGGTGTGGAGAGGAAAAAGAAGGCGTTATGTAGGGACAGCAACCTGAAAAATCATTTGACCGTCCGCTACCTTCCAGCGCTCTGCCGTGCCCCAAAGACCCTCCAAATCGTAAAAATCCCTCAAATCGGCAGTAAATAGGTGGATCACCACATCATCGGCATCCAAAATGACCCAACGGGATAAGGCTGTTCCGGTCCTCCTCACCAAAAGTCCCAAATCCTTTTTCG
>JANXBO010000047.1 GCA_025057575.1 Candidatus Caldisaccharidevorator malaysiensis
ATCTCGCCTCCTGTGTCGGCGCCCTTCTTTCCCTCAACGCCCTCATTTATGAGGCGGAAATTCTCCACGAGGAGGCGGTCAAAGCGGCGCGACTGTGGGTTGCCTCCTTGAAGGAAGCGCTCTCGTCCGGTTCCGTCAGGAGAAAGGAACTCCGCTCCTTCCTTCTCTGGTCCGACCGAAGTTACGACTGGATCGGTTGGTCGGTATTGGGTGGAGGTTTGGAAGCAGAGCAACTGAAGGCGTTGGGGCAGCGGACTCAAGCAGCCGCCGCTGCCCTCCTGCACGGTGGGGGCAACCCCTTGAGAGCGGAAGGATATGGAATTTTTGGCTTTCGGCAGAGCCCCAGGGCGTTCCATCTTGCTGCGGAAGCCAGCGCTCAGGCACGTCTCCTTGAAGAGAAGGCGAAGGAGAAGAAGGAAAAGGTAGAAAAGGGGCTCATCAGCGCCTACCATAGCCGACTAAGAGCCCTGGAACAGAAGACGCCTCCACGCGTCAGTCAGGGCATCCTGACCTACCATCTGAGAGTAGACGACCAGACCCTTGAGGAAGTTCGGAAGAAGGTGCCCTTGGGTGCATCAGCAATCATCATTGCCTTTGCCAAAGCCCGAAGACTCTCCCCCGTTGCCTTAGCCGACCAACTGAACTTCTCCGGGGACTGGATTGCCACTCTTTGCGAAAAACCCGTCCCATCGGGCACCAAAGTCCTCCTCCGCTGGCTCACCACGGCTTGGGAACGGGAATGGGAGGAGGAAGAGACAGATAACGAAACACCAGAAAAAAGCTAGAGGAACACCCCAGCCAACCCGAAATCTGAAAATCTGAGTTAGGGAGATGGTTGCTCTGGAAGAAGAGAGAGAGCGGATCTACGGTGAAATCATCATCCCGCTCTATAAGCGACACTTGCGGGACAAAGGTGTTCACCTGCCGGCGCTTAAGTGGCGTGGACGCTACACGGAGGCGGCACTGGTTCTTTGTTAGCTCGCCAGGGGTTACCCAAAAACGCAATGGGTCTCCAAGAGGGAATTGACGGAATTTGTGCGCCAGTTTACCCCAGAAAAGCCGGAAGTTCAGGCGGGGCGTCACTTGGGAATGCAGATGGGTTTTTATATCGTATCCAGCCGTCGAGGCAACACGATCGCTGAAAACGCGCCACCGGACTCATACCGGCTCTTAACTCTGGAGAAACCTCATCCAAGTTTCCGTCCACGGCGGCAAGAAGGTAACGAAAGTCTTCTCCAACGCTTGAGGACGATTTTTCGTGAACGATGCGCCACGTGTGGCGGTATGGAAGGAGATGAAAGTTGGCGTTATCCTGGGGTTAAAGTGAAACTTCAGGTAGGTCACCGCAATCCCCACCGCCCAGCGAATCTGGAAAATGCAATACCGCAATGTGACCAGTGCAATCGGGCAGATAGAGGTAAGTGGATCTATGACAAGAGAGGACGGGTCGTCGGAGTGGCGCGTGCCGATCCTGTGATCATATCGGTTAAGCGCGGTTGGCTACCAGAGTCTGATCTTCATAGGATCTTTGAATTGATACGGGATCGCTTGGGCAGGGAGGGCTAACGATGAAGGCAGAGACACAATGGGTTGACCGGCTCATCTGCGGTGATGCGAGAGTTGTTCTTCAAGAAATGCCCAGTGATTTTGTAGACCTGGTCCTGACAGACCCGCCCTATTTTTTTGACAAGTTGGACGACGAATGGGATCTGCGCAAGGTGAACAAGCGCCTTCCCAGCCAGAAAGTGGTTACCCACCTGCCTCCAGGGATGAAGTTTGACCCAGCCCAGGGTCGCCGATTTGAAATGTGGTATCTCGCTGTGGCAAAAGAGATTTTCCGGGTCCTCAAACCGGGTGGCTTTTTCTTCTCTTTCTCCGGTCCCCGAACCTATCATCGGATGGCAGTAGCCGTTGAGAACGCCGGCTTCTGGATACGGGATTGCTTTATCTGGCTGTATGTCCAAAATCAGCCGAAAGCGATGGGCTTAGACCATTTTGTAGAACGATTGGATGTTTCTGATGACACGAAAAGTGCCGTGATGCAGATGCTTCAGGGATGGAAAACCCCCCAGGTCAAATCCTGCTTTGAGCCCATTCTGGTCGCTCAAAAACCTTACGAAGGCACTTTCCTGGAAAATATGATGAAGCACCGTGTCGGTCTTTTTGATATGCGAAATAGGGTGGGTGCCAATATGTGCCCCGCAAATGTGCTGACAGTTGAACCCATAAACCCATACCTGGACAAGTATTTCTTGGTTCCCAAACCGTCTATCAGCGAGAAAGGACAGTTTAATGACCATCCTTCGGTGAAGCCCCTGTCCCTCTGTCAACACCTCATTCGCCTGTCAACCTTTCCAGATGCTATCGTCCTAGATCCGTTTGTGGGAAGTGGGACGACGGCTGTTGCCGCCCTCGCTTGTGGCAGGCACTTTATTGGGATTGACATCAATCCCCGATATATTGAAATTGCCCGACGCCGAATCGCTCTCGGGGTAAACGGGTCGTTGATAAAAGAATCCCCAGGTGAGTGGTGTTGGACACCCGAAGGTCAGATGACTAACGATTATCGCACCAATAGAGCAAAGGCATCGCCGAAAAGGAGTCCAGCCAAGCGGTAGTTTTTTAAGGCAGCAATAAACACAGAGTTTGTGAAAGTGTCTCTATGATTTGGCTGGTTGTCTTGTTTGCACTTGCCTGGCTTCAGTCCTGTGGAACTTTCGGTTGCTCCGGCACTTGAAAGTGCATCCGTCCGTTTTGGACGGTGACGAGAGTTTTTTTGGTGTCCAGCAGTTGGACAGTGAACTGGTAGGACCGTCCATCGGATTGGTAAGACAAAAGCCGGTTCCCTGCAAAGGCGGAAAGAATTCTGCGCACCGCCCTTTGATCCAGTCCCAAACCCGAAAGATCCGTTAAGCCGATCTCCGTCGGATACTCGCCGCCGCCCTCCAGCGCCAAGCAGATCGCCCGAATGGCGACCAGACCCATACTTTGCGCTTGGGCATCGTCCATCGCCTGTCGGTAGATTTCCCTGCCAGCCTGCACAGTGCCGACCACGGTAAGGATCGGGTCCACTAAGAACCGCTCTCCCGCATCCGCCAGCCAGTGGCTGATGTTTTCAAAGAATGATAGGTCCAGCCCTTTCAGGGCTTCTTTTATCGCACTGATCTGATCCGGCGTCAGATCGCCGACGATCCCCTTCTGCTGGAGGGTGTTATACGAAAACATCTTATTCTGATCCACATCATACGATCCACTGACTGCTTCAACGGACAGTCGTCCCTCCACACAGCCGATAGAAGACAGATTCTCGTCGGCGCGCACCTCAAAACCCGTCCCCTTCACTTCTGCTCTCAGATGAGGTGTTCGGACGACAAACCGGTGGACCGTCCCATAGATCGGTCGCACGGCAAAGACGGCGGTCCCTTCCGCAAGCCCAAAACTCCTTCTTCTCGCACCCCCGTCACTACCGAGAGCCCGAACGGAAAGAGTGGTCCCTTCCGATAGGAGCAAGCGACTCCCCTCGGGCAGGCTCAGAACAGCCTTCCCGTCCTTTCCTGTTCGGATCACATCACCCGTTCCCACGGTCTGGTCAAGAGAATCGGTAAACCCTCCCATTCCGGCTTTTAAGACCTGAACCTGTCCCGTCAGCCTGGTTAACCGTCCGGCTCCCTCGTCGTTGTAGCGGTTGACGGCGTGAAGGAACAGGAGTGTTAGGGGAGTTAGGATAGAAAGAGTGGTAACGGTAGAGAGAAGCAGTTTGCGCTTTGCTCGGGCGATTGCTTTCTTCTTCTGAAGGTGGCGATGGATTGCCTTGATGTCCGCCTGCTGAAACGAGTAATCGGCAAGGGTGGGGGGCGGTTGATACACACTGGGCTCCCAAAATACCTCAGCGATCGGTGCTGCTGAAAAGGAAACTTTTGTCGCCTGCCGTGCTCGTAAGTCCCGAATCAAATCCTCAGTCGCACTGTAACGATCTTTGGGATCCTTAGCCATCAGCCCCTGCAGGATCCCGTTCAGATAGTCGGATAGTCCTTCAATAGCCGCAGGGACGACCGACAGGATCTTTCGTCCTGTTTCCTCAATGGTCTCTCCTTGGAACGGATTCTTCTTGGAAGCCCACTCGTAGGCGACGACGCCAAGGGAGTAGAAGTCAGATCTTATGTCACCTAAAAACCCGGTTAACTGTTCGGGTGCCAGATAGGGGGACCCTAACTTCTTTCTGACCTGTGCAACACCGTAATTGAGAATCTTGAGTGAGGATGTGCTTCCAGAGGGGAAGAGAATGTTGTAAGGTGTGATGTCGCCGTGGCTAATACCGTGAATGTCGGCGAACTGAAATACCTTTGACGCCGTCTCCAGAAATTGAACTAACTGGTCCCCCGAAGGTCTCTCCTCTTCATCAATGATCCTGCGAAGATTGCGCCCGACGAAATACTCGGTTGCAATGTAATACATCCCTTCTATTTCTCCAAAGTCAATGAGGCGAACAACGTTGGGATGCTGCAACTTGTGAACTTTTGTCAATGCCTCTTGGAACCGACCGATTGCCTGTTGCCAGTGCTCGTCGTCGGCTTCTGGCGGGCGGGCAAAACCCCTGATGACGACCTTTTCCCCCCTTTCCGAATCCGTCGCCTCGTAAGCCTTTCCTAAGGGACCTTCTCCGAGGACTTCTCCAAGGACGTATCGCCCGATTCGGGTTACCGCTGCCTCAGCGCCGAACCGACGGAGTCTCATCAGACCCACCCCCTCATAAGGGCAACGCAAGGGCTCATTAACAAAACCCCGAATGTAAGCCAACGATATCGGGCGCCTTGCGCCTTGACTAAGGGCAAGGGCTCTTGCCATCGGGTTAGCGTCTTGAGCACCTTCCTGGGATCACCCTTGAGAAACGGACTATGCTAACGATTCTTTGCCGGACCAACACTTGTGTCAAGGAAAAAGACAAGTCAAAAAGGAAGTCTGGGTCTGCACTGCCTTCTACCTTTTGGTTCCAGGGCCACCATTGGGACAGCCGGTCATAACGAGTTCAATGCCCCATCGGTTCACCAAAATCAAAGAAATGACTCAAAGAGATGGGATTAGGCAAAGAATTCGGATTGACGACCAGCGCCGAGGGGAACGGGAGGCAAGACCGTTTCGCCTGGCGACAGTTCTCTTAATCGGTCTTGCCGGCTCTGCCTTCATCGCTGTTGCTGACCAATATGCTGCCAATGTCATCAAGGGTTCCTATATGGGGCTCGACTTCATTACCCCTGCTGCCCTCTTTCTTCTGTTCCTCTTAGCCGTCCCTATCAATGGCTTGCTCCGATGGCTTTTTCCTTCCCTCGCCTTTTCACCACAAGAACTGGGGTTCCTTTTCGTTCTTTTGACCGTTGCCAACTCCCTGTCCACGATGGGTCTGGGTAGCCAGTTGCTGCCGATCCTGGCTGCCCCCCTTTACTATGGGCGCGCCCATCCCGAATGGCGGTGGGACGAACTGGTCCTGCCCTACTTACCTCCTTGGTCCATCCCCCAGGACCCGATTTCCGTTCGCGCTTTCTTTGAAAAAATCGGTCCTGTCCAGAGAGTGGAGTGGCAACCCTGGGTGATACCCCTTCTTTCCTGGTTGCCTTTCCTTTTGGCACTTTATCTAACGATGCTCGGGTTTGCCTTTATCTTAGCCAAGCCCTGGATCCGCAACGAACGGCTCGTCTTCCCCCTCTGCCATCTTCCGATTGAAACCCTTCGTCAAGATCAGGCAATCCTGCCATCCCTCTTTCGCAAACGACTCTTTTGGATCGGTTTTTCGGTGCCAATGGTAATCGGTTCCCTCGTTGCGCTTCACCACTACAACCCCGTTATTCCCGCACCCACCTTAGCGTATAGTTACCTCCTCTTTCGAGCCACTACTGCCATACACTTGCGCCTCAGTTTCCCGATGCTGGGCTTCTTTTACCTGGTTCCCCTTGATGTCGCTTTCAGCCTCTGGTTCTTCAACATTCTCGCTCTTATCGTCCAAGGACTTGTCTTGATGCCCTTCCATCCGTCTCTGGGATTTCTCAACATTCAAGAATCCCTCTCCGGCTATGGTTCGCCCTTCACTGCTTACAAACACATCGGCACCGGCGCGTTTCTTTTCCTCGTTGCCCATCGGTTCTGGATGACCCGCCGACAGTGGCAGTCTGTCTTTTCAAGTGTCCAGCGGGATAACACACCTCTTCTTTTTCGTGATGAAAGGTGGACGATGCCCGCATTGTTGGTCGGATTGGGTCTAATGATAAGTTGGCTTTGGCTTTCCGGTCTGAGTTTGCTTCCTCTTTTCGTCTTTCTGGTTACTGTATGGGCGTTCTTTATCGGTCTGACCAGGATCGTTGCCGAGTCGGGATTGGGAGAGGCAGTCGCTCCCTCTATCGCACCCGATATGACCGTCTCCACTCTGGGAGCGCGCCTGGTCGGAAGAAAAGGTTTAGCAGCCCTTGCCCTTACCTTTGTTTGGTGTTCGGATATCCGCACCTTTCCCCTTGCCGCTGCCGTTCACGGTCTGAAAATCGCTGACGAACTTTCTTTCAACAACTACCCTCTCTTTGCCGGGATGATGTCGGCGACAATCGTAACGATTGTTACCGCCGTGACGACCAATATGATTCTCGCTTATCATCGCGGGGGCATCAATCTCAACAACTGGTTCTTTATCGGCGCCCCTCCCCTTCCCTACCGCTTTGCGGAGAGGCAGGCAGCGGAAATGAGGGGACCTTTTGTGCCGGGGCTCTGGTTAAAAGGGTTTGGCTTTGTTCTGTTGGCTCTGCTCACCCAGATCCACCGTCAATCGCCTTGGCTCCCGTTTCACCCCATCGGATTCTCTGTGGCAACCATCTGGCTGATGAATGCCATCTGGCTCAACGCTTTCCTCGCCTGGATCATTAAAGGAACACTCCTGCGCTATGGTGGGGCAAGAGCTTATGCCACCTTCCGACCTTTTTTCTTGGGGCTTATCCTCGGTCAGTTCACCACCAATGCCCTTTGGCTCCTCATTGACTTCTTCACGGGCAAGACCGGGAATGTGGTTTTTTGGATTTGAAAGGCAGGGGTTTTTTGACCTAAGTGACCCGAGTCATTTCAAAGCTTCTGTTCCCTGCGCCCTCCGCTATGACACAATATGGCTGAATCCATTGGGGAAAAAGGAGCGTTGAGGGATGAAGAAAGGGATTTGCTTAGGAACAGTGGCACCGTCCTGGGGGCTGGAAGACCGGATCGCTTTGATCCGAAAGGCGGGCTACGACGGTTTTGAGTCCCATCAGCCCGCTAATGAGGAGGAAGCCAGGACCATTGCCGAATTGGCAAAAAAGTATGAACTGAGCATCCACAGTGTGATGGGCGGCACCCACTGGTCTTTGCCCTTGTCGTCCCCCGACCCAGAGATCAGGAAGCGAGGCATTGAGGGCGTCGAACAGGCATTGCGCCTGGCAAAAGTGATGGGGGCAGAGGGTGTTTTGGTCGTCCCTGCCGTCGTGGACGAGAAGACGGACTACCGTCAGGCATGGGACCTTTCACTGGATTCCCTCCGCCATCTCGTCAAAGTGGCGTCCGATCTGGGTGTCCAGATCTGGATTGAGAATGTCTGGAACCGATTCCTCCTCTCCCCCCTTGAGTTTGGTCAGTATATAGATGAACTGAACCGATCGGACAACGCTGCGGATAAGGAAGTGGTCGGCGCTTATTTTGATGTGGGTAACATTCTTGGGTCCGCGCATCAAGAGGGTTCACGTCAAGGACTTTCGCATTAGGGAGCATCAATTTGTGTATCTCTTGCAGGGCGATGTCCCTTGGCGGGCTGTGATGCAGGCGCTGAAGGACATCGGCTATGACGGCTGGTTGACCGCCGAACTTCCCCCTTATCCCCACGCTCCCGATCAGATGGTCATTGATACCGCCCGTCAAATGGATAGGATTATCTCCCTTGACCTGTGATCGCTAAGATGATCCGGAACATTCTTTGGGCGCCCTGGAGGTTGGAGTATGTGACAAAGGCGGATAAAGTTACCGGATGCATCTTTTGTGAGAAACCCGCCCAGCAGAACGACCGAGAGAACCTGATCCTTTACCGATTCAAAACAGGGTTCGTCATAATGAACGCGTTTCCTTATAACAACGGACATCTGATGGTCGTCCCCTACCGCCACAAACCCCGCCTTTCAGACCTGACCGAAGAAGAACTGAGAGACCTGATAATGGCAACCCAGACCTGCGAGAAAGTCTTGACCGAACAGATGCACCCTCACGGTTTCAACATTGGTCTGAACTTAGGGCGCTGTGCAGGCGCCGGCATTGACGATCATCTCCACATTCACATCGTTCCCCGATGGGATGGGGATACCAGTTTTCTTCCCGTCCTGTCGGCGACCAAGGTCCTTCCTGAACTTTTGAGTCAGACCTATGAGAAACTGCTCATCCCCCTTCAGCGGCTAATGGCTGAAGGATCGCTGGGTCCGCCCGAAAGAGATAAGGACTGAGGGATCAGGGAAAACCTTACAGAGAGGAAACCGGGATGCCATATAAGGGTTAAATATGGCATCAACCGGGAAGCGACCCAGTTCCGAGTCACGAGAGACGAAGGAAACAAAAGAGACGAAAGAGTTAAGAGAACCCCAAAAACTTGACTTCTTTGCGGTCGTGCACAGCCGCTTTAGTGTTCGGGCTTATCAGAAGAGAGAGGTCGAGCCCGATCTCCTACGGAAGATTCTGGAGGCAGTTAATCAAGCCCCTTCGGCGGGAAACCTCCAGGCATATGAGATTGTTGTCATTCGGGACATAGACAGGAAGAGAGCCCTTGCACGGGCAGCGCTGGATCAAAACTTTATAGCAGAAGCGCCGGTTGTGTTGGTTTTCCTCGCCAATCCCCGCCGCAATCAATGGCGATATGGAAGGAGAGGAAGCGACCTTTACTGCCTTCAGGACGCCACCATTGCGTGCGCCTACGCTCAACTGGCAGCGACTGCCTTGGGTTTGGGCTCCTGCTGGGTTGGCGCCTTTGACGATCGCCAGGTCCTCAACATTCTCCACTGTCCTCAACCGTTGCGACCGGTCGCGATTTTGCCGATCGGCTGGCCCGACGAGCCCTTAGAGCATCGCCCCCGACGGTCCCTTTCGGATCTGGTTCACTACGAGCGCTATGAAGGGCAGGGGTGACCAAAAATGACCGGAAGAGACCGGTTTATGACCGCTCTGCTGCGACAGGGAGAACCGGACCGAGTCCCTCTCTGGGAACTGATCATTGACGAGCCGACCCTCTCGGCTTTCGGCGCTACCTGTCTGGAAGAATTCGTGGAACAGGAAGACTTGGACGCAATCACCATCTTTGAGGATATGAAACTGCAACCGCTCACACCAACGGAAGAAAAGGAACTTTACTGGAGAGGACGCCCGATCATCACAGGAACGCGCCAACTGGTCCGGGACGAATGGGGTATCGTATGGGGGATCACAGAGGAAGTCCAGCATCCTTATCCCGTTGAAGGACCCATAAAAGAACCCGCCGACATCAAACACTACACACCCCCCAACCCGGATGACGATCATCGCCTCGCTACCCTCCGGTCCGCCGTCCAGAGATTTAAAGGCAAGAAAGCGATCGTCTTTCTGACCCATGATGTATTTGAATTTTCCCACTATCTGCGAGGTGGAATGGAGAACCTCCTCATTGATTACATAGACCGCCCGTCCTTCGTCCACGAGTTAGCGGAAATTGTCATAGACTACAAAGTCCGGTTGATGAAAAGAGCCATCGCAGAAGGCGCCGACGCCATCGTCGCCGGAGACGATTATGCTAACGCCCACGGTCCGGTGATGAGCCCCGAACAATTTCGCCAATTCATCCTCCCCTACTTAGCGCAAAGCGTGCAGGCTGCTCACGACACCAACACCCCTTACATCAAGCATACCGATGGCAACATCTGGTCCCTGTTGCCGATGATGGTGGAGGCAGGCATTGATGCCATTGATCCCATTGAGCCGGCAGCCGGAATGGATATCGGTGAAGTTAAAAGAGCCTATGGGGATCGGCTGTGCCTCGTTGGCAATGTAGACTGCTCCTTCGTCCTGACTTTCGGCACGGAAGAGGACGTCGCAGAAGCCGTCAAAGAGACGATCGCTAAGGCGTCCCCCAACGGTGGTCACATCCTGGCGTCCAGTAACTCTATCCATCCAGGCGTGTTACCCCGCAATTATCGTGTGATGGTGGACACGGCAAAGGAGTTCGGTCGCTATCCCATTGACCCTGAACTGATACAATCGTATGCCCATAAAAATTACATCAGCAAGTATATAACCATTGTCTCAAGACGATAAAATGACTTCCAGAGAGAGGGTTATCCGAGCGGTCCGAAGGGAATGGCCCGACCGATGCCCCAGAAGCGCCTCCTTTACACCTTATGTTTACGAAGAGTTCCGAAGACGGACCGGAAGGGACGATCCCCAGAACTACTTTCAAATGGACATCCGTTACGTTTCCTTTCGCCTTCCGGACTCGTTACCCGACCGAGACAAATGGCGAAAAACACTTCCCGCGCAGTCCCAACTATCCAACCCCATCTTCGGCACCTTCGTCGTTCCTGCTAATTTTTATCACTTTTGGGGCTATGTTTTTCCTTTGGGCGACGCTCAATCCGTTCAAGACATTGAAGCCTACCCCTTCGCCGACATTTTTCAACCCATTTGTCACCAACACTTGGAGGAGGATATCCGACGCCTTCAGGAACAGGGCTATTATGTTGCCGGTTTTGCCGGTCACATCTTTGAAACCGCCTGGCAACTTTTCGGATTAGAACGCACCTTAGAGGGGTTCCTTGCAGAGCCGGAGATGGTGGAATGTTTGCTGGAACGATTGACCGAATACGCTTGCTTCATTGCGAGACGACTGACCGAAGCCGGCGTGGATATGCTCCAGACAGGCGATGATGTGGCGATGCAGACCGGTCTGATGATGGCGCCTCACATTTGGAGAAAGTTCCTTAAGCCCCGCCTCGCCAGGGTCATTGCCACCGCCCGTTCCCTTCGCCCAGATATTGCTGTTTGGTATCACAGTGACGGTAATATCCTTTCCATTATTGACGATCTTATTGAAATTGGTGTTACCGTTCTCAACCCGATCCAGCCGGAGTGTATGGATTTAAGGCTTATCAGAGACCGCTACGGGGACCGACTGGCTTTTTGGGGCGGCATTGGCACTCAGTCTGTATTGCCTTTTGGATCACCGGACGATGTGAAAAAAGCAGTCCGAGATGTTATTCGCCTATTTGCGCCGGGTTTCATTTTAGCCCCCACCCACGTGATTGAGCCCGATGTCCCCTGGGACAACATCATTGCTTTTTTTGAGGCTGCGGACGAGTTTGGATGTTACGAAAATTGGGGTGAATTAAAGAGTGATTTCCTTTGAGCAACCCTCAAGCAACAATCGGGTCCGACCCACTAAGGGATATGGAGGCTTATTAGATAGCACCGTGTGGGAGCGGATTCGGGCATCCTCAAATTTTGAAGAACCGGACCGAGTCCCGATCTGGGACTACATTGACAATCCCGAGGTCCTTCGTCACTTCAAACGACCTGAAGACGACTACGACACGGCAATGGTCCGGGTGTATCACGGTTTGGGAATTGACCTCTGCCGAGGTTACGGTAGATCTTTTGAAAAAGAAGAGAATGGGACGATCCTTTCCGGAGGCACCACGACTCATCGGATCGCCGGTCAAACTGCCTGGAAAGTTCGCTACGAAATTGAGAGCCTGGAAGAACTGAAACAGTATATCAACACTGCCCAGCCAGTATCTTGGGATTGGATTAAAAAACATTGGGTGAACGATGTTCGGGTTCAGCAACAGCGGTTTGCACCTTACACCTTGTATGTTCCGGGTCACGGATGTGGTTTTCACGACGCTTATGGATTGATGGGGCAAGAGCGGTTTTCCTACTTCCTTTATGACGCCCCCAACGAGATAAGAGCCCTTTTGGAAATTACGGGAGAATCGGCTTACCGATTTGCTAAGGTCGCTGCCCAAGAACAATTGAGCCCCCTCTATTTTATCGGTGATGATATTGCCTACAAAAACGGTCTCTTCTTTTCCCTTCACTTTCTCCGCCAAACTTTCATCCCAATGCTCAGACGGTGTATTGAGGTGCTCCACGATGGTGGCATAAAGGTCATATACCATAGTGACGGCAATCTGTGGTCCATTATGGACGATTTGATGGATGTCGGCATTGACGGTCTTAATCCGTTGGAGCCTTTGGCGGGAATGGACTTAAGCCGACTCAAAAAGAGATATGGAAAGCGTCTGATCCTTGTGGGAGGGATTGACTGTTCAGTCCTCTTACCTCTGGGGACAAAAGACGAGATTTGGGAAGCGGTCCGCCAGGCGGTTGCCGTCGCCGCACCGGGAGGCGGTTTCTTCATCGGTTCTTCCAGTGAAATCACACCTGCCACTCCCTTGGAAAATGTGTTGGCTTTTTACGAGGCGTGCCGCACTTTAGGGCGCTATCCGGCACCTTTTGCTAACCATCATCACAATTGCTGACTGTCGTAATGACCGGCAAAGAGCGCGCGTTGCGAACCTTTTCCGGATTGCCGACCGACCGAGTCCCCTATTGTGAACAAAGTGTTTGCTGCAAAGTCGCCTCAGAAATTCTCGGCAGACCCGCCTTCACCGGAGGCGGGCTGTTAAGGATGAAGGAGGGCGAAATATGGCTCCGAAGCGATGAGGACCACGATGCTTTTGTCCACCAAGTCCTTGACGACCTTATTGCTTGTGCTCGCTTTTTGGGCTGGGATATGATCACGGTCCCTTGGCGCCACTCCCTCCGACCAACCAAAAAATTGGATGACAGGACTTTTCTTTATGGGGATGAGAACGATTGGTTTGCCGTCTATCGTTACCATCCCGAAACCGATGTCTTTGACTGTGTGGATGATACCCTTAAAAGGCAAGGTTTAAAAGCCATCCCAAGGGTTGTAGATGCAACAGAGCAAAGCCTCAAAGAAGGCGGGCGTCCTGTAGGGGGCGCTTACAGTGATTTTGAGTTCCTTGTGGAAAAAGTTGGCAGCGAACTGGCGGTCGCCTCCCCCGCCGGTTTCATTGCCATTCCCCTAAGAACAGAGTGGCTGGAAACCCTAATAGAAGAACCTTCCCTCGTCCACCGTTACCTAAATGCCGTCTGTGAAATGAACCTCATCGCGATGGAAGAGACAGCAAAAAAGGGGGCTGCCTGCTTTTGGGGTGGTGGCGATCTGGCAAATGAGTCCGGTGTTCTCTACGGTGTCCACCGGTTCCGAACCTTTCTCTTGCCTCACCTGCAACGCCTTGCCGCCGCTAGTCGGCGCCTTCAAGTCCCCTATTTCTTTCGCACGGACGGAAACATTTGGAGCATCGCCTCCATCCTTTTTGAAGAGGTGGGTTTTCAGGGTTACGGTGAAATTGATGTGGATGCGGGGATGGACCTAATAGCCCTTCGCCAAAGGTTCCCAAACCTAATCCTGTGGGGTGGCATAAGTTGTGGCAAGGACCTGGTCTTCAACACACCTCAGCAAATTGCCGACACCGTTCATTTCCTTTTGGAGCGTTTGGCACCTCACGGTCGGCTCTTCTTTGGCTCCTCCAACGCCATCCACATCGGCGTCCCAACAGAGAATTTTCTTGCAATGACCCAATCCGTCCGCCAGTTTCGCTGTCGGCTCATCGGCTCATACTAACAACGGCACCATACCGCACAGAAACGCCGGAAAGTCTTTGTTATCACTATCGCACAAAAAGGTTTCATTTTAATTTTTGTCGTTCTCTATCCTCTCCCTGCCTTTTGCACGACTTAGTGACAATTTGCCGGAGTATTTCTTGATGAACCAGCCTCCATTGCACTGGAAGAAGAGGAACTCTATACTTTTGGTTACTAAGTCCTTTAAAAATTCGGGTCAGGAGGGATGCCAATTGGCGAAGAAGATAGTCATTACTGCCAGGGATCTCGGTAGGACGAAGATGGAGAATTTTTGTGCCAGATGTTTTTGGTTTACTTACCACTTTCCCCTTCCATCGGATCACCCATTCCGCTCTCCGATGCCAGGGATCGTTTCCACTCTTGACTCTTACATCAGACGAGTGGTCAGCGTAACTTATTCAGAAAAGAGATCCCTTCCCGATTGGTTGGCAAATGCTTTGAGCGGGATGAAGGTGATAGATGTGTTGGAACCCAAACGATGGGAAGCCCGAGTCGGTGATTTTTCTCTGGTGGGGCAACCCGATGCCATCTGGAAACTTCCTGATGACTCTGTTTTTATTGTCGATTACAAGACGGCTCAACTTACTCCGTCCCAGGAGGCTCTTTTCCCTCTTTATGAAGCTCAGTTGAAGGCTTACGGCTACCTCGCCCAAGGCAATGGGCATACCGTCAGCGGGCTGGCTCTGGTTTACCTTCAACCTCAGCCTTACAGAGACGATCCCGATAAACTGCTTCAAGTGTCGTCGGAGCAGTTTACCCTTCACTTTGATTGTGTTGTCAAGCAAGTCGGATCTTGGACCCGTGAAGAGGTTGAGGATATGGTCTATGCCCTCGGGAGCATTCTCAGTCAAAACCGTCCTCCCGATGGCAGGGATCAATGTAAGGGATGCACTTCCCTCAGCAATTGGTTGGAAGGAATTGACGAATTGGCTTAAAGAGCCGCGGGTGGCACAGGGTTTAAGACAAAAACGATAATTTTCTGCCGACTGCAAGAAAACCTCTATCTTACCAACGAGCACCGAAAAAGGCTTTTTGTTGACGAAACCCTGTTCTGAGCAACGGCTGCCGTGGCGCATCCGCCTCGGGGGTTCACTGGTCCTGGCCGGACGACCGGGTTTCTCGGTCATAGCGGTTCGGCAATCTCTCATGGTCCGCCAGCGCGTGTCGGGTTTTCACCTGACGGAGGGAATGAGCGAGTTGCCGAACAATAGAAGCGAAGAGAGGGATCACCAATGATAATAGAAATACGCTGGCACGCACGGGCAGGTCAAGGGGCGAAGACAGGGGCGAACATTTTAGCCCAGGCCGCCATTCGGCAGGGAAAATATGCCCAGTCCTTTCCTGAATTTGGTCCGGAGCGACGGGGTGCCCCCGTTCAAGCCTTCAACCGGATCAGCGACGAGCCCTTTACGATCCACAGCGGTGTGACGGAGCCGGATATTGTCATCGTCCTTGATCCGAAATTGGTCGGCAACGTTCCGATCACCGATGGGCTGAAGGCGGGGGGCTGGATTTTTCTGAACGCCCCAATCGGTGCGAGAGAAGCCCAAGAACGGTTTGGTTGGCAAGCCTTTCGGGTCGTCACCTGCGATGCGTCCGGTCTGTCCAAGCGAACCCTGAAACGGGACATACCGAATGTGCCGATTCTGGGCGCACTGGCGGCTCGTGCAGGGGTTGTAGCCTTAGAATCCCTCCAGACTGAATCCATTAGCCGACTGGCGAAAGGGCGGGGCACCGACGATCCGGTCGTGAAAGCGAACCTGGAAGCGCTGGCACTGGGCTATGAGGAGACCGATTTCGCCGATGTCCACACCCAGTCCCTGCCCTCGTCAGGAACCAAGCCACCTCTTCCAGCGTGGTATGAGTTGCCCGTTGCAGGAGTGATTGATAGAGGCGGAACAGCACAGGTTTATCAGACAGGTGGCTGGCGCTTGAAGCGTCCGGAATTGGACCTGAATGTGTGTGTCCACTGTCTAATGTGCTGGCTGGTCTGTCCGGACAGTGCCATCCTCCTTTCCGGAGCCCGCATCATCGGCATAGATTACCGTCACTGCAAAGGCTGCGGTCTCTGTGAAACCCAGTGCCCACCCCGAGCCCGTGCCATCAAAATGGTGGAAGAGGAGGCGCTCCAGCCCGCAGAGAAGACCCCATAGGAAAGGAGGCGGGGTTTATGTCCGAACCCGCAATGCCCTCGCAGAAGGTAGAGGAAGTTTCCTATCAGATATTGGCGCTTTCGGGCAACGAAGCCCAGGCACTGGCGATGAAGCAGATCAATCCCCATATGGTTGCCGCTTACCCGATCACCCCCCAAACGGAAATCGTGATGACTTTTGCTCAATATGTCGCCGATGGGTTGGTAGAGACGGAATTCGTTAGCGTGGAAAGCGAGCACAGTGCGATGAGCGCCTGCATCGGCGGGGCGGCATCGGGGGCTCGGACGATGACTGCCACCTCAGCGCAAGGTCTTGCCTATATGTGGGAACTTCTGCCCATCGCCTCCGCAATGCGGCTGCCGATCGTGATGGCGGTGGTGGCGAGAGCCCTGTCGGCCAACCTCAACATTCACTGCGATCATTCCGATGTGATGGGCGCCCGCGATTCAGGCTGGATCATTCTCTTCTGCGAAGATCCCCAAGAAGCCTACGACACCCTGATTCAAGCGGTCGTGATTGCAGAAAGAGCCAAGCTGCCGGTCATGGTCGTCACCGACGGCTTTGTCATTAGTCATGCGGTCCACCCTGTCCGCGTCCTCCCTGACGAAGCCGTTCGCCATTTCGTTGGCGCCCCTCAGCCTGCTTATTCCCTCTTAAACGTCGATCAGCCGATCACCGTGGGACCGGTAGACCTGCCCGATTACTTTATGGAGCACCGCCGACAGTTGACCGACGCTATTTTAGAGGCGCTACCCATCGTCCAACAGGTCGGTCAGGAGTTCGCCGATAATTTCCATACGAAACCTTACGGGCTGATAGAGACTTTTCAGACGGAAGACGCCGACGTCATCCTTGTCGGTATGGGATCCTTCTGCGGAACTGCCCAAGCTGCCGTTGAGAAAGTCAGAAGGGAGGGACAAAAGGCTGGTCTGGTTAAGGTGCGGGCGTTCCGACCGTTCCCTCAGTCGGAAATTTTTAAGGCGCTCCGCTTTGCAAAGGTCATTGGGGTGATGGACCGGGCAGACAGCCTCTCGGGAACGGGCGGACCTCTGTTCACCGACATTCGGGCAGCCTTTTACGACCGATTGGTGACCCTCAAGCCCCAAGCAGTCACTTCGCTGGTTCCCTGTCCGTCCCCGAAGATTGTCAATGCGATCTACGGCTTGGGCGGTCGGGATGTGACGGTCCCACAGATTTACCAGTTCATTATGGAACTCTTTGACGTGGCGGCCGGAAAGACCGTTTCCCAAACCTGGAGGTATTTGGGTGTCCGAGAATGATGAAGGACGAAAGACCGATTTTGGTTCTCATCGGTAGTCAGACCCTGGGCCAAGGTGACGACAACGTTGGGGCTGTGATTATGACCAATTTTTTGAGGTTTTTGGCGGAGGGCGAAACGAAACCCCACACACTGATTTTGTGGAACACAGGCGTCAAATTGGTGACGAACGCAGAGGCGACCATTGAAAGGGCACAGGCTCTGGAATATTTAAAAAGACTCCAGGAAAGAGGATGCCGGATTCTGGTGTGTCAAACCTGCTTGGACCATTTTGGCTTGAGGGACCGGGTTCAAGTGGGCACCATTTCCGGGATGAAGGAGTTTGTCCGATTGTTAACCAGTGGGGACTATCAAATTCTTTCTGTGTGAAGGGATGTGAGGCAAATGCCGTCAGTAAAGGATCTGGCGGAAAAGACGATAGCCGTAACGGGAGGGCACCGGGCGTGTGCCGGTTGTCCCGAACCGATGATCGCCCGATGGATTTTGATGTCTTCGGACCGTCCTGTGATTGCTGCCTTGGCGACCGGATGCTTGGAAGTCTGCAGCACCATCTTCCCCTACACTGCCTGGAACGTCCCTTACATCCACGTCGCTTTTGAAAATGTGGCTGCCGTCGCCAGTGGTATTGTCACCGCCTGCAAAGCGCTGAAGAAAAGGGGGGAATACGACAAGGAAGTTAATATTGTCGCCTTCGCTGGTGACGGTGGAACTTATGACATCGGTCTTCAAGCCCTTTCCGGTGCTTTAGAGAGGGGACACCGGTTCGTGTTCGTGTGTATGGACAATCAAGCGTATATGAACACGGGAATCCAACGGTCGGGGGCAACGCCCCACTATGCGGCAACGACCACGTCGCCGGCGGGGGCGCAGGCGAAAGGCAAACCCCAGAAACGGAAAGATATTATGGGCATCGTTGCCGCCCACGGCATTCCCTATGCGGCTCAAGCCGCACCCTCCCACTGGAAGGATCTCTTGACAAAGGCGGAAAAGGCTTTCAAGGTTGATGGTCCGGCTTTTCTCAATGTCCTGATCCCTTGCAACCTGGGTTGGGGCTTTGAGCCAGAGGAAACATTGGAACTGTCCCGACTGGCGGTTGAGACCTGCTTTTGGCCTCTTTACGAAGTGGAAAACGGGAAGGTGAAAATCAACTACAAACCCCGTCACAAGGTCCCTGTAGTAGAGTTTTTGAAGCGGCAACGACGATACCGGCACCTTTTTGAGGGAGACCACAAGGAACTTCTTGAGGAGATCCAGTCAGAAGTGGACCAGAACTGGCAGCAGCTTCTGTCCCGGGAGGCTCTTTCGGCAGCGTAGATGAATGCTTCCTGCTCCTTCACTCCGAAAGAGAGAGCCCTTGCCGCTCTCACTCTCTCATCACCTTTGCCGGGGAAGGTCCCTTGCTTTGAACTGGAGTTTCAACTGGCACCCGAACTGCTCGGAAAGGACTTCCACGATCCGGCGTCCTTTCTCTCCGCCGATCCCGTTACAAGAGAGCGTTTCATTCGTGAAAACGCAGAACTTTATGTCGCCGTTGCCGAACGGCTGGACTATTGTATGATCCTCATCGTCCACGCTCCTGACGATGCGACCCTATCCGAGACTGTCAAGGCTATCCGAAAACTCGCCGACGATCGCTACCTATTGTTGGCTCACGGCGATGCTACCTTTGCGATCCCTTCAGGGTCCGATATGGAAGAAGTGGCAGCGGCTTTCTTTGAGAAGCCCCAGGAAATGCATCAGTTGGCAAGGGATCGTGTGATCTGGGCTTTGGAGCGAGGGCATCGTCTGAAAGAATCTTGCGGGTTAGACGGATTGGCCCTCTGCTCTGACTACTGCTTCAACACCGGTCCCTTTCTCTCCCCCAAAATGTTTCGGGAATTTATCACACCCTATCTTAAGGATTTGGTCGCTGGTTATAAGGAACAAGGATTTATCGTCATCAAGCACACCGACGGCAATATAATGCCGATTTTAGACCAATTGGTGGAATGCCGACCCCACGGTCTTCACGCTTTGGACTGTCAGGCAAGGGAAATGGACATCGCCACGATCAAGAATCGGGTCGGACATCAGGTCTGCCTTCTCGGGGGAGTTCAGTGCAGCCTACTCCAAACTGGGACAGAAGAGGAGATCATTGCCCACTGTAGGTATGTGTTAGAGAAAGGAATGCCGGGCGGGGGCTTTATCTACGGGACAACCAATGTGGCGTTTCGGGGCTTACCTTTGGAACGGTATCTTCTCATGCTGTGGGCAAGAGATCAGTG
The DNA here is from genome assembly GCA_025057575.1 of Candidatus Caldisaccharidevorator malaysiensis. Taxonomy (GTDB): domain Bacteria; phylum Armatimonadota; class Fervidibacteria; order Fervidibacterales; family Fervidibacteraceae; genus Caldisaccharidevorator; species Caldisaccharidevorator malaysiensis. Next base: position 19,434 of record JANXBO010000047.1, read on the forward strand.
GGGCTATTATCGGGAAGATGGCACGCCTGTGGCAAAGGACGGGACACCCCTTTCACCAACATAATGGTGCGGCTACGAGTAGAACCTGACGGCAAAGAAGGTTCTTTTTACCCGGGAATACCCTTGATTCGGGCTCTTTGGGAGTTAGGCGTTCCGTGCGAGACACCGTGTGGCGGCTTCGGTCTGTGCGGTAAGTGCAAGGTCCAATTTGTCAATGGCGCACCACCCTTGACCGTGGAAGAGGAACGGCACCTGACCCTTTCGGAGAGAGAGCAGGGCTGGCGGTTAGCCTGTCGGCAGTTTTTAAGTCAAGATGGGATCGTTTTTGTTCCTGAAGCCTCCCGTCCGACTATCTCCGCCGTCCTTACCGAAGCCGTCGAGCGACCTGTCGCCTTAGAACCGTCCGTCCGTGCCGTTGAGTTGGTCCTTAGTCCGCCCACCCAGCAAGATGAAAGGGGTCACCTGGTCCGACTCTTGGAGGGTCTGGAAAGAGTGTGCCCACTGCGACTCTCCGCCGACTCTGTTCCCCTGGCGGTCATCCGACAACTTCCCCAGATTCTTAACTCCAGTCAGTTTAAGGTCTCCGTGATTCTCCACCAACAGGAAGCCAATCTGGAAACAAAGGTTCAAGTCCTGACCGTTCGTCCGATTTGGGAAAAAAGACCGATCCTGGGGCTGGCTCTGGACATCGGGACCACCACTCTGGTCGGTTACCTTCTGAACTTGGAAACAGGTGAGCAGATTGCTTGTTCGTCTCGTCTCAACCCTCAGGTCCGTTACGGTGATGATGTGATTTCTCGGTTATGTTTCGCCCTTCAGGAACCCAACGGACTGCGGGAACTTCAAAAAGCCGTCGTTTCTGGAATTAACGAAATCATCGCGGAATCCTGTTTGTTAGCCGGTGTTTCCGAATCAGACATCTACGAGACCGTCGTCGTTGGGAACACTGCGATGCTCCATCTTTTTTTGGGCGTCAGTCCCGAAAGCATTGCCTTTGCCCCCTATGTTCCGGTTTTCCAGGATTCCCTGACGATTGAGGCATGGAGGGTGGGTCTTCGGATTCATCCTATGGGGTTGGTCACCACTTTGCCCTGCATTGCTGGATATGTTGGTGCCGACACGACCGCCGTGGTCCTAACCCACCTTTATGACCTACAGGGGGAGAGTGCTATCGCTTTGGATATCGGAACGAACGGGGAAGTGGTCGTCCGACATCGGGGGAGGTATCTGTGCTCCTCAGCGGCGGCCGGACCCGCCTTTGAGGGCGGTCGCATTTACCAGGGAATGAGGGCGGACACAGGTGCGATTGTTGCTGTCTCGTATGAAAGTAAGGATGGGGCTAATTGGTTTCGGGTCGCCACCGTGGGGGGTGGGCTACCGATAGGGTTATGTGGGTCGGGTCTCATAGACGCGGTTGCTGCCCTCCTTCAAGCCAAGATCACCGACGAGTCAGGTTACCTGGGTGGATCGCAACTGCCGGCCGAGTTGTCCTGTCGGCTGATCCATCTCAACGGGCAGAGAGCCTTTCAGTTGGTTACACCAGAAGCCAGCGGTCGTCCCGACGGCATCGTCCTTACCCAAAAGGACATCCGGGAACTTCAATTGGCAAAAGGGTCTATTAGAGCCGTCACCGAAGTCCTGGCCAAAACGGCTGGCTTATCGTGGGACGAGGTGGCTGTTTTCTACACGGCGGGTGCCTTTGGAATGTTCGTCAACCCCGTTTCAGCAGCCCGGATCGGTCTTCTTCCCCCTATTCCCCTTCACAAGGTTATGCCCGTCGGCAACGCAGCGGGGGCGGGAGCGAAACTAACTTTGCGGTCCCTCTCCGAAAGGAAAAAAGCCAGACAACTGGCTTTTGCTATGGAACACATCCCAATGACACAAAATCAGGCGTATCAGGAAGCCCTAATGGAATTCCTCGGTTTCCCCCCATTGACAGGATAGGGCGCACTAAACAAGAGGTGAGGGAAATGACGGATAGGGAGAGGTTTCGGCAGACTTTTCAATTCGGCGAACCGGATCGTCCCTTTTATATGCCCCACTGGTTTTGGTCCTCAACAATAGAGCGATGGCATGCGGAAGGACTTCCCCGTGATCAGCATCTGGACGCTTTCTTTGGCTTTGACCGTTATGAGGTCATCCCCATCAACCTCGGTCTTATTCCTGGTTTTGATGTAGAGGTGTATTATGAAGACGACGACTACAAGGTCTATCGCCGGGGCGACGGCTGCGTCGTTAAGGAGTATAAAAGAAGACCGGAGATGAGTATGCCCCAGTGGCTGGAATTTTCCCTCAACAACCGGACCGATTGGGAAAGACACTTTTTACCCCGTCTCAATCCCCACTCTCCTGCCCGTTATCCCTTGTGGTGGGACGACTATGTTCGGAAAGTGAGTGATCGAGACTATCCCCTCGGCGTCCACGCTGGTAGTTATTATGGCTGGATCAGAAACTGGATGGGTTTGGAAAAATTGAGTGAAATGATCTACGATGATCCCCATTTCGTTCGTGATATCGCCGAATACATCGCCGACTTTGTCATTGAAACTATTGCAAAAGCCGTCTGGGATGTGAAACCCGACTTTGCCTTAATGTGGGAAGATATGGCGATGAAGAGCGGTCCTCTGATCTC
>JANXBO010000048.1 GCA_025057575.1 Candidatus Caldisaccharidevorator malaysiensis
TACTTTCGGTGCCGGCTATGACCTCCCCGTCGGTCCGAATCTTCTCTGGCAGTCCAATGCCAGTTTTTTCTACACCCGCTGGAGTGGTGCCACGATCACCAACTGGGTCTTTATGTCGGCTTTTGCTTACCTGCCGGCACCTTGGGCACGATTGGAAGCCAGCATCGGCTACGCTCCCAGAGGTTTCCCTGTAGCCGGACATCCCCTCACGGGGATTAGTTCCTTCCTTCTGCACCGCCCCGGCGGTCTCGTTCGTCAGTTCACTCGCTCTCCGGGCGGTTTCCTCACCCTCCGGTTGGTCATCGGAACAACCTTTTAATCGCTTCTGGCACTTAACCAACCTTGTCTTCAGTGTCTTACAGTTGTGCCCTCTTCACCCACCCGTCTGTCTCTAACTGATAATCTTCGCAATGATGTAAAGTCAGCCGGCATCCCAGTCGTTGCGGTAGCCCCATAAGCCGCACCAGAGATAGGCGCCTCCGCCCATACAGTTCTGTCCCACGATCTTTCCAAACCCTTCGTAAGTGTAACTGGCACACAGATAATGGCTTGCCTCGACTCGCCTGTCTGAGCCCGATGCCGTGCAACCAAGCGACTTTTCGTCGGTAGGCTTGTTAGAAATCCAAGGGTGTTTAAAAAAGCGAAACATCCAACAATTTCGTGACCCCTCCTCTGTAACAAGTGCTTCCCTCTCTTTCACAGAATTGGAGTTTGCGCACAATTTGCGCTCCTTGTCATCGTTTGTGGTGCTAAAAGCCTCCACCCATTTCATTTTTTGCCACGTTTAATTGTTTCTCCTACTAACTTGGCTATTTCTTTTTTGGCTTCTCGAGCCATCTCAGAGTCTGTGCCTAAGACATACTTCCGACGCCAAAGTTCTTTTTCAGGAAGAGGTGGTATGGTCCGCAGTTGCAATTGAATAGTTGCAACCGGGCGCGTCGCGAGCGAGAGGCACTTCCTTAGGTGGAAAAGAGCCATCTTTTTGTCACCCAGCCCCTTGTAGGCAAGCCCCATCAAATAGTGAACCTTAGCAACGTGCGGGTATTCCTTAATTGGTCCTTGAAGTTTCGCCAGTGCGGAACGGAATTGCCCAGCCTGTATCGCTCTTTCTGCTTCCAATAAGGCTCGTTCCAAAGAATTGACTCCGTCCCGATACTTCCCGAACAGATAGAAGATGACGATAAACGTAATAACGCAGATTGGCACTATCGCAGGAACAAGAAAGCGATAGAGCACGCTACTTGCGGAGTTTTCAATGAAAGACAACGGTCTTTTTTGTGCCATACCTCTCCATCACCGCAATCAAATCGGCGCCCGGCGGATAGTGAAGTCGCCCCCATTCGTCCTCGTGAACGGTAAACTCCTTAAGTGGGTAGTGCATCGCTGGCTGCGGCTTCCCACCTTCCAGCGGAAAGGATAGCGATGCTACGAAGATACCGACCCGAATGCGGCCCTCTACAACGACGCCGCGGTCAGTTACCTTGACGGCGACTGGTCCTACACCCACACCAACGGACCAAAAAATGCGGCGTTTCTTTTTCTTCTTTTTATCTGCGACCCGTGAGGGATGGTATCGCTCGGTGCCATCGGGATCCACCCAATTGACAGGGTCATTATCACATATCTGAAACTGTGCGATATACCAAGGTTGCAGGGGATCCTTTTCCACCCACCTCCCTGTTTCCAGTTCATAATACCTTGCACCGATGTGGAGGAGACCGGCGTCAAAGTCGTTGCGGTAGCCCCATAAGCCACACCAGAGATAGGCGCCTCCGCCGATGCCGTTCTGCCCCACGATCTTTCCGAACCCTTCATAGGTGTAACTGGCAAAGACATTTTGTGTTGAGTCGGTCAGCCAACGGATACTTCCGAGCCGGTCGGGATGGTAGATGGAGACAGATCCGGACCGGACGAACCCGCAAAGGGTCGGTCCCAGCAAATACCGAACCACCCATTGACTCCCTTCCCTCTCCGCAATCACTTTGTCACCGTCATAAAAGAATTGCCGAACGACTGTCCCTTCAACTCTCCTGACCCGCCTCCCTAAACCGTCATACACAAACTGAACCTGTGACCCGTCGGGGTAGGTGATCCGGGTCATTCGGTTGTCAAAGTTGTGGGCAAACTGGGTCCTTTGTCCCGATTCGGTTCTTGTAAGGATGTTACCGTTTCGGTCCCAGTTGTAAGTGACAGTGGAACCGTCAGGTTTGGTATAGGAGAGCAACCGGTCCGCCCGATCGTAACTGTAACTGGTCCTCTGCCCTCCCCACATCCTTGCGGTCCTGTTGCCTGCCGGATCGTATTCGTAAGTGACAGTGTAGGGGTAACTGCCGACCCTCTGCTCCCCTATCAGTCGGAAGACAGGATCGTAGTTGTAAGTGACCACACTCCCGTCCCCTTCTATCACATCGGTGACAAGACCGTCGGTGTTATAACCATAGTTGAGATAACCGAAGATGGTGCCTGAAGATGTCCTGTGTCTTATCTCTGTCAACTGCCCTGCTTGATCTTAAGAGAGAGCCATTATGGTGCCGTTGATGTTGTTTTGCTGAATCAGGTTACCGTCCGCATCGTAAGAGTAGGTGGTGGTGCCGGCAGGGTCGGTGAACTGGGTTGGTCTGCCCGCAGAGTCGTAGGCGAAGGACGCGGTGACTCCTGTCCAGTCCCTTCGGCTTAACAACCGCCCGGCATTGCTGTAGGAGTATTGGATGGAAAGGCTTCCCTTACTTTCTTGAAGGATGAGCCCCCTCGGATCATAGGTCCAGGTCGTTGTTCCTGTTCCATCCACCATTTGGGTCAGGTTGCTCATTGCGTCGTAAGAATAGGTGATGGTGGTGTTATTGGGGTAGGTAACTTGGGTGAGGCGACCGATGTTGTCATAGGAGTAGGTGGTGGTCCTATTGAGGGCATCGGTCCTTGAGGTGCGCCAGCCTTGCCTCATTTTTGACCCGTCCCCACTCTATTGTTAGCACGGTTATGCGTCCAGTTGCTTGATGTTGATCAATATGATCCCCGCTGGCTTCGTTGATGGTCTATGGGTTAGCGGATGTCAATGAGGAGGAGGCGGAAGTTTTCGGGGGATAGGGGAGGGAGAGGAAAAAGGGAGCCGTCTGGGCGGATGGAGTCACCCGTTTCGGCATCACGAAGGATTGGGATGATCGGTTTTTTCCAGAGAAGCCGGACGGCGGCTTCCTGTGACTCTTTCAGATTGGAGACGACGGCGAGGAGGCGCTTCTGGTCGGGATGGACCCAGAGACCAAGGACGATTTCTTTATCTTTGGGATCGTCAATGGAAAGGTAGGGGTTTTCTCTCCAGCAGGGGTAAAATTGGGCTTTTCGGGCTTGAAAGTTGAGGAAGATTTCCATTATTCGGACGAAGGTGTTGCTGTTCAGATATTCAAAGAGACCGATGGGGACGCCGTGGGGGAGGAACCAGGCGAGAGCCATTCGGGTTTGGCGATCGGTCGGATGATTCTCAGAGGCTTCGCCCATTAGAGGGTCAAAGAGGTTGGGGACGCCCCAGTTGGTGGAGAGGCAGCGGGCTCTAAAGAGACCCAGCCCCAGTGATCGGGCATAGGTTCCTTCGGGGGTGAGCATACTGGGACCTTTGAGGGGCCAACCGGCAAATTCGCCGGTTAGCCAGGCGGTGCCGAAACCCATTAAGGGGGGAACGAATTCCCAGGAATGAATCCAAAAGTGGTAACGGGGGAAGCCCGGTCTTTGAGGCGCGGTGGATGGCAGAGGGGACCGGACGTGGTCTTCAAGGAAGAGAGCCATCACTCGGTTAAACTCTCTGCCTTCCAAGACGGGAACGGTGAGGTGACGGCGCCCGTGTTGGTCAGTCCAGCCGCAGCCGTGGCGGGGATTGGAGCAGGCGATCTGACCGGTCATCCAGCCGTCGCTATAGAGACCGTCCCAGCCTCTTTTGAGGACGTTCTCAATTGCCCAGCCGTAAAAGAGCCACTTTCTGAGGGTGTAGGACTTTCCGCAGTTCTGGTAGTGGGGGATTTTTTCCCAGTCCATCACAGACTCGGGGATCACTTTCCAGTCGTCGGCGTATTGCGAAAACTCGGGGATGAGGGGGGAGATTTTTTGGGGGCAATGGGCGACACCAACGAACGGGATGCCGAGGGAGCGGGCGGTTTTTCTGGACTCATCCACGATGGAATGGTCTATGTGGAAGGGGTCGTTGAGGCTTTTCATTGCTTTCGTAACGGGGACGGGCCAGATGAGGGTCATATCGGTGTCGTGGGCGAGACGGACGATGGCTCGCCAGGGCTCTGTAAAGAGAGTGGCTCCTTTGATCATCGGGAAGTCGGGGGGAAGGGGCTTGATGGGGGTGGGCTGGATGCCGAAAAGGAAGGAACGACCGTCCAGGGTGAGTGGTTGTTCCAGAAGGTGGATGACATAGCGGTGGTGGTCGGGACCGGGAAAGAAGGTGGCAAAGGTGTCGTTGGGGAGCGGGACCCAGTTCTCGAGGGTGGAATAGGTAAAGCCGAGCCCACCATCTTCGTCACCAAACCAGTGATAGAAGTTGACGATGTTGTTGTTCGGGTCGCAGACCCAGGAAAAGGGGATCGGTTCCGAGCCGATCCAGCCGGCTAACGGTCGGGAAAAGGTTTGGTAGAGGGTGGTGGTGGGGGCGGGGAGAGAGGCGATGATTCTCAGTTGAACAGGTCGGCGCCGTCCACTCTCGTCTTTTCCTTCCAGGCGAAGCCAGAGAAAGCCGTCAAATTCAAGGGTAGCGAGGAGAGAAAAAGAGAATCCTTTGGCAGCTCCTTGGGCACGGACCAGCAAGCGGGACTTTTTTCTCTCCACCAATTGAAAAGCCTTGAGGGGAACGGTCGCTTCCTTTGAACCTTCAGAAAGCACGAGAAAAAGGGGTTGGGCAAGGACATCTCGGTTCTGGCTGATGATGCGGGACGGGAGGAGGCTTTGAGGGGACCAGATAAAGGAGCGACCCCAGACGGATAGGGTTTTGCCGGCGATGCGGACGGGGGTCCAGGGGGCGGGGACGCGGTCGGCTACGGCATAGTGGTCGTAAATGGGGCTGGTGAGCCAAACGGGATCGTTGGTTTGGGCGGAAGTGACCGCTGTCAACATCAAAACGGCAAGCACCCGTCTGATCAGTCTAAAATCACATTGCATTTTCGGCTCTTAAAAAAATAGTGGCAGGGCAGCGAAACGGCTGCCGCGCGGTAAGGCAAAAGGGAGGAAAAAAGGATGAAGAAGATCCGGCTGGCGAGAACGGAATACATAGATTCGGGTCACTTTATCCCGGGTCATCCCAAGTGCGGCAGACCGCACGGGCACACTTATCGGGTGGACATTACCATAGAGCGGGAATTGGACCGGGATATGCTGCTGGAGTTTGATGAGTTTAAGCGAAGAGTTTGGGAAGTGTTAGCAGGATACGATCACGTAATGTTGAACGAGGTCATGGAAAAAGTCCCGACGGTGGAAAACATAGCGATAGAACTGCACGGGCGCTTAAAAGAAGTGCTGCCGGGGTTTCGGTTGACGGTTCGGGTGTGGGAGGGGGTCCGCAAGTGGGCGGAGGCGGGTGACGAGTGACGACCTTCACCCGACTTCCCGATTGGATTCGGTCTAAGGGACCGAAGAGGGCGGCGGCTGCCCCCCTGCGCAAGTTGTTAGAGGACAAAGAGATTGTTACCGTCTGTCAGAGTGCTCGTTGTCCGAACATCGGGGAGTGTTTTGCCAAGGGAACGGCGACCTTTATGATCTTAGGGTCGCGGTGCACTCGGCGGTGTGGATTTTGCGCTGTGGAAACGGGAAGGGGCGAACCGTTGGATCCTTATGAGCCGGCGAAGGTCGCTGCGATGGCAAAGCGACTGGGTCTGCGGCACGTTGTGGTCACCTCCGTCGCCCGTGACGATTTGGACGATGGCGGAGCCGTCCAGTTTGCCCGAACGATTCAGATGATCCGACGGCTGTGTCCGGAGTCCACCGTTGAAGTGTTGGTTCCCGACTTTAAAGGGCGAAAAGAGTGTTTGGACATCGTTCTGTCGGCAAAGCCCGATGTGTTCAACCATAATGTGGAAACGGTGCCCCGACTCCATCCGTTGGTGCGCCCCCAGGCGAGATATGAACGGTCTCTTTTTGTCTTACGCACGGCACGGGAAAAAGAGTCTTCTCTCATCGTCAAGTCGGGGTTGATGCTGGGTTTGGGGGAGTGTTGTGACGAAGTAATTGCGGTTCTGAAAGATTTGAGGGATGTGGGGTGCGATGTGGTGACGATCGGTCAGTATCTCAGACCGACCCTGCGGCATCTCCCCGTCGTTCGCTATGTGCCCCCTGAAGAGTTTGAAGAACTGAAGAAAATCGGGCTTCAGATGGGGTTTCGGTTCGTCTTTTCCGGTCCTTTCGTTAGAAGTTCCTATCTTGCCGATGAGGTGTTTTCGGAGACCGTTGGTGCCCTTCCTTTTGCGCCTGGCAGTTCGGTCCCAAACTGACGGATTGCGTCAACATAGACGAGACGGTGCCACAAAAAGGACCGGGTAAGTGAAGGATGACCGATGAAAGGGCGGTCAGCAGTCACCATCGGGGTTGCGGTTTTGTGCTTCTTACTGGGACTGCTGGCGTATCGCCTCTGGCGGTCCGTTCCCGACAGTGAGACCATCGGAACGCTCGTCACCCGATGGTTGTCTCAGCGCCTGGGTGCGTCCGTCAAAACGGGACCCGTGACGGTCGGCTTGTTGGGCGTTACCGTGGACGGTCTCTCCGTGTTGGAAGATCCCCTTGCACCGACCGGTGCCCCCATTTGCATCGCCAAGGTTTCTCTCCGATGGTCTTTGAAAACGGTCTGGTCGTTGCTTGTCGGATCATCGGAATTAAATGAAGGGGGGCTATCGGTTCGGGAAGTGGTCCTGACGAGTCCGGAGATCTATCTCCACCGGGACCGAAACGGACGATGGAATATCAGCCCGCTCCTTCGCCTGAAGAGACCAAAGGTGCGTTGGGATGTCCGGCGGTTGGTCGTTACGAAAGGGATTGCTCGGGTTCAGGACGACCTTTCTCTGCTGCCTTCAGGGCGGTCTTTCCAGTTGGTATTGGAAAATGTGGAAGGTGAGGGGCGGCTGCACAGGGGTCGTCTGGTTTTGGACCTGACGGGAACGGTTCAGATGCCCCCAGTTCCCTCCGATGCCCGAGCCCATTTAAGCCTTGACCTTCCTTTAGCTCCCGATGGCTCTGGTTCCCAAGTCAACTTGAGATTGCTGGGTCTGCCGATTGAGGGGCTTCCGTCCAGTGTGCGTCACTGGTTCGGGGAGCGGTTAGTGGTGGAAGCGGGGCTGATACAAGAAGGGGACCTTGCCTATCGGGCGAACGGAAGGGAGAAATCGTTTCGTTGGCGGGGTGACCTTAACAATCTCTCCGTTCGCATCGGGGGGACCAACGGCAGACGACTGCCGTCGGGATCGGTCCGACTCTTCGGTCATTGGAGCGAAGGGACAGGAGGGCGGAAGGGGTGGTCGCTGACGGTAGAAGTTCCCCAGGGGCATCCGACGGTGGGAACGGGGCGTCTGGTCAGCGGAGCGGACCTGGATGGATGGCATCTATCGTGGGAGGGGGACGGGTTTGACCTTTCTCTGATAAAACCATTTGTTTCTGGTTGGTGGGTAGAAGGCGGGAAAGTCAGTGGCAAGTTTCGGCTGTCCCATCGGGGTCGGGTTTGGCACATCTCTGGAAAACTGTTGAGCCGATCGGTGATTCCTTCACAAGAGGTTCAGGATCGCTTCAACATCCGCATTCCGTTCGTTCCTCAGGTTGGCTGGGAGGGTCGGTTGGAGGGAGGGGGCGGTGATTGGACAGGGGAATTTGTTGCCTCGGCGAACTGGAACGGTAGGGGGATAGTCGCCAAGGGCAAGGTGGTCCACGGGAAAGGTCAAGGGACCCTTGTCTTTCGTGACTTTCCCTTTTCGCCCTTGCAAAAAATTTTTCATCAAGGGACTGCCCGACTGGATCCACCTTTTCAGCGGCTATCCGTCGTTGACGGGCGGTTATCGGGAACGGCAAATGTTTTCTGGGAAGGCGATTCTCTGTCTGTAACGAAAGCCCGCCTGTCTTTTGCTCGTTTGGTTTTTCGGGTCCCCGGTCTTCAATTAGCCACCGTTTCCTTTCAAGGGATCGGCAGCGAACGATCGGGGCGTTTGGAGAGTGTTCGGATTGCCGTTGCCGGCGATGAGTGGGTCAGTGGGCAGGTGGCATGGCAACGGAACGGAAGGGACCTGTTTGTTGTTGAAGCGAAAAGTAGTGAGGCAGGAGTTCGGGGAATCTTCAACTGGCTGTCGGACTATTTTGACTGGTCCCTTCGTCTGAGGGGGAGCGGAGCGGGAAGCCTTTCTGCCTTGATGAGCGGCAGGGACTGGCTGGTGCGGTCCGACTGGTGGGGCGGGGTCTTGACGGATCGGCGGCGGGAGAGCCGCTGGAGCAGCCGCATTGGACCGGTAAGGTTGACGGCGGATAGTGGTGGAGTCGGCGTGACCGGTCATACGATCTCTGCCACCTTGCCAGCGCTTAATGACGGTTACATCAGCGCCGTTTCCGCCCATTTGGACAACTTCTTTTTTTACTGGGACCGACGCAACGGTCGGCTTCTTGTTGAAGCCCAAGCCCTTGTTTCGGGATTCCTGAGACCAGTTCGGAAGAGGTTTCAGGTTTCCGGTGATGTCCACGCCATCTTTCAGATGGACGGCAAAGAATGGAAGCCTGAACTGGTCCGGGCGACCGCAGTAAGGGCGACAATCGGCAGATCCTACTTGAGTGATGGAACCTTTGAGTGGATGCCCCAAAAGGGAGAGGCGAAGGGTTCTGCGGTCGCCAAAGATTTGCCCCTTGACGAATGGGCGGAGGGCTTAAGGCTCCAGCGCTGGAGGGTATCAGGGAAATCTTCAGGGTTGGTCCGATTATCGTATCAGGTTCCCGTAAAAGAGACCCAGCGCCAAGGCGTTTTGCCAGCGAGCGGATCGTCTCTGCATCTCAGTTTCTCTGGATCCATTAAGGACTTTTTTGTTTCGGACGCTTCCGGTAGGACGGGGACGATCGTTGGTGCCGCCATCACGGTCGCGGACAGTCTCCTTTCACTACAGCACCAAGGTGATGATTGGGCAATCACGGCTGCTCAAGCAGAGGGAAACTTCAGTGATGTCAAGTGGCAGGGGCGAGCGGGCAAGGAGATTGTGGTGGCGAATGGGCGCGCTGCTGCTGCAGCATCGGTCGGTCCGGAGGGGACCCGTTGGGACTTGAGGATCTATCAGGCGAAAGGGTCTTCGTTTGAGTGGTCGGCATCTGCCTCTGGACAGGATGATCAACTGAAAGGTCACTTTTCGGGATCGGTGCAACGGATTGGGGATTGGGCAGAGTGGGTCGGTATTGAGAAGGAATCAGTGGCGAACGATTTTAAGGTGCCGATGTATTTGGCAGTCCAGTTTGAGGGTTCCCTTGCGGACCGGCTGAATTGGAAGGGGACCGCTCGTTTGGGAATGGGTCAGGTGAAGGGCTGGAGGGTGGCAGCAGCGGGGGCGGTTGCAGAAGGGACGCTGGAGAACCCTTTGGGAAAGGAGCCGATGATTAGAGGAACGATTCAGTCCTTGGAATGCCTCACCGATCTGGGGGAGGGTGTTTTCTCGGGAACGTTTACCGTCCCATTGACCCAGACCTTTGTTCGCAACGCCCGCCTTTTGGTATCGGGTAAATGGACCCGGCTGCCCCTTGCGAGGCTAACAGAAGGTCCTGACCAACAGCCTCTGATCCGTGGATCTTTATCGTCAACAGTAAAACTGAATTGGGACGGTCGGTGGCGGGTCAAAGGTGTCCTGTCCAGTCCGGTGATTGCCTACCAGCGTTTGCCCCTTCAATCGGTTACTGCTCAATGGGATTGGAACGGTCAAGACTTGGTCATTCAGGAGGGTAGCGGCAAAGCAGGAGACGGGAAACTAATGTTTTCCGGTCGGCTCAGTGGGGACGGGGAGCCCACCCGTCACATAGAATTTTCCGTGACCAACTTTCCGGTTCCTTTGCTGGCGACGGCCTTGCCCTCTTCCGAGGACGGGCGGTTGGGGCAGTGGGGCGGAAGGGTGAAGGGAAGGGGTTGGGTTGCTGGCTCCAAAAAACAATGGACTTTGGCGGTGGTTTACGAGGTCAGCGGGCTGTCCGATGGAGTGAGAACCCTGGGCGATGGTCACGGAAATGTGGAAGCGACGATAGTCCAAAGGGCTGACGGTAGATGGGCAGGGACGGTTCGCGGGACGGCTTCCCTCAAAAATGGGGGCTCTTCGCTCTATGCTGAAGGTGCTTACCGAACGGCAGACAGGGCTTGGCAGGTCCGATGGCAGGCGGGGCGCTGGAGTTTGGGGTCTCTCCAAAGTGTGGTCCTTAACCTCAATCCCTCCTTAAAGGACGATGAGCGTTTCTCTGGTCCCATCAGCGGTCACCTCTGGAGTCAAGGGGAAGCGCAGGGACAAGGTCCTTCCATCGTGACGATGGAAGGGTCTTTTGAGAGTGACCTATTAAGGGCGGGTCCTCTTCTCCCCATTCAGTGTCGGGTTTTTGTGACGAAAGACCCGAAAAGGTGGACCGTTTCTATAGACCTTCTCCGGATCGGCAGGGGAAGTGTGCGGGGGAGTGGGACATTAGATCAGGGCGGTCAGGTGAAGGGACAGGTTAAGTTTTCTTACCTTGACAAAGAGTGTCTGGACAGTCTGCTTCGCTTTGCCAATTTGGAGCCGCTGCCTGTTGGAAAAGTCGTCGTGTCCGGCGATTGTGACCTGTCTGGAACGCAGGATCGCCTCCAAGTGACTGGTCAATTAGTGGCAGAAGGCGTGGCGGTGGGACCGGTGACGCTTCCTGTCATTCGGCTGGCACGGTTCCATTACCGAGAGGGTTTTGTAGAGGTGCCCGAAGGGGCGGGACAGGTGCAACTCTTCCCTCACGGTCCCGTCTGTCAGTTCTGGGGAAGGGTTCAATGCACAGGTGCAGGGGAACTGGACCTGCACGCCGTGATGGAAAGGGCGCCTTTGAAGGAAGTGGACAAAGAAACTTTACCCTTTCAGGTGACGGAGCCCTGGGTGGAAGGTTGGTTTCGGATCCGAGGGACGGTGCAGCGCCCCGATCTGAGGGGCAAGGTTTTGGCAGGGGCTAAGGCGTTGATCCCCGTTGCCGTTGACGGCTTGCCATCTCTCAAAGACCTATCCGTTGAGGTAGAGGCGGAGGGAACGACCCTGCACCTGAAAAAACTTCAGGCGGCTATCGGAAAGGGATGGTTAGTCGGAGAAGGGGTCTACTTCCTCTCGCCGAGGGGGATAAGGGAACCTTTGGGCAACGCAGGAGAAGTGCGCCTGCGGGTGGCGAAGGCACCGTTGGCGTTGAGGGGCTTTTCCTTCTTAGTGCGAGAGGGATCACTGCGGGCTGTTTTGGAAGACCGAAAGATCACTGTTGAGATTCAAAGGGTGACGAGCGATCAACTTTCCTTAACGGGAAGCGCATCGTGGAGGGTGACGGGGATTGAGGATATCAACAACCTTCTGAACACCGGTCAATTTGATGTTCGTCTAATGCTGAAGGAATGGTCGTTCAAGGACAAAGGGATCAGCGGAAAGATCAGTGGCGGGATCGTTCTGACGACAGATCAGCCTGGGCAGATGCCAACTTTGAGGGGTCAGTTAACCATCGCTGACGGGAATTCGTCCCGTCTGCCGTCGTCCTTCGGCTTAACGACGTCGGTCGGGGACCTTCGTAAAGACCTTCCCGTGGACATTACCGTTCACATTGGGCGTAACTTTTACCTGCGGACGGGTTTGGCGAACCTTCTGATGACAGGACAGATCCAGTTGACGGGCACTCTTGCGCAACCTCAGGTGTCGGTCGCTTTGAGATCTAACCGAGGCACTTTGAAGTTGGCAACCAGTGTCATCGCCGTTAACGAAATGGAATTGGTCGCTTCATCTCGGATGGATCCTTGGAAAAAGAGACCGGAGACAAGGGCGCGGATTCGGTTGGAAGGGGAGACGAGGCTGGACATTTACCAGATTTTGATCACCCTGTCCGGTCCTGTTGACGAAGAGTCCCAGAGGATGGGGCTCTTGCCGACTCTCTCTATCGTTGCCACCCCTCCGTTACCAGAAGAAACCATCCTGCAGCGCCTCTTTGGCATCGTTCTTCCCGAAGTTAATGGAGCGATAGGAGGAGGGTCCGAGACTCAGCAGATCTTATCAGGGACGCTGGTAAAAGGATTGACCGGCGAACTGTTGGCACCGGTCACGAGACCGATCGCCGAGGCGTTGAAATTGACGGAACTGAGCATCGTTGCCCCGGAGAAAGCCGAAAGAGGATGGCTGAGGCTCGGCTTTTCCCCCAGCCCTCGGCTCCATTTTCTTTACCGAAGGGGTCTGTCCCCTTCCGACCCATCGGCTCTGGAGGTGCAATACTTTGTCGGGAAAAGGACCTCAGTGACCTGGACAAAAGAAAAGCACAGGTCTGAGGTGCGCATCCAAACGGGTATTCGCTTTTGAAGACGGGGGTTGAATTCTTGGGGAAAGTTCGGGGCAAGTCAGGCTTGGCAAAGGCGCCCGCCCCTTCTCCGGCGCGTCACAAGCCCCCTTTTGAGGAGGTCGTTGACCAATATTACGATTCCGTTTTGAACCTGGCGTATCGTCTGACCAATGACAGGGATGAGGCGGACGACCTGACCCAGGAAGTCTTTCTTCATGCCGGAAGAGCCTACGACCAATTTAGAGGGGAGGCTCAGGTCTTTACTTGGCTGTTCCGCATCACGCATAACTTATGGAAGAATCGCCTTAAGAAACTTCAGCGGGAGAGAGAACATCGGTGGGAGATTCTGGAGGATGCCGAGGCAGACGAAGACGATCCCGAGCCTCTCTTTTGGGAGGACACCACTCTCTCCCCCGAGCGGATCTTAGAGGCAAAAGAGAAGGAAGAAGCGATCCAGAAGGCGATTATGGAACTGCCTGAGGATCAACGGTTCGCTCTGATCCTCTATCACATTGAGGACCTGAGTTACCAGGAGATCGCCCACGTCCTTGGCTGCTCCGTTGAAGCCGTCAAGTCCAGACTGTTTCGAGCCCGCACCGCCCTCCGACGGAAACTGGCGCACCTGCTCACTTAGGTCCGACAGCGATCGGAGACCTTTTCTTTCGGTCTAATAAAATGGGAGGTTTAGGAACGCAGAATGAGAGAAAAAATCCTTTTGTTTCTGCTCTGCTACTGGATGGCGTCCTTCGCCCTCGCCCAAGACCCAGAGGGAAAAGAAGTCGCTGAGGTGAGAATAGAGGGCAACCGCTATGTATCGTCCGAGAGCATTCTCCTTCTGATGGATACCAAGCCCGGAATGCCCTTCTCCCTGTTGCGCCTTCAGAAGGACTTGGAGGCTATTGATGATATGGGCTTCTTCGCCGCCCCCCCACAAGCCCAACCGTTTTTAACTCCAGACGGAAGGGTTCTGGTGGTCGTGCGAGTTTTTGAGAATCCGGTCGTTAAGGAAATTCGCTTTCAGGGCAACACCGCAATTTTGTCAGAGAAACTTCTTGCTTTGATGAGGACGGAAAAGGGTCAGATTCTCAACAGCCTGACCTTACAGCGGGACCTGGAAAGGATTCAGGAATTTTATTGGGACAGCGGCTTTGCCGGTCAGCCCTTGGCTCCTCAAATGGAACCCGATGGGACCCTGGTGATTCCCATTCAAGAGTTTAAAGTCGTCGCCATCAAGATAGACTTGGGAAAGAAGCCGAAGACAAAGGAAAAAACGGTTCTCAGGGAACTTACTCTGAAGAAGGGTGATTTGTTCAATCGGCGCGCCATTGACACCGATAGAAGGCGGCTCTTTCTCTTGGACATCTTTGAGGAAGTCAATGTGGAACCCAGAGATGCGGTGGACCCTAAGACCGGGGAAGTGGGGGTGGAAGTAACCTATCGGCTGAAAGAAAAAAGGACGGGGATGGCGAACGCTGGGCTGGGGTTCAGTTCCCGCAATGAGTTGGTCGGTGTCGTCGCCGTTCAGGATACCAATTTCCGAGGAACCGCTCAGCAGATTCGCATAATGGGAGAATTCTTTGACCGCAAAGGTTTTGACCTCTATTACTTTCGCCCTTGGGTGGACTCCAAGAGGACAGGATTTGCCATTAACTTGTTTGACCGACGGTTCTTCCGGTCGCCGACGTCGGCTGTTTTACTGGGGGCGGGGCAATCCATAGCGGAAGATCTTCTCTTTACGGAAGATCGGCGAGGGATGCGGCTCAGTTTTCGGAGACCACGGGGTGAGTATCTGTTCCAGGAACTGAAGGTCCGGGCGGAGCGAGTCCATTTCATCCAGGAGCGGTTGATTGGGGGGACGATCCTGGCGGGTGCCCGTCAGGACCAAGGAACCGTTACCGGTATTGCGTTCAGCCGGGTGCTGGACCAAAGAGACTTCCCCTTTGACCCGACGAAAGGTCTTTACTTGGATACAGAGGTTGAGTTATCCCCTCGGCTTTTGGGCAGCAGCCACACCTTTCTAAAACTTCTCGTTGACTGGAGACGGTATGTTCCCAGAGGGCGGAACACCGTCCTTGCTACCCGCGTCCTTTTCGGAACCGTCTGGGGCGCCACTCCCGTTTTTGAAAACTTTTTCGTCGGCGGTGCCGAGACCCTCAGGGGCTACACCATTGATCGGTTCGTCGGTCGTCATCTCTTGGTTTTCAACGCAGAGTGGCGGTATCGGTTTCGGAAAGAACTTCAGGGTGTCCTTTTTTGGGACATCGGGGATGCCTTCGGAGGTCCCCACTCCATTGACCTGAAACAGGCGCGCGCTGGTGTGTCCGCCAGACGGGATACCTTCCGTCCGAAAATCGGCTATGGCGTCGGGATACGGATCCTGACTCCTTTCGCTCCCCTGAGGTTTGACTTCGGGTTTGGCGAAGAAGGACGGCGCACTCACTTTAGCGTCGGCGCTGCTTTTTAACGACAGGAGGGTTAAGGATGAGGCTGTCCCCAAGGCTTTTATGCCTGGTTACCCTTGTTGTCCTACCGACTGCCTCTTTCATCGCGCGCTCGTTCAGCGGTCCCGCTGTGCAACCGGTGGCGGTCGGATTAGTCAACATTGAAAATCTCCTGAAAAACTACAAAGCCTTTGTCTTGGATGATGAGCGATTCCGCGCCCGGGTGGCGCAAACCAAACTTTCTCTCGCCGCTCGCCGTCTCCTGGAAAAGTCCGAGTGGGATGAACTGGACGCCTTGGAGAAAAAAGAAGGGGAAGGGAAACTGACTCCTGAGGAAAACGGTCGCTTGGAGAAACTCAGAAAGGTGACCGACGAGCGGCAAGCAGAGATGGACCGGCTTCGGTTAAAGCCGTCCTTAAGCGAGGAGGATAAGAAGCGACTAGCTTACTTGCAGAACCTTCAGAAAGAAAACGAGCCTCGTCTGATGGAATTTCAACAACAGAAAGAACTGGAATTGGCTCAAATCAGAGAGAGCCTGACCAACTTTCATCGGGGAAAGATCCGAGAGGCAGCCGGGCAAGTCGCTGCCCAACTGGGTCTGAAATTGATCCTCTACGATCAGGAAGAGGTCGTCCTTTACTCGGACTCGTCCTTGAATGTAACCGATCACGTCTTGGCGATCCTCAATTCGGAGCCGAAAAAGTAGCGAGGTGGTCCCGATGATCGGGAGATGGTTCTTAATCGCCGTGGGATGCTTTTTCCTGATCCTGTGGTGGTCCGCACCCCGAGCGGACCAAGGATGGAAGATCGGTCTGGTCAATGGCGCCCGCATCGCCATTATCGCCGAACGCCTGGCTCAGCAAAAAAGCCGCTATGAGGAACAGAGAAAAGCCTACCTGGATCTAATCACCCTGCGGCAGAACTTTGCGCTGCTGACCGGTCTGGAATGGGCGGAACTAAGGATTTTGATGGCGAAAGCCCCCAGGACCAAGGAAGAGGAGAAACGCTTGGCAGAACTGAGACAAATCCAGATTGATCGGGAGGTGCAACTGAAACGCCTTCAGCAGACCGCCCCAGCGCTTCTGAGCCCTGCTGACAAGGCAACTCTTGACCACCTGACGAGGCTTTGGAAAACCGCTCGGGACGACATTGCAGAACTGAAAAACCTTTTGGAAGAAGAGTTAAAGAGGATTGAAAAAACCATCGGCAAAGAGCGGGACGAGAAGACGGCGAAAGCCATTGAAACGGTCGCTCGGGATCGGGATTTGGACTTAGTGTTAGATCAGTCAGCCTGCTATTACGCCAAGGTTCCCTTAATAGACATTACCGATGAGGTTATCAAAGCACTGGAAGGAGACGCAACCGATGCGTCCCCGCCCGCCGCATCGGAACCCAAAAGAGAAGAGGCAAAAAAATCGTGAAGCACGCTTTTCTCTTCGCCGTGCTGCTGTTGTTGGCGAACGGCAACGGTTTGATCAGTGCGCATCATCCGTCGGTCTTCGTGGACTTGGACCAACTGGCTCAAGAGCATCCTGCCTGGAAACAAGCCCAGAACTTAAGGAAACGAGAGAGTCGGACCATTGCTGATTCTCCCTTCCGATCCTTTTTCGTCCTTTTTCCCGTGCCACTTTCGGCAGGCTTCGCCGATCCCCAAGCATCTCAATGGTCCACAGACTGGGAACTTTTTTGGGATAAAGAAAGGGCTTATCTACTGAATCTTCTGCTAAGAGCAACTCAAGGGTCGGCCAGCAGTCCCGAAACGGTGCAAGAAGAACAAGACCTCCGATCAGCCTACCAGAAAACCATTGAGGTTATTGAAAGGCAATTGCCAGAGCGGGCACAGTTAAGGCTCCTTCTCTTACTCACTCGTGATGAAGAGAAGAAGGAAGAGATAAGAAAGCGCCTCCAACAACTGGATCAGGAAGTGCAGCAGGCGGGACGCGTTACCGGAAGGGACAAGCCATCGGAACCGGCTGGGATTCACCTTCTTTCTCTCGTTGCTGACGGCATCACCGATGTCAATGCTATTGATCGGTTGACGGAACCGATGCTCCTACCCTTGGAGGCGTCAACCTACGAAAAACCAGTTGGTGCGACCAAAGTCTTCGGTGTCGCTGATTTTGCTAATGCAAAGTGGCTGGAGCAGCAGGCGCGTGAATCGTCCCGGCGATTTGCCCTTCTTGAGGGGCTTCGGATCGGAGTGCGGGTTCAGTTTCGTCCTGCCTTAGGGGTTCTTGATGCCACCAAAGACTTTCTGTCGGCTTGGCGGCAGTGGCTTTCCGGTAAGAAATTGAAAGCAGGTGAGGGGTATGCACCAATCGGATCTCCGTTTTCCCCTCCCGATCGGTCGGATCGCCGAATTCATCGGGGGGACCGTTCAGGGAGATCCGCAAATCTTTATCGGCGGGGTCGGTGATCCGTCCGATCCAAAACCTGAAGATATCGTCTTTGTTTGGACCAAGCCTCAAGCCCTGTTAGCCTACGCCAGTGCAGCGCGGGCAGTCGTGACCTCCCCTCAGTTCGTTCAGCCAACCAAACCGACCATCATTGTCCCCGATCCCCGCTTGGCTCTGGCAAAGTTTCTGGACTGTCTTTTCCGCGAGACGATCCCTTCTCCAACGATTAGTCCCTTTGCCGTCATCAGTCCGGATGCCCAAATCGGTCAGCAGGTGTGTATCGGCTCTTATGCTGTCATCGGCTCTCAAACGGTGATCGGCGACCGGACCATTATCTACCCCTTGTCCTACATCGGCAATCGGGTGACAATCGGGCAAGATTGCCGAATCTATCCTTTTGCCTGTCTTTTGGATGACGTCTCTCTGGGCAACCGGGTTGTCATCTTTTCCGGAGCCGTTGTGGGACGACCTGGGTTCGGTTTCGTTTGGGACGGTCAACAACATCGGCGAGTTCCCCAGGTGGGCAAAGTGGTCGTAGAAGACGATGCCGAAATCGGCGCTAACTCCTGCGTGGACCGCGCGACCCTCACCAAGACGCGAATTGGCAAAGGGAGCAAACTGGATAACTTGGTTCAAATCGGTCATAACTGCCAAGTTGGTCCGATGTGCCTCATAGCCGGTCAAGTGGGCTTAGCGGGAAGTGTGACCCTTGGAGAGGGAGTGGTGGTGGGCGGTCAAGCAGGTATTGCTGATCATATCACGGTCGGACCAAAAGCCCAAATTGCTGCCCGATCAGGGTTGATGAGTAATGTGCCCGAAGAAAGCCGTTGGGCGGGTTTTCCGGCACGACCCCATTGGGAGTGGCTGCGGATAGAGGCGTCCCTCACTCGCCTGCCGGAACTTATCCTCCTTTCCCGCACTCTAAAAGAAAAGGTGGAACAATTGGAGAAACGGTTGGCTGAGGCTCAGGCAAAGAAAGAGGGGGGGAGGAGAGGAGGAAAAGGTCATCGCCGTCGCTCGTAACCAAAGGCAATTAGTCGTTTTTTTCTATTCTCTTACTGTTTTCGTTGGCACTTTTTCCGAGGCGAGGGTTCAGGACACGGAGCAAAGGAGAGGACTAACAATGTCCCCCGCCGTCTCCGTGCGCCTCTTCAACACTCCCGTTTTCCCAGTCGCCGAAATCCTGGTTAGCGGGAATGTGCTCCTTCGGCTCCGAGGATCCAGTGCCTCTGAGCGAGCATCTTTGCTGGTGGATACCCTTCAAAGAGCGCTCCTTTTTGGACTGTCCCCTGATGCAATTGCTGTAATAAAGGTCAAAGGTGGGTTTCAGGTCACCCTTTCAGGGCAAACCCTCCTCGTTGCCGACAGGATAGAAGCGCGCCGGGCAAAGAGCCTGCCGGCTTCCCTTGCCAACCACTGGGCGTCGCAAATTCGGTCCGTCCTTTCTCAGCCTTCTTTAGCAGTGGAAGCCACTGACTGCCTTGTGGCAGTGGGGGAGACCTACCGATTAACCCTTTTGGGATCCGCAAAAGGTCCCATCACTGTCCAAATCATACCGGACCACATTGCTGCTGCCGGGTCAGATGAACCATCCTCAACGGTTTATATCAAGGGAGTTGCCCCTGGGAGAGGGAGGGTGATTATAAGCCGACAGAACCGTTCTCTCCAGTTGCCCCTGCGCGTGGCGCATCGGGCGGTTCGCGTGGCGCAACCGCCGACGGCTTTTGTGAGTGGGTCTACCGTGCCCCTACGGCTTTTGACGGAGGCAGTGGAAAACGCCCTGCGGTTAAGTCTGGAAACGCGTTTGGGGGCGGAATGGGCTTACGATCCACCAACAGTCAATGGGTCCATTCCGGGAAGTCTGATTTTGCGGGTGCGGGCAAGCGGACCCGACCTGTTACCCTTTGACCAGCCGATCGCTCTCAGCATCCGCCCGTTTTCCCAAACGCCAGGGGACGCCAAAGCCCTGGTCATCAGCAACGATCCCGAGACCTTCTATGAGCCGGGATCATTGTTGCAGGGATCCATCGCCCCCTCGTTTACAATCCGCCTTCTCAGTCATCATCGCAACGGGATGAACCGAACGGTGCACCTTGCCCTTCAAATCATTAATGCGTCGGACGTGCCAACCTGGATTTCCCTCCGAGGCTCCGTATCGGGTCCTGCCCAGAGCGAACTGAGTGTCGGTCACATCGCTACGAGGGATTACTTGACATCCCTTATGAGTGACTCTGCCATTCGCCTTCAAATTCCCCCCCAAACAGTTTACAGCCTGTTTCCTATGGCAATGGGACCGGGTTTAACGGCGACCCACATCTTGGACATAAGAAACGAAGATGGGAGCCAATTGTTTTATCGGCTGATGGCGAGTCCCCGACCGGTTCCCAAAGTTTCCCCCCTTGAGGGCTCTTCTCTTAGCGATCTTTTTGGGATCAACGACTATCACGCCCGATTTGTAGAAACCACGAAAGAAGTGGAAGGGACTCATCGGGCGGGACAGCGGTGGACTTACATCAGCATCGGTAAAGACGGCATCCGCCATCCCGATGGCATTAAGAGGTTGCAGGGCAATTATGGGGTGATCTACCGGGTGCGCCTTCACTTCGTCAATGAAACCGACCGAGTGCATTTAGCAACAGCCGAGGTGGAGGCTGCGGGGGGCGTTGCTCGTGGCGCTCTGGTGGTAGACGGAAGGTTGGTCCAATTGCCGACTCTTCAATCCCATCAGAGGTGGCCCCTAACGAGTTTTGAATTAAATCCTGGAGAAAGGCGAACTGTTAGCCTCGTCACTTTGCCGGCACCAGGTTCCTTTTATCCCCTTCACATCATCGGGCGAACCGATCGCAAGCCGACGGGTGGGTCCCAATAGACCCGTCAGGGCTGGCAACCCGGAGACGATGGCATTGGGGGAGTGGCGGACAGGAGACGAAAAGCCATAGCACGACCGAAAACGGCTGTTTGTTTCCTAATGAAGGCATCCCCCAGTTGATCACTCGGGCAAAACGGTATACTCCGAAAAGACGATGGGTGCAGTCTTGAAGGCCTGCTTTAAGTCGGCGACCCCGAAAGAGAGAATCGTCTCTGGCAGGGAACGAAACTCTTCCAACCGATATCCTGCCGCCAGCCAGGCACTCACCATTTTTCCCCTTTCCACTGGATGGGACTGCAAGAGAACCCAGCGGTTCAGCGCCAATTGTTTCGCCCGTTCCAGGTCCTGGCTGGTGATGACTCCCCTTCGTAAGGCATCTATCAGTCGCCGTCCCTCCGATTGGATGAGCGGTAAGTCTTCGGGCTTGCCGGCAGCGTAAAGGTAAACTTCCCCGCTGATCGGATGCAGATGCCAACTGGCGGAGACCTCGTAGGCAAGGGGCGGCTTCTCTCGGAAAATCCCGATCCAGAGCCCCGTCAGTCCCTGTCCAATTAGCGAGTGGATCAAGTAGCCCAAAGGTGCCCTCAAGGAGGTGGCGGTCCACGACAGCCAGTGACCTCGGCGAGTCGTTTGCAGCCGAACTTCCCTGCGCTGCGCTTTGACAAAAAGAAGGTGGTGCCGAAACTTTGGTGCGCCGATGACTTGGTCCCCTCCCTCATCCGAAAGGACCGTCACGGGTGTCTGAGTCAGTAAGTCTCTGAGGGACTCTTCAAAATCCGAGATGGGCAGACCCAAGGTTTTCGTTTCGTCCCAGTCCTGTTCCGAGTGCCCCAAACAGGAAAAACGGGCGCGCCAAAGAAGCATGGGAGCGACTTGCTGACTCCATTGCCGGATTGTTTCTGCTGCCCGTGATCGGCACCGGCGAAAGGAGTTAGTGGAAACCTGACCGATCTGTTGCCACGCAGCAGCGACCAATCGGTGGTGGACTGCTCGCTCAAAAACGAAGGAAAGTCCGATCCCTCCCCAAACCCACCAAACCTCACTAAGGGGACAGTCCAGCCGGAGAGCCAGTTGCTCTCGCAGGTAGTGCCCTGCCAGCACCTTTTGGGGCAACGAGAGATTTTTTGACGAAAGAAGAAGCGTAACGACCTGCGGACTTTGAACGGACTGGGCAACTGGTCGGTCTGATTGGTCGTCCGAAAGGA
>JANXBO010000049.1 GCA_025057575.1 Candidatus Caldisaccharidevorator malaysiensis
GTGCCGACAAATGGGTTCTTTCCTGTCGGGATCGCGACGGGGAGTGCGCCAACAGAACCGGTCCAGTTAGCCAATGCGGATGGTGTCGTTCCCGTAGCCTCTGGGACTGCCCGTCCTTTTATTACTTACTCAGAAGCCATACAGCCCCGAGCGACCAGTAGCAGCCGAGACTGGCTGTTTATCGTTCCGCCGGGGGTGACGGCTTTTGAGTTTGTCGTTTTGGTGGAAGCCAACCCTGCCAGCAGTGCTCCTGTGGAGGCGACGGCAGGGACTACCGGCTCACCCTCCGTTCTGGTCAGCACTTTGGCGGGAAGCACGAGCGACGCCTCTGGCTATCTTGACGGAGTTGGAACGGCAGCCCGGTTCGCCGGCATCTTCGGACTTGCCGTTGACGCATTTGGAAATGCTTACATTGCGGACACTGCCAATCATTCCGTGCGGCGCCTCACGCCGTCTGGTCTGGTCACGACCGTTGCTGGCTCTGTTGGCGTTGCTGGCAGTGGGGTTACGGACGGCGTTGGGACGGTAGCACGCTTTGATACACCGACAGGCATTGCTGTCGCAGCGGACGGAAGGACCCTTTACATAGCCGACTGGGGGAACCGGCGCATTCGTCGCGCTGTGCTGACTGGACTGGATCCGACCAACCCCGCCAGTTGGACGGTTGCCACCATCGCCGGCGGAGCCACAGGGACGCCCGATCAGGACGGAACCGGCGATCAGGCGACTTTCCATCGGGTCTATGACATCGCTCTGGATCCGACCGGCAATTTATATGTGACTACTGATACCACCAGTCGCATTCGCCGAATTCAGTTCAAGGGAGGCAACCCTGCTCTTGCCTCGTCTTGGCAAGTCAGCACTCTCCTCAGCGTCGGACTGAACCAGCCCAAAGGGATCGCTGCGGATCGGGAGGGCAATGTCTACATTGCCGATTCGGGCTCTGGTGAAGTTAAGAAAGTGACACCGGATGGTTCCGTCACCACGATCGCCTCCGGTCTTCAAAACCCAACCGATCTCTCTGTTGATGCGGCGGGCTATGTCTATGTCGTAGAAACGGATGCCCACCTGGTGAGGAGGATAAGTCCCTCGGGCACCTTGGCAACCGTAGCGGGGACGGGCACAGCCGGCTTTTTGGACGGGAGAGGGGATTCAGCACGCTTTAACCGTCCTCAAGCCATCGCTGTGGACAGGGGGGGCAATTTGTTGGTGTCGGACGGTCCCAACGGAGGGCGCCGGGTGGTCGTCATTCAGCGGATTGTCCAGAGCGGCTCCCCATAATAGAAACGACATTTCCCAAAAATGGGAGGGTCTGCGGATGGATCGGCGGAGTCTTCTTGCCTTGGGTCTGACCGGTTTGTGGATGAGCAAAGGCGAATTGTTTGCGGCGGAAAGTCAAGAAGAAGGTTTCGTGCCCATCTTCAACGGCAAGGACCTGTCAGGGCTGGTTCCCTTCCTTGATCCGAATGCGAGGGATGCCGACCCTGCGAAAACCTTTACTGTCCGCAATGGCGTGTTGGTCATTTCGGGTCACCCCAACGGTTACATCCGCACGGAGAAAGAATTCGGGGACTTCATTCTCCGTTTTGAGTATCAAATGATGGCGGAGGGGAACAGTGGGGTCTTTTTGATGGTCCCTCCCGACCAAATCTGGCCGAGGGGGGTGGAATTTCAACTGTGGTTCAAAGAGGTCGGTCGGATTTTCGGCGTTGCCGGTGGGAGAGTGGATGGAGGTGCCGTCTTACAGCGACCGGCTAAACCGATTGGGCAATGGAACACTTACGAGATCATTAACTGGAACGGGTTCGTGGCGACAGTGATCAATGGTCACTTAGTCGCCGTCGGAGCCAATGCGGAGCCCCGCAAAGGTCATCTGATCTTTCAGTCAGAAGGAGTAGAGATTCGCTTTCGCAATATCCGCATCCGCCCGTTGACCTGATGCCAAATCTGCCGGCATTCGGTCGGGCACTTTAAATAGTCCGGAAGTTATTTTTTGTTTGACGGCGTCCAGTTCGGCAAGCAGGGATCGGGGGACTTGAGAAACTAGGCGGGGGTTAAAGACGACCCGGACGGCGCCTTCCTTCAGTCCCAAATAGTAAATCTTCCCCCTCAAGCGTCCGTCCCGGTGCCAAAAAGCGATGGTCAAAAAGCCGCTGGGAATGTCGGCGACAGCACTGCCTAACACGACTTTGGGCATCAATGAGTGCTGAGGCTGGATGCAACCGAAGGCAAAGACTCCTTTGCCTTCACTTGCCGCTTGGAAGACCCCAATCCCTGACGCATCGGCATTGTGCATCAAAAAATCGGCACCCCAGCGGATCAAGGCTCTCGCCGCCTCTTTGGCAGCCAGGACATCCTCAAAACTGCCTGTGTAAGTGACCCTCACCTGAATTTTTCCCTTGGTCTCAAGGGCTCCTGCAACGAAACCGGCAAGGGACCGTTCGACCGAAGGAATTTTCATTCCCCCAACACAACCTACTTTTTTTGTCCGGCTCATTTTTCCCGCCAAGTAGCCTAATAGGTAAGCCGGCTCGTTAATTTGCATTTGGAGCGATGCCACATTGGCACCTTGAACCCGACCGGAGGTGATCACAAAAAATGACTTGGGAAAGAGGCGGCTGATCTCCAGCGCTGCGTCACCGAACTCAAAGCCGTGACCGAAGATCAGGTCAAAGCCTCGGGAAGCAAAATCCCGAAAGGCTTGCGGATAGTCGGCGGGTGCCCGAACTTCTGCATGAGCCGTTTGAGCCTTGAGTTCTCTCTCTATTTTCTTTAACCCTTGATACGCTGCCTGGTTCCAGCCGCCATCGCTAATGGCGCCTGGAGTGATGAGGGCGACCTTCATCGGCTTCCTTGCCTTTCCCGACACGGGACCGATTAAACCGATTAAGAGGATCGCCCCTAAGATCCCCAACACAACAATGGTCAGTCGCTGCACCGTCCCTGCACCCCTTCCAAGGATAGTCTTGTTACTAAGATCCTTTTGAGAGCCTGAAAGGCTTTGGCTCGGTGGCTAATCTGATTTTTTTCTTTTAAACTCAGTTGTGCCAGTGTCCTGCCCATTGTCGGGACGAAGAATATCGGATCGTAACCAAAGCCGAAATGTCCAGCAGGTTCAAGGGCGATCCATCCCTCCAGGACGCCCTGCGCTCCGAAAACTTCTCCCCAAGGGAAAGCAACCGCCATCTCACAAACAAAACGACATCGTCGGCGGACAATGGGGACACCGTCCAGCATTCTCAAAAGGGCTTGGCATCGGTCCCTATCGGAAAGATTTGGTCCGAAATAGCGACGAGCCAGCGGACCCGGTGCTCCGTTGAGAGCGTCCACCTCAAGGGACACATCTTCCGCCAAAGCCGGTAAGGCGGTTCGTAGAGTCGCGCTGATGGCTTTAGCACGGGCAACCGACTCGCTAACAAGGCTCCGCTCTTCAGCACCCTCCGTTAGTCCAAGTTCGGATAAAGATATCTGGTGAACGGGAAGATCTGTTAGCAGGTCTCCGATCTCCCGAGCCTTGTTCTCGTTCAGCGTCGCTATCACAAGAGTCTTTGGTTTCATTCGGCAATTGAAGCCCGTGATGGTCCGATCAGCAAACGCCATTAGACTGGCTTTCTATCAATCCGATTCTTTTCTAACTTTTTAACGCCAGGGTTCGTAACTCCAGAACCAATTAGGCTAAATTTCCACCATTTGCTTCAACTGGTATAGGAGGCGGTGAGCCTCTCTGGGCGACAGGGAGTCCGGGTCAATTTGCTTGACCCTTTCCACAAGGGGATGAGGCAAGAACTCAAAGAGCCTTAGTTGGAGTCCCTCCAGTTCACTCTCTTGCCGCCCCTCAACGGGTTCCTTTCCGCTTCCTTCATCCTCCAGTGCCTCAAGGATTTCGTGAGCCCGCTCAATGACCCGACTGGGCAGACCCGCTAAGCGTGCTACCTGAATACCGTAACTCTTGTCGGTTCCTCCCGGCAAGATCCGGTAGAGGAAGATGACCTTATCACCTTCCTCCTTGACCACCGCTCGGTAGTTTTTAACTTTCGGGAGGTAGGTTTCTAAGCGGGTCAACTGATGGTAATGAGTGGCAAACAAGCAGCGGCAGCCCAGCCGGTAGAGTTCCTCTGCGACGGACCAGGCAATGGCAATGCCGTCGTAGGTAGAGGTCCCTCTTCCGACCTCATCCACCAAAACCAGGCTTCTTTTTGTGGCATTGTTGAGAATGTTCGCCGTCTCGGACATCTCCACCATAAAAGTGCTCTGTCCTCGCACCAGTTCATCGTGGGCACCGATGCGGGTGAAAATCCGATCACAGATGCCGATGACTGCCTCCTCTGCAGGGACGAAACTTCCCATATGAGCCATCAACACGATCAGAGCCACTTGCCGAAGATAAGTGCTCTTGCCCGCCGCATTGGGTCCTGTGATGATGATCAGTTGATGTTCCTCCGTATCCAGCGTTGCATCGTTGGGAACAAACGGACGGTCCTTTTGAACTTGCTCTATAACGGGATGGCGACCCGCCCGAATCCAGATTTCAGGGTTTTCCGTCATTTTTGGACGAACATAGTTGTTGCGCACTGCGAGTTCGGCGAAGGAAGACAAAACGTCCAGTTCCGCGATGGCTCGCGCTGTCTGGAGCAGTTCCTCGCTATGCCGAGAGACGGTCTGTCTGATTTGACAGAACAGTTCATACTCCAGTTGGGACATCCTCTCCTCCGCCCCGAGGACTTTGGACTCCAAGTCTTTCAGGGTAGGAGTGATGTATCGTTCGCAGTCGGTAAGGGTCTGTTTGCGAATATAGTCAGCCGGGACCTTATCTGTATGCACCTTGGAGACTTCAATGTAGTAACCAAAGACTTGATTGAAACCGATCTTCAGGTTCTTGATTCCCGTCCGGTCCCTTTCCTCGGCTTCCAGTTGGGTCATCAGGTTTTTGCCTTCTCTTGCCAGTTGGCGGACCTCGTCCAATTCCCGATGATAGCCGTCTCGGAAAATGCCACCGTCCGTCAGCCGTGCCGGAGGGCTATCAACCAGCGCCCTCTCTAACAATTCCAGGAGTGAGCGACTAAAGTTGAGGGACGAGCGAAGACGCACTAGTAAATCGGAACGACATCCTTCCAGAAGCCCCTTAAGGGTCGGAACAAGTCGCAACGATTGACGGACCTGGGCTAAGTCGCGAGGTGTGGCTAATCCTGTTGCTGCGCGGGAGACCATTCTCTCCAGGTCCGGCATCCCTTTGAAGGCTTCGCGAATCTCTTGGCGGAGAGAGGTGGCTTTGAAAAGTTCTTCAACAGCATCCAGTCTTTCCTCAATGCTTGACAACCGAACCAAAGGCTGTAACAACCACCGTCGCAAAAGACGGGCACCCATCGCCGTAACGGTCTTGTCAAGAACCCAAAGAAGGGTTCCCTCTTGAGATCCATCTCGGAGGGACGCGGTCAGTTCCAAGTTCCTTTGGGCGACGCTGTCCAAGATCAGGTAATCCTCTGTGTTGAGTAAAGAGAGACCTGTTAGGTGGTCTAAGGCGGAGATATGGGTCTGTCTGATGTAGGTGACCAGAAGGCTGGCAGCCCGAATCGCTAAGGGGCGATTTTCCAGACCAAACCCATCAAGGGTCGTGACACCAAAATGACGCTTGAGAATGTCTTCGGGTTCTTGAAAGGGGTCCCCTTCCGCTGGGGTAATAACGGGGTCGCCAAGGCTTCTGATGCCACTCAGCCATTCCTCGTCATTTGCCAGCAAGGACGGCACCAGCACTTCCGAGGGTTGAAGGCTGGAGAGGAGACTCCAAAGTTGGTCCGACCAGACCTCACCCGCTCGGAATTCACCCGTAGAAACTTCCGCAATCCCGATACCAAACTGGCGCATCTGATCGTCGGGAAGGACAGCAGCCAGGTAGTTGGGTCTTCGGGCATCCAGGTAGGTGTCCTCCACCAGAGTGCCAGGGGTCAAAACCCGGGTAACATCGCGGTCCACCAGTTTTTTCTTGGGGTTGGGCTGTTCTAACTGGTCACAAAGGGCTACTTTGTAACCCGCCTGCAAGAGTTTGGCGACATACCGATCAATGGCGTGGTGGGGGACCCCGCACATCGGCACTCGGTTGCCTTTCCCGATCTCCCGTGAAGTTAAATAAAGTTGAAGGACTTGGGCGCCGATTTGAGCATCTTCCCCAAACATCTCATAAAAGTCGCCCAATCGAAACAAGAGCAAAACGCCGGGATACCGCGCCTTAATGGCCTGATATTGGCGGAACATTGGGGTCCATTTCAAAGAGGTGTCCTTGGACACGCCCCTCACCTTTTTAACCAAACCAATCGGGTGATCAGGTCAGCCCCTCAGATCCCTTGATTAATTTGCTAATCGGCAATTCTATCAGATCAGTGGCACCCGCCATCAGGAGTTTGGGAATCAAAAAGTTGACTTCTGATCTCGGGACGACCGCCTCCACGGCAAAAGTTTTCGGATCGCTTCCCGCTAGTGGGGAGACGGTGGGCGCTTTCAGTGATGGCAGAAGAGTAAGAATATCGTTGAGCCGATTCTCGTCAATGTGTAGTTTTAGAAGAACTCTCCCCCGCGCCTCCACGACGCCCCTTAGGAGCAGCAAAATCTCTTTGATTTCTGCGCCTCGCTCCTGCCAAAGTTTCCCTCTCACGATCAAGATTAGGTCGGCGCCGATGGGTTCCACGACGAGGCTTTTAACGATCGGTCTCTTGTGCATCTCTTCCGCCACATCGTCCAACGGCACCAAGGCAGCGTCCAGATCGCCCTGGCTGACCATAGTCCATAGGTCCCTGGACGAACTAAGAATGCCGTCGGAAATTCGCGGGTCCTCTATGATGGCGTAGTGGGGCGTTAGCCGGTCCACCTTGAAATCTGCCGAGTCTAACAAGGAGATGATCTCGTTTTCCCACGCCCCCGTCGCCAGCCCCAACTTCAGTCGCTCTTGCTCTCCGCCTTTCTCCTTTTCTTTCCGACCCAAAAACTGACCCTCCCAGTGCAGCCCTCCATTTGGGACGCAGCAATGGGGTCCCTTTTGGAACCGATAAAAATGTTATCTTTGCATTTTGGGCGATGCTATAGCGACTTATACCTCAGCGATTGGTGTCTGTGTTTCGTCAACACAGTTCGCTACAGAGGGCGGGGGGATCATCCGAAGGAATGATTAAGGAATTACTGATGAGCGGGTTTAGTAAAAGGAACAGCCTGGGACCTTGAAAAGGCGGGAACGGTTAGGCGGAAGCCGTCTGCCCTCTCTTCCCACTCTACTTGCAGAAGTCTCTTGACTTGGGAGAGGACATCGGTCACGCTTGCCTTTTCCAAATTCAAGAATACAGGGCGATCGGTTAGGGAAGCAGGCACGAGGAACGGTCGTTGAGACTGCCAAGCAAGATGAAGGAGTAAATCCATCAAAACCCAATTCTGACCCTGAAAGGAAAAGGAAGGGTTGGAAGAAAAACCACCTGGGGTTATAGCGGGAACAATCACCCACCAGGATTCTCTGAGTCCCTCAATCGTCTGAGCCGTTAGCCGTAATCGCCGAGCACCGGCTTGACTGGTTCGGAGCACAAGGGTGACCCGACCTGGCTTTTCAGCGGAAACGGGTCCGGCAAAAGCAATCTCGCCATCACTATCGGTTTGCCCTGCCGGCGACGGGGGAAGGTTAATAACTTCCAGACCTAATTCAGGCTTCGCTCGGATTTGAACAGGACCGGCGGTTTCCGGTGTGAAACCAACGACGAAGACAGCGGGGGAAGAGACCAGAAGGGGCTCCACCTTTATCCAAAAAAATTGACCCAAGGCGGGTGCCGATAGAACTGCAAAGCGGTCCTGCGTCCGAAAGGGAGCGATACCCCCCAGACCGGCGAGCTCGCCGGGACCTTGACCTCCAAAACCTCCGAGACCTTTTTGCAAAGGAGCGGGTGCGGGAGAAATCATTTCATACCGGCGCCTCTCCGTTGAGGATCTTTCAGTCCCCGTTTTACTCTCTTTTGTCCCAGCCCTTTCTTCTTGCCTTAAAGTCGGCTCCTCCTTCACCGTGTTTTCCATAAGCAGGGCGGGACCCGCTAGACGGCGCTGCAAGGGCTCCAACTCTTGACTGCTTGCAGGCGGTGGTGGTGTCGTTGGGAAAGGCTGACTTTGTTGTTCGTGTTCGGCTGCCGAGGGTTTCAGTTCGCCGACGCTTTCTGGAAACGGGCTATCAGGACTGTGAAAAACTCCAGGGCTTGTTGCCGCAGGCACTTCCGCCAGCAAACGCCTTTGCGATCTTTCCACCCCTGCTCTCGGTGAGGGCGGAGGCTTCACAGAGGGGATTACCTTTTTTCCTTCCGGTTGGGACAGCAGAGGCTTCTCTACATCGGCAAATCGTTTCCCCTCCAGCGCTCGTGGTCGGTCCTGCCTCATCATTGCAGGCGCACTGGCGACTGCAGGAAGGCTCTCTTCCCTCCGTTCCGACCTTTCCCGCATCATTTCTATCCAAGGATAGGCGATCACGATCAAAAAAAGACCAAGCCCGGCAGCGAGGGCAAAAGTCCACTGACGAACCAAAGTCGCCCGGCGGACCAACCATTGCTGGTTCCACGTTGTTAACCTGATCCGATCAGCTAAATAAGGGGGGGGTGTCGGAGCAGGTGCTGTTTTCAATACGGCAATGGCTTCTCGCAACTGTTCCCATTCTTGTCGGCAAGCCCAGCAGATCTCTAAATGATCCGTTATCCTGCTTTGCTCTTCCGTTTCCAGTTCCTCACTGAGAAAGGCGCTGAGTCGTTCCCGAACTGATTCGCAGGTCATAAACTTTCTCCTCTCTTTTGACGGTCAGCCGTTCGTCCTTGTTCCTCGCTGGTTCGGACCCAAACCTCTTTAAAGGCCCATCGGGCTCGGTGCAAACGGGACTTGACGGTCCCTTCGGGAATTCTCAGAATCTCAGCAACTTCAGAGTAGGTCAACCCCTCCATATCGCAGAGGATCAACACCTGCCGAAAATCGGGATCTAACTGAGCCAGCGCCTTCTGGATCGCCCGTGCCCGTTCTCTTTCGCTAATTAGTTCGTCAGGATTCCCTTCGTTGGGATCCCATACAGACATATCTTCTGACTCATTGCCGTCTAACTGCGAGACGGCAATTTCTCGTCTTTTTCTGAGAATATCTTGACAACAGTTCACGCAAATGCGAAAAAGCCACGTCCCAAAGGCGGACCGTCCGCGAAAGCGGGACAATTGTTGGAAAGCCTTCAAAAAAGTCTCCTGAGTGGCGTCTGCCGCCTCATCCCGATTGCCCAAAAAACGATAAGCCAAGCCATAAATCCGACTGTAATGGCGGTTGACCAATGCGTCAAAAGCCGGTCCGTCACCTTTTTGGGCTCTCTCCAGAAGGTCCTGGTCAGACGCTTCCATCGGCGTCACCAAATACCTTTTTGTTTTTCTTGACAAGTAAAAAGGGCAGCACCTTACCAGACAGCCCCTTCAGGACGAACCTCTTGGGAATGGATTTTCTCGCCGTCCGCATAAACCTCTACGCTGAGAAAGTCCGTTCCTGTGGCGATGAATTCAATCTGATCACCCGGAGCGTGAACCCTTCGGTAGACTTCCTTGGTCCCGGTGGAATCCGTGGTAACGATCCGCAAACTCTGACTAACTTTGGTCCCGCCAACGGTGATCAGAATCCGGGCAGCGACTACCCTCTTTCCCAACGATGACCAATCAGGATCCTGCCCTTTCGGCAACGGACCCCTGCTAATAATGAGGTTAACCGGTGTCTGGGGCTCCACTTCCGACCCTGGTGGAGGCTGCTGCCCAAGCACTAATCCAGAGGCGATCGTCTGACTGTGCCCATAAACTTTCTCCCCAACCGTCAAACCCTTGGCAGTCAACTGATCCGCTGCCTGACGGGCGGGCAGTCCCGTTACATCGGGCACCAGAACCGGCTTGGGCGGCTGACTGACGATAACCCGAACGACCCGACCTTGACGAACCTTGGTTCCCGGGAGAGGATCCACCACTTCAAGAATTTGTCCGGCAGGTGTTCCCGATTCGCTCCGTCTGCCGACAATCACCAGTGACAAACCCTTCTCTCGGACCAGAACCTGTGCTTCCGATAGATTTATTCCCTTTAACTCGGGAACGATAACTTCTTCTGGCACGGTCCCGATCAACAAAAAGTAAAGAAGAACGAGAAGCGCCACGGCACTGGCAATGCCGCCCAAAAGCAGACCCCCGACCGATCCGAGCCGGTCCCACCATGTCCTCTCGGACACTTGTCGCTGTGCAGGACTCTCAAAAGAACCAAAATCGGAGACGGGTTCTGGCACTGGAGCCCTGACCAGCGGCTTCTCTTCCCAATCGGCGAGTGCCTCTTGGACGGCAATTCGGAAAGCATCTGCTGATTCAAAACGCTGGGCTGGAGTCTTCGCCATCGCTCTCAGGATCAGGGTATCCACACTCAGCGGCACCGCCGGATTCAAACCACTGGACAGCGGCACCGGCGCCGTAGAGTGAAGGTGGGCGATATCGCCGACCCGCTGCCCTTCAAAGGGCAATCGCCCCGTCAGCATCTGGTAGAGGATAACCCCTAAAGAGTAGACATCGCTTTGAGCCGTCGCCTGATCTGATTGAAAGCGTTCCGGTGCCAGATAAGGAGCCGCTCTCTCCAGCCATTCCGCCTCGGTCACTCGCGAGGCAAGGAAGGCAGACCACAAACCATAATCGCTGACTTTCGCCTCTCCACGGGAGGAAATGAGGATGTTATGAGGGCGCAAGTCCCCGTGCACAAGACCCTGTCGGTGCAGATAGGCGAGTCCGTCCGCAATTTGGACGATAAGGTTCAATGCCTCCGTTACTGGGAGGGGTAGTCGTCGGGACACCCTTTCAAAAAGCCTCGTGCCGGTCACTAGATCGCACGCCAAATAGGCTGCCTGCCCGTCATCGGTCATCCCACAGGAATGGAAACGGACCAGGTGGGGATGTTGAAGACCCAAGTTCTTTTGCGATGAATGAAGCAAACTCTCCACAACGGACGCAAGGCTGCAATACTGGGGTTTGAGAACTTTGATAGCGAGGATCTGCCCCGTTATCCGATCGCGGGCGCGGTAAACGGCAAACCACCATCCCTCCCCGACCCGACTAACGATGTGCCACCGGGTGGCGATGGTCGTCCCGATCAAGATTTAGATCCCTCGCCTGCTCTTAAAGACCTCCCTACCGTCCTCTTTTCTCCCTGTGTCTTTGTCTCTCACCTCATTTCTCAGGCTCCTGGAACATTATGATAGCGCTCACCGCCGTCTCCCAAGATGCTTTGCGAATGAGATTATAGGGCAGATAAAGCAGGTGTCGCGATGCAAAAGCACGACCAAGTTGTAGATGTTCCCTTTCTCTCTCGGGAGCCTTAACGGCGAAGAATATGCGCTTCCGGAACTACCGAGAGCGAGCAACCGCTCCACCAATCCCATCATTCGGTCACGAAACCCTCGGAGCCTGGACGATGTCCCGAGTTGGGTCCCGCAGCGAAAGATCTGCCCGTTTGGGAGTCCGGTGAGGAGTTAGTAGTGTGTCCAGCCCCCATCTGCAGAGAATTAGGCACAAAGCCGCCTCTGCAGTGGCTTTCTATTTTTTAAGGAAGCGCACCGATGTAGATCCTGATGGTGGCGGGGTCGTCATCTACGATTTTCCTTTGCCCAAGGGTTTTAACTATTCCACCACCGCAATCCTCCTTCTTTTGCCAGCCGACTATCCGATGATCCCTCCCCAGTGGTTTTATATGGATCCCAAATTGCGCCGACTTAGAGACGGGCAGCGACCGGAGCACTACTTTGAACGGTGGTCCGATCGGTTGGCGCCAGTAGACCCCCCGCCTGCAGGGCTGGGCGGGTGGCTGCATTCACATCAGCACGCGGCAACCGTTAACGGATTTCGTCAGCGATCACTCGCTCTTGACCGTTTGTCGCTTGATAAAACAGACGCTTCAAGAGTGTTTGGATAGTTAAGGACGCACTTCGCATCCAAGATGGCGTGCGCCGAGATGACTGCCTTACTGGTAGTCCCAGGGGCTTTCTGGCAGTGGAAGCAGAAGGTGTCCGCCTATCTTCACCGACGATGGCGTCCCGGCGTGGCTGGTCCAAGGTTTGTCTTACCGATGGAACAGTTGGCTACATTTACAATCGTTTACCTGTCATCAATCCCCATTTCCCCTGCTCAACGGTAATAACATTGGTTAAGTCCCGCAACTCTTGGCAATCAGATCTGAAGGGATCTGGTTGAAGGTCGGACTAAAGTCAGTCCGTGTTCCCTTGCTCCCGACAAAAGGTCTAACTGGTTGCTTTTCTGGTAGGTGCTCATTTTAAGATGAATTCTTCAGGTGAGTCGTCGTGGGGTTAATTGTTCTTGTTGTCGGCGATCTTCACGGGGACTGGACCTATCTGTGGCGGGCTCTGGAGTCGGAAAGACCCGACCTCATTCTCTCCGTTGGCGACTGGGGCGATCCGGATGAGGTTAGTGAAGCCGATTTTCGGCACCTTTTAGATAGAGTTCCTATCTACACAGTTTTTGGCAATCACGATGACCTGTCTTTGCTGGCGAGCCTAAAGAATCGTGATGGAAGCCCCATTTTGATTGCCAATGGAAGCGTTGTTCAAGTGGGGGATGCCGTTATTGCAGGGATTAGTGGCATTTGGGCGAAATCAAAGAGGAAGCCATACTACATTACCAATGAGGAAATCGTTGGCGCCGCCCAAGTGCTTCAGGATAAGGGGGTTTCTATCTTCATCACTCACGGTTGCCCGATTGGTCTGGCAGATCTGACACCTAAAGGGAGCCACGGGGGTCAGCGGGCTTTCCTGGAAGCCTTCCGCCTGGTGAAACCAAAACTGTATCTCTGCGGACACCTACACCGCCCGCAGATGAGAACGCTAAAGAGCGGGCAGATAATCCTAAATGTAGGCACAACCGCCCAAGGGGACTACGCTGTGGTGCGAATCGGCTCTGGCTCTATTGATCTGATCAAAAGAGTCGTTTCCTCTCAGCCGGCGGGCTGACTTGTCTGGGACGCTCTTTCCCTCACCATCCGCGCCGCCGTGAGAACGGACTGAACGATCTTGTGATAGCCAGTGCACCGGCATAGATTCCCTGAAAGCCAATAGCGCACCTTGCGGGGGGACGGATCAAGATCCCTGTCCAGGAGGGCTTTAGACATTACAATGAAACCGGGAGTGCAGATGCCACACTGAAGACCGCCTTCCAGAGCGTAGGCTTGTTGAACAGGATGGAGATTTCCCCCTTCCGCAATCCCTTCCACGGTCGTGATCGCTCGTCCGTTGGCGGAAACTGCCAAAACCAGGCAGGAAGTCACCGGTTCTCCGTCCAAGAGGACCGTGCACGCCCCACAGTCGCCGGTGGAACAGCCTTCTTTCGTCCCCGTCAAGCCCAAGCGGTAGCGCAAAACATCCAACAGCCGCTCACGAGGCTCTACTGCCAACTCGTATTGTCGCCCGTTTACCGTCAAGACAATCTCCACTTTTGTCCCCGTTGCCATCCACAGTCCTCCCTGTCTTGTTATTTTGCAATCAGGTCAGCCAAATGGTAACAGGTCACCCTTGACTGATGACAGAAAAAATCTTTAAAACTGGACGAAAGAACGAGACGACGATAGGCTTAGCAGACCAGGAAAGAAGGAGGAAAAAATGGCAAAAAACCTTTTACTGGAGGTTGGCACGGAAGAATTACCGGCAAGGTTCTTAGCAGGTGCCCTGTCACAGTTAAAGAATCTTTTAGAGGAAAGTTTGCAGGAGAAAAGCCTGGTTTTTGAGTCCTGCCGGACCTTCGGCACACCTCGGCGTTTGGTCGCCTTTGTTACCGGTGTTGCCGAGCAACAGACGCCGCTCCTTCGGGAGATTAGGGGACCGACCCGCCAGCAGGCTTACGACCAGGACGGCAAGCCCACTACCGCTGCCCTCGGTTTTGCCCGGGCGCACGGTGTCGCCGTTGACCAATTAGAAGTTCGCAAGACGGATCGGGGGGAATTTGTCTTCATCGTGCGGGAGGAGAAGGGACAGCCCGCTTTACAAGTCCTTTCTGAAGTTCTTCCTCAGGTAATCCGGCGGTTGTCCTTTCCAAAAACGATGCGTTGGGAAGCAACGAACTTTCGCTTTGGGAGACCGATCCGATGGATCGTTGCTCTTTTGGGGTCTGAGATCATCTCCTTTGAGATCGCGGGGGTGGTCAGCGGTCGGCGCACCTTCGGCAGGCGGCTGGCGGGAGGGTTTAAGGCAGGTTTGGAAGCGACACTCAATTGTGCCGACGACTATTGGACCGTTGTGGACCAACTGGGCATCGTCATTGACCCGGAGGCGAGAAAGGAGATGGTTGCCCGTTTCGCCGTCCGCCTCGCCCAATCGGTTGGCGGGCGACCAGAAATTGACGAGGACTTGTTGGAAGAAGTGACTTTCCTCGTTGAAGCACCCTATGGATTACTTGGTTCTTTTGATGACCGGTTTTTGTCTCTCCCAAAAGTTCTCTTGAAAACAGTAATGAGGCACCATCAGCGATACTTTCCCGTCCTGCGCTATGACGATGCAAAGACGCTGCTGCCTCACTTCATTGTCATCTGCAATGGCAAGCCGGAGGACGAGGAAAAGGTCTTGAAGGGGAACAAAAGAGTTTTGGAAGCCCGCTTTGAAGATGCTGCCTTTTCGTTAGCAGAAGACCAAAAGGTGCCTTTTGTGGACTTATCGCTGCGGCTCCGTTCTATCGTCTTTCAAGAGGGTCTTGGCACGATGGCGGACAAGACCCAACGACTGATGAAAATGATGGGGAAACTGGCCCAGCGTATGGGATTGGATTTGGGAAAGGCAATCCGCGCAGCGGAACTGTGCAAAGTGGATCTGGCAACCAGACTGGTCAACGAGTTCACCGAACTTCAGGGTTGGGTCGGCGGTCATTACGCCAGACAAAACGGGGAAGATGAAGAGGTCGCCATCGCCGTGGAAGACCACTATAAACCGCTGGCACCAGGCACTGCTCTGCCAAGGAACCGGATCGGTGTTGCCTTAGCGATTGCCGATCGGCTGGACACCCTTATCACTTGTTTTGATCGGCAATTGATGCCGACGGGATCCCACGATCCTCTGGGGCTGAGGCGAGCGGCATCCACCCTCGTGCAGTTGTTGGCAGAAACGGAACCTGGAAAACACCTGAGATTGTCCGACCTTTTGTCAGATGGCTTCCAAATCATCTCGGAGGCAGTCCTTCTTTCCGACGATCCGCAACAAACTCGGCAGCGGTTGACATCTTTTTTGGAAACGCGCCTGGACACTTTGATGGAAGAGAGGGGGATTGATTACGACCTTCGCCGTGCGGTTTTAGCAGCAGGTTTTGACAATGTGCGGGCAGCGCTACTGAGGGCTCAGGCGCTGCAGGAAGAGAGGAAAAAGAACCCTGTTACCTTTTCCGATGCCGTTACCGCCTTTACAAGGGTCACGAACATCCTTTTCCAGGCAAGGCAAAGAGGCGAGTCAATGAACGATGCCGTTAATACCGATCTGCTGATGGAGGCTGCGGAAACAGAACTTTATCAGATGGTTACCCAAATAGCGGGCTCCTTTAACAAACAGGTTGAAGAAGAAGATTTTGGGGCAGCGTTTCGGACGATCAGTGAACTGGCACCCGCCATCAATAGGTTCTTTGACGATGTTTTGGTAATGCATCCCGAAGAAAGTGTCCGCCGAAACCGCTTAAGCCTATTGAAAAGGATTGAAAACTGTTTGTTGCAGATCGCCGATTTCCGAAAGATTGAGACCTGAGCGTTAGCAGTGTTGAAACCGCACTACAATTTGGAAATGGGAGTGTGCTAATGGGCGACCATCTCTGGGACGAGGTTGCAGCCCTGGAGCCCCTGATCCGCAAAGCCATTGCCAGTATCGTCTGTCGGAATGTTTGCATTCCAGAGTTTTACCAAGACCTTCTGGCGGAAGCGCGGCTGAGCGCTTACCACGCCCTGAAAACCTACGATCCGAGCCGATCAGCGAAAAGCACCTGGGTTTACCGTTGCGTCCGACTGCACCTTCTGAGAGTTTTCTCCCAATATCAGACAGGGTTTGCCCTGCCCGAGGAGCCGGAGACCTTAGAGGATAGTTTCCAATATGAAGTCCCTATTGATCAAGGGACGGGAGATTTGGCAAGGGCGGTCCTTCTGGCTACCGTGCCCCCTTCGGAACGAGCCTATGTTCTCTACGAATTGATGGGCTGGGACCGACCGGCTCCCTACAGCAAGAGCCGACTGATCAAGAGATGGCATCAGACTCCCTGGGTTTGCCTCTTAACTGGTCGCAGCAGGGGCGAGAATCGCGGGCGCCTTTTGGCGGAACTGGTGTCCACCATTCAGGAAACCACTGGTCGCAATAGGGAAATCGCCGGTTTTGCTCTGGCTGCCGTTGCTTCTTATCTTAGTTCTGATGAAAAAGAGGCTGCCAAAAAAGGGACACAAGTTTTAGTGGAAAGCGATGATCCGCTTCACCAAGTTGCGGGCTTATGGATCCTGCACAATATGGAAACAGAACCCTGGGATAGCAATTGGGTCCACCGTCTGCATCTCGGAGTCTTAGGATCGGTTCTGGAGTCCCGTTATTCTCGACCGAAGGACATAATTTGCCCCTGTCCCCTCTGCAACCATTTTTATCCCGACGTGATGAGGCGATCACCCGCTCCTCAGGTTTACAGCATCGTTTGCGAGTCTCTGTCCTTTTTCACCAGGGACCTTCACACAAATCAGGATTGGAGCATAAAATGGCGTGGAAGGTTGATGGCGAAGGCGATTGGCTTTTACGCCCGCTGCAACCCTTCCCTTCTCACCGAAGCCGCGCCGGGGACTGTCAACCGCCTGACCCAGTCCCTCGTCTCCGTTACCTTAGCCCGCATAGACCCTCAAAAAGCACTGGAGCACGCCGGCGAATGGCTTCCCAAGGGTGGCACCTCTGAAGAGAGGGTCCTCAAAGGAATCCGATCCCGTGACCCGATCCAGAGAAGCGGCGCCCTATATGCCGCCCGTGGTCTCCATCCCGATTCTCTCCAACGGGTTGTCGTAGAAGGCTTTCAGGATCCCCTTGTCTTCGTTAGATTTTCCGCCCTCAGGGCAATGGAGCAGCCGGTCTTTTTTCAGTTTTTGGAGCGAGAACTTCTCTCCACTCATCGCCACAAAAGGCTCTTTCATCGCTGCGTCTTGAACACGATGGCGCGTGCGGATTTAGAACGAACGCTTCCTCTTGCCCGTGCCATCTATTTGGGTCGGGAGAAGGAGGAATGGTGGCAAGATTCTTGGCTTCGTCACGATGCTGGCTACATCCTCCTGACCGCCTTTAAAAAGTTGGACAAAAAAGACGTTTCGCAGACTTTCCGAGAAGTTCTGGAGCAAGAGACCCACCCGTCACCTTTTGTCTTGCTGCCGGCGGTCCAATCGGTTGCCTCTTAACTTTCACTGGAAGCGCAACAGGTTGCTCTCGCTGATTTTTTCAAGAACAGCAATTGTTTCCTTCCATAATGTGCGCTCGTGGGGACAGTGATCCCTTCTCTTAATCTCTTAGGTCGTTTTCAACTTTTGCAGAAAGTCACCAGAAATTGCAAAGTGCCGGTGCATATGTTTACCAGCGGGATGCCAACAAAAACCAGCGACGGTGAGCAATAGGTATCTTTCACTGTCAGCAAAGTCAATGGGAC
Source organism: Candidatus Caldisaccharidevorator malaysiensis (assembly GCA_025057575.1). Classification (GTDB taxonomy): domain Bacteria; phylum Armatimonadota; class Fervidibacteria; order Fervidibacterales; family Fervidibacteraceae; genus Caldisaccharidevorator; species Caldisaccharidevorator malaysiensis. The sequence goes on from JANXBO010000049.1 coordinate 17,688, forward strand.
CGTCTGTGATAACGACCGAGGTAAGGGCAACACCTAAAGTTGTTCCTGCAAGGCATTTAAGATACTGGGTCGGGCTGCTGGGGTTTTTTATTGTCTGCCTGTTGGCGTGGCTGCGAGCCCATTTAGACCTTCGCCTTGAAGGATCTCGGATTGCTTACGGACAACTCCCCGTCGGACCGGTTGTTGTTCTGCTCCTTCTCCTCTGGGTTTTCCAACCGTTCCTAAAGCGTTTGAGCCGGTCGTTAACGGTCCCAGAGTTGGCTCTCCTTTTTTGCCTTCCGTTCGCACTAACCCGCTTTTGGTCCAGTTCCTATTCGGTTCTTCCCCTCACTTTACCGGTTGCCCCTTTTTATTACGCCAACCCTGCCAACAATTACGACCTTCTTCAACCCCTTGTTCCGCAACACTTATTTCCGAAGGAGAAATTGTTCATTAAAGCCTTCTACGAAGGCAACCCATCGGGTGCGGTGCCTTGGGACCAATGGCAGCCAGCCTTATTGATCTGGACACTCAGCACTTTCTTTCTTCTCGTGTCGTTAATCGGGCTCACTCTTTTTTTCTACCGGCGGTGGGCAAATCAGGAAAAACTCATTTTTCCTATTGCCCGCATTGTCGTTGAAATGCTCCAAAAGAACCAATCGCTCTGGAAGACTCGTGCGCTTTGGACAGGGCTTTTCGTTAGTTGTTTGCTTCACTCTTGGAACGGTTTGTCCCACTACTTTCCCGTATTGCCGACTCTGAACATCCGTCAGTTCATCAAAATGAATGCTTTGTTTGCATCCCCTCCCTGGGCGATAATCTCTTACGAGAGTGCACCGGTCGGGATCTACCCGTCGGTCATTGGAACCACTTATCTGATTCCGGCAGAAGTGGCAGTCGGTTTCTGGCTATTTCACCTTCTGTCGTATGTGGAAATGGTGATTCTTTTCGCATTGGGTCTTCCCGCTGGTGGTGTGGACTATGGAGGAATCCGAGCCATTACCAGAAGCCACGAGATCGGCGCCTTCCTGGTTTTTGCGGGAGTGCTTGCCATCAGGACTTGGAAAAGCCAAAAACAGACCGAAGGGGTCGTTGCCACAAGATTCGGGCTGGTTCTTTTCCTTATCGGTTTCGGGGGACTTGCTTTTCTATGGACCTGGTTGGGGGCAGACTGGTGGGCTTCGCTCGGATATTTCATTATCTATTTTGTCGTCTGCCTCGTCCTTGCCCGCATTTCCTGTCAAGCTGGCTGTATGTTTATCGGGATGGACTTTCATCCCCACAATGTCAGTGGCTACCTATTCGGTCAAACGAGCCTGGGTTTAAAGAACCTAGTCGTGATGATGTTTCCCCATATGGCTTATATGATGGAGAGAGACGTTGTTCCCCTTCCGTATCTTCTCAATTCGGTCCATATTGCATCCTGTTTAGGGCTTTCTGAAAGGTGGCTCTTTCCAAACCTCATTATTGGCGGACTGATCGCCAGCCTCGCCTCAATGGGATCATCTCTAAAGGTCATCTACCGTTTTGGAGGGTTGAACCTTCACTATCATTATCTCACAAGACTAAGCCGATGGGCGTGGGACAAGTATCTGGGTTGGCTTCGGTCACCTGCACCACCCGATCGGAAAGCTACCGTTGGCATCATCGCCGGGGTCAGTTTTTCCGCTCTTTTAGTGACTTGCCATCAACGACTGCCAGGTTTTCCTGTCCACCCTTTAGGTTTCGCTTTAGCGGATTCCCTGGTCATCCGCCGCATATGGCTGTCCGTTTTCCTTGGCTGGGCTGTCAAAGGGATTGTCCTTCGCTATTTGGGGTTGGCTGTTTACCGGTCTCTTCTCCCTGGTTTTATCGGTTTGGTTCTGGGAGAACTAATAGCAGCAGGCGTCTGGCTGAGCGTTGACGCTGCTGCGGGAAAGAAGGGTCACGATATTTTCCCTGGATTTCCCCCTCTGTAGCCGAGAACAACCATCTAATTATCGATCAATGAACCCTTCCCGAGCCTGTCCCCCTCTCGCTGGGTGCCGCCAGAAAGGGATTCTCCTTAACCCCAAAATGCAAAAAAGTAACCAGAAATTGCAATGCTAACTGAATATATGGAGTAGTCCGGAAAAGCACAGACGCTAGGAAGGAGGACTTGCTATGAACAGCCGCAGAGGTTTTACCTTGATAGAACTGCTGGTGGTGATCGCTATCATTGCGATCCTTGCCGGTATTCTGTTTCCTGTCTTTAGCCAGGCACGAGATAAGGCTCGTCAGGCGCAGTGCACCAGCAACCTAAAGCAGGTCGGTCTTGCTTGGCTTCAGTATGCCCAGGACTACGACGGAGGTTTTCCGTCTGCCTATTCCTACCCGAACCGCTGGGGCAACTGTCCCCATCTCTTTTGGATGGACTTTTGCCAGCCTTATATCCGCAACACCCAGATGTTTGCCTGCCCTTCCACTAACTTCGCTGTCGTTCGGGACGGGGGCAGGGCAGGATGCGCACCGGTCATCGGGCTCTGGGGTGATCCCCCTCTAGCCACTTCTTCCCGACCCTGGCCGCTCGGCTACCAGTTCAATGAGGGTTACGATAACGGCAACGAGTGGTCGAATGGTGGTGCGAACTGCCCTGACGCAACGGGTCTGTCGTGCTATTGGGGAATGACTTGGCGGGAAGTTTACGACCCAAATGTGGGCGGCACTGTTCTGGACGAAGCAGCCAAAGATGCCATGATCCAGGACCCCGCCTGGACGATCGGTCTGGGTGATGGCAATCCGAACTGTGATCTGTGGCGGTTCTCCAGCACCATCGCCATCTTTCGGATCTTCCGAGACGCGGACCACGAAAGCCCAAGAGGCGGATGTCGGGAGCCCGACGGGCAGAAGCGAGGGCGTCTGGAGCGCCGTCACGCCCGGGGCTTCAACCTTCTTTTCGCCGATGGGCACGTTAAATGGGTGACCAAAACGAAAAAGAACTGGTGGACCCGAATGGCCGATGCAGCCGTTTTCGGAGAGTAAGGGGGTAAAGAGATGAACCGCCTCCTCATCGTTCTCGCTATC
>JANXBO010000004.1 GCA_025057575.1 Candidatus Caldisaccharidevorator malaysiensis
ACATCGGGGACCGTTCCCTCGCCGACTTCGCTGATCGTGACCAGACCCTCCGCCTGGGCTTCCGTTAAAGTCAAGTAATCGGTCCTCGGTGTCCTTGTCGTAGAGGTGATGGGGAAGATTGCCAGCGATTCATCAATGATCGGATCGCCAATGGTGTAGGATCTAAGGTGAACCGGACCGAAGACGACGCTCACGATGACCGCCATCGCCAGTGAGGTCATCAGCCATTTCATTTTGTCCTCCCCCGTCAAAAGAGGTCGTTTTTTATGGTCCTTTAGACGGGAAAGGAAGGGGGAAAGGTTCCGGCAATCTGATTATTTGGCAATTTGACTATCGGGAGAGGTCCCGGCTGGGTGGGGAAAGACGGATGTAAATATGATCGGCGATGGCGTCGTCAACAGCATATTGAGTTAGTCCCACTTCAAAGACGAAAGACGGGAACCGCCGGATGAGTTTGATCGCTTCCCCAGGCAAAACCCCCATCGCCATCAATTTCTGCATTTGACCGGGATCTTTTGACTGCAGGTAGGCGATGACCCCTGTCTCGCCTACCTTCATTTCCGAAAGAGGGACGATGAGGCGGGTTCCCGACTGACGGGCTTCCTCGCAGCACCGACCCTGGGGAATCTCTCCTCCGTGGGGGCAGAACCGGGGATGACCCAGAAGGGTGCAGACGGCTTCTTCCAAATCGGCGTGCAAAAAGTGCTCCATACTGCACGCCGCCTCGTCCAAAATGGACCCAGAAGTCTGCAACAGATCCGCCAAAAGGCGCTCTGCCAGTCGTCGCCTTCGCAGGATCTTCCTGGCGACCTCCTGACCTTTCGCGCTCAGCCGCCACGCACCCGAGTCGTTCCAGATAAATCCCTGCTGCTCCAGACTGGCTGTCGTCTCCGCCGTCAGGGACGGGGTTAATTGATTCAGATAGGGTGGATGGGCCTTTTCGTGCTGCTGAATCCAGATCAGTTCCAGACAGTGTTCCTGCTCCCGGGTCAGATGCTCCGTTTCCGTTATCGGCGCCATTGCTCTTTCCCCTTATCGGTCACCATATAGTAAAACGAATTAACGTTGGATAGAATTCACCAGGGTGTTACGATGATAAGGACAAAATGGGTTTTGACGGTCTACCTAACCCTCCTTTCCTCCTTTGTCTTTGCACAGGAGGACCGCCTGGTCCTCATCTCGCCGCACTGGGAGGGCATTCGGATAGAGTTTGAAAGGGCTTTTCGTGACCACTATCAAAAGACCTTCAACCGCTCTATCCGTCTTCAATGGATAGATGTAGGGGGGACTTTGGCGGTCCTGCGGTTCTTGCGGACCAGTTTCGCCAAGAACCCAAAGGGGATCGGCATTGACCTGGTTTGGGGAGGTGGAATGGACCCTTACCTTCAATTGAAGAGAGAGGGAATCCTTCAACCTCTCCGAATTGCGCCAAAAGTCCTGCGAAGTCTCCCGACAACAGCGTCGGGAGTGCCCCTCTACGATCGGGACGGTTTTTGGTATGCATCGGCTCTTTCCGGTTTTGGAATTCTTTACAACAAACGCCTGCTCCAACTGTTGAAGGCGCGCCCGCCACTGGTGTGGGAGGACCTGGCGGATGGCGCCCTGTCGGGTTGGGTGGAGGTGCCCGACCCAAGAAGAAGCGGCAGTGCCCATATGATGTGCGAGATTATTCTCCAGGCTTACGGCTGGGAAAAGGGCTGGCAGGTTTTGACGGCACTCTTCGCCAACAGTAAAAGGGTCACTGCCGGCTCGGAGGATGTGGTCACCGATGTCAGCACGGGGGAAGTCGCTTGCGGTCCGTCCATTGACTTTTACGCTTGGGCAAAGATCGCCGAGGTCGGCAAAGAGACTCTTGGTTTCGTCTATCCCAAAGGCTTGACTGTGATCAACCCCGACGGCATCGGTTGTCTCAAGGGAGCACCCCATTTGGTTCCGGCACGAGCCTTTGTGGAGTTTGTGTTATCGGAAAAGGGGCAGCGGTTGTGGATGCTGCCGATGGGTCATCGGGACGGACCCAAACAGTTTACCCTTGCCCGAATGTCCATCCTTCCCCAACTTTATGAGAAACTCGGCGACGATTCCGTGATCACGGTCAACCCCTTTCAGTTTCGTCCTGGTTTGCGATACGACGGCAAAAAGGGCGAGACAAGGATGGACATTCTTAACAGCCTTCTCGGTGCTCTTTTGGTGACCAATCATCGGGAACTGCGGCAGGCGTGGTCGGCTTTATTGAAACGGGGCTTATCCGGTCCGCAGGCAGCCAAAATCCTGTGCCGAGTGCCCCTATCGGAAAAGGAAGCCCTTGAACGGGCACCGTCGTGGGCGACCGATCGCAGGACGGCGACCGCCTTGGAAACGAAGTGGACTGCTGAAGCCAGAGAGCGGTATCGTCATATCAAAGGGTAACGATCTCTATCCTTTCTGAACGATTTGGATGCGGGCACTCCCACTAAAGGACGATAGTCCTAAAGCCCATAGTCCGCCAACTACCGCAACTGTCCGAACTCCAGTAGTCCGGCAGTCAGTCCCCCATCAACGACCATAACGGCTCCGGTGACGAAAGACGACTCGTCGGAAGCCAAATAGAGGCACATATGGGCGACGTCGTCCACCGTGCCGAGCCGTCCGATGGGATACCATCGGACCATTTGATCCCAAATGTGTGGTTGCTCTTTAAGGATCGGTTCCCAAATCTCCGTCTGAATGGTCCCCGGACAGACCACGTTGGCTCGAATTCCGTCCCGACCGTGACGGACGGCGAGGCTCCTGGTCAGCCCGATAAGGGCGGCTTTGGAAGCCGAGTATGCGTGAATCCCTTGCATCCCCAAAAGGGCATTGACCGAGGAGATGACGATGATGCTCCCGCCCCCTGACTCCTTCATCAGTGGCAACGCCTCTAGACAGCACCAGTAGGTCCCTTGGACATTGACCCTCAGATTGGGTTCCAGGTTGTCCTGAAGGATGTCCTGGGTGGAGCAGACGGCATTGCAGACCAGAATGTGCAGGGCACCCAGTTCTGCCCGCACCCGCTCCATCATCGCCTTTACATCATCCCGATTACCCACATCAGCCTGAATGAAAAGAGCCCGTCCGCCCGCTTGCCTTATGTCATCAGCAACGGCTTGCCCCGTTTCCCGTATGTCGTTGACGACGACGGTAGCCCCTTCGGCGGCGAACTTCAGAGAAATTCCTTTGCCGATCCCTCGTCCCGCACCCGTCACTAAAGCGACCCGATCCCTTAGCCTCATTTCCCTCACCTCGTTCTTCTAACCGACGATGTGTGCCTGAATTGTAAAAAGTCTTGAGAGAGCCCGCCGATGAGCGATGGTTATGTTGGGAACTCGTCAGCGGATCCCTTTACGCTGCAACTGCCTTTTTTCCGAAGGCGTGAACGGCTTGGCGGACCCAGTCCAAACAGGAGGGTGGCATGATCCCATAGTGATAAAAGGAGATGTTCTTCGCTCCCCCTTCCGCAGCAGCCGTTGCGGTCGCAATCAGGGTTTGTCGGTTCGGAGAAGCGGGATAATACGCCTGCAGTCCGGTTACACACCGTTCGCCGTCCTTAACCTGGCGGACCAAATCTTCGGTTAACTGGCGGACCTGATGGGCATCGTGAGTGTAAGCGAGAATTTCGTAACGATCCACCGCTCCCTCAAGGGACCCTGCGCTCGCTCCAATGTCCTGAGGGGAGCCCATTAAGATGAATGAGAACGGCACCTTGCTCACGCTTCGGGCTTCAGCGACCAGGGACGAGACAATTTCCGCCCGAATTTGGAAGAAAGCCTTTAGGTCCGGCTCCTTAAAGGTCCTCTTTAGTTCGCCGTTACCGCCTCCTTGCAATGCACCGAGAACCACTTTTTCCACGAGCGAACGAAGTCCTGCGAGCCGTAACCCTTTTTTTCTGGCGAAATAGCGGCAATGAGGACAGAAGCAGAGCCCCAGAAGGGTCCAAAGGGGAGGATTGGGCGGGATACCGATTTTCTCGTGACCGTGATAGTGACCGACGCCCCCAAAGTGCAGCGACTCGCATTCAATAGCGAAAAGGGGGTAGCGGGACAGGTCCTGAACCAGGGCGCGGACGAACTCACGAACTTCAGGGTTGGCGGGGCATAGGTTGGAGTAGTAGACATCTCCAAAAGCGTTGACCATACAAGCATCGGGATGCCTCCTGCCCAAGGCAGAATCGTGGAGGAAAACTGTCCAGGCGATCACCTTCAGTCCCTTCTTGTCAGCAGCCCTGCAAACTTCCGCTAAGGGATCGGTCTGTTGGCAGAGGGGCGATAAGATCGGCTGTAGAGAAGTCTTTTGATAAAGCCGTCGTTGGGGTCGGAAATAAACGCTCGCTGTCGCTGCGAAGAAACGGTTTCCCTTGCCCCGGCACAGCAAATGCTCTACGCTGTGATACTTGGCGGCACAGGAGACCGCATCCAGACCTGCCGAGGCAATGTCCTGAGCGACCCTTTCCGAGCCCAACAGAAGGAAATCCCAAGGATACACCCAGATCGTCCGATACCCCATTGTGGCTCCCACCTCCATCAGTTCTTTCCATCACTCTGGTGAAAAGCCTGACACGGAATGAGGGTGAAAGCGATACAATTTGAATACGAAGGAGTATGAAAGGGCAAGGGAAAAGACCGGTTGGGGTTTTGTTGTGGCTGGTGGCGGCATCGGTGCCGTTAGTTTTGGGTTTTGTTTTGGCTTTCTTTTGGGTGCCTCCTGCGGAGGAATTCGCCCAGCGCTACGGAAACGGGGAAATTGCCAAAATCGTTTTCGTTCACGTCCCCCTTGCCATTGTCTCCTTTTTCGGCTTTGTTTTAGCAGGGATCTTGGGTGGCGTCTACTTGATGAAACGAGATCCTCGCTACGACGACTGGAGTTTGGCACTTTGTGAGTCGGGTTTTCTTTTTGCCCTTCTGGCGACCTTGACGGGTGCCTACTTCTCTAAACTCGCCTGGGGGGCTTGGTGGCACTTTGACCCCAGACAGACAACGATGCTGATGGTTCTGATCACCTATGCTGCCTATTTGATCGTGCGCCAGTCGGTGGAGGACCCCGAAAGGCAGGCGGTGATCGGGTCTGCTTATGCCATTTTGGGTGCGATCGCCTGCGTGGCTCTCTATTTCGTCATCCCTTACCTGCCAGCGGTGCAGACGGAGAGCCTCCATCCTTCTGGAATCATTGCTCGGGGCGGACTGGACTGGCACTACCGGGTCGTTCTCCTTCTCTGTCTTTTGGGCGCCGCGTTGGTCTATGCGTGGATCTCGTCTTTGAAGGCGCGACTCAGTTTCTTGGAACGACGCCGGTGGCTTTTCAGTCTTTCTCTGGGGGATTGAAGATGGAAGGTGCTCTTCCTTTTTTTCTTGTTTGGTTGGTCACCTGGGCGGGACTGATGGCGTATCTTTTTCGTTTAGATTTAAAGGTCCGTCAGTTGGAGGAGGAAAGCGAAAAGACCTCCACGGGGCTATCCGGATCACCAGTTGGCGAAGGTGACAGGGAATGAACGCAAACCTGATCTTTAAAATCAGCGTTGCCGGATTGGCAATGGGAATGATTCTCTACGGGATCTATTCCTTGGTTGGAACAGTGCAGCCCTATGTGACCTTTCCCGAGGCAACGGTCCGAAGGGGGACCGTTCGGGTTGCCGCCTTCATTGACCACAAGAGCCGGCGGTATGATCCCCAGACGGGTCTCCTAAAATTCGTTGCGAAAGACACCAAGGGCAATGCCTGCACCGTTACCCTTTCCCAGGTGCCGCCAGGGGGCTTTGAGCAGTCGCCGATGGCGGTTTTGATTGGTCGGATGAACGACGGGCACTTTCACGCCGACAGGGTCTTCATCAAGTGCCCTTCCAAGTATCAGGGCATTGATGAGCACGGTCAAAGAAATGCCAACAAAAGGTCCGGAAAATAGGGGCAGCCCCCTGGTTGTTGTCCAAGCCAGGAAGATCGTGAGTCGGCAGAGAAGAGGGAGGCACCGACTGTGCTAATAGGACGATTGCTTCTGTGGTCATCGCTGGCTTTGGCACTGGCTGCCTCTATCGCCTTCTTCCGTTCGGAACGGGAAGTTCAGAGGCAATGGTCCAGCGAACCCTCTCGGCAACTGACTTTTGCTCGCCGTTTGTTTCTGTTGATGGGTCTTTGTATTGCCTTGACAATGATCTACCTCTGGTATCTCATCCTTACCCAAAGGTATGAAGTTGCCTATGTCCACGAATACACGGATCGCTCCTTGCCCCTGCTTTACCGGTTTGCTGCCTTTTGGGGTGGGCAAGCCGGCACGTGGCTGTTGTGGGCGTTCTTCACGACCCTTTGGGGTCTTTTTCTGACCCGCTTTGCCAAGCCCTATGAAACAGCAGCCCTTACGATCCTGAGCGGGTTGAACTTTTTGTTCCTCCTGCCGGCGGTTCTTGAAGATCCCTTTCGGGTTCTGCATCCGCCGCCCCGTGATGGGATGGGGCTCAATCCCCTCCTTCACAACCCCTGGATGGCGATTCATCCGCCCAATATGTTCATCGGCTATGCGTCAATGAGCCTCCCCTTTGCTTTGGCGCTGGCTGGTCTATGGAGAAAGGATTGGACGGGTTGGACCCGGTATGCCCTGCCTGCCTGTAACTTGGCGGTGGCTGCCTTGGGCTTGGGCATTTTTCTCGGCGGTGTCTGGTCTTATGAAGTCCTTGGCTGGGGCGGCTACTGGGCGTGGGATCCGGTTGAGAACGCCTCTTTTGTTCCCTGGCTCGCCTGTGTGGCTCTCCTCCATTTCCTGATTGTCCACCGATCGGGCAAAGGAGCGGCTCGGTTAACGACCTTTATGGGTCTTTTGCCCCTCTTAACTGTCTACTACGCCACCTTCGTGACCAGGAGCGGTTTTATCCAATCGGTCCACGCTTTCGGCACCAGCCCTATTGTCTGGTGGCTGTTAGGAATAATGACTTTTCTAACGGTCGTCTCTATGGGGATCTTCGCTCTGAGAGTTCGGCAGGTGCCCGCACCAGAAGGACAGGTCATTGACCGGATCGGAGGCTACTCCTTCTTCGCCACAATGGGGGCGATCATTGCGGGGATCTTCGGTCTGGTCGTTCTCATCGGGTTGTCCTTGCCATGGATTAGCATTATCGGCAAGGCGATTGGCTTTAAAGATATGCCTGAGGTTGGGGTGGACCGAGCCTTTTATGACCGGGTGTCGTTCCCGATTGCCATCGTAATGGCGGTCTCTCTCGCCTTTATGCCCCTGTTGACGCTTGTGGTGCCGAAAAATGAAGAAGACCGCATTAGTTGGTTGAAGTCGGTGCCGTGGCTGATCTTGAACATCGGTTTGGCAAGCGCCTTGGTCGGTTTCTGGATGGGCGTGCGTCAGCCCGTTTCCCTCATTTTAATCGGTCTTTCCGCTGCGGTGATCGCAACCAATGGCTATGCGCTGATCAAGAGGCTGAAGACTTCTCCGTGGGCATCAGGGGCTTACCTGGCCCATACCGGGTTGGCTCTTTTTATCTTGGGAGTGGTTGGCTCTGAACTGCACGACGAGACCGCCCGCCTGGTAATTCCATCGGGGCAGCATCGCAGTGCCTTCGGTTACCTGCTCACCTACGCCGATTTGCGTCCTACGGAAGATGGCAAGTTGCAGGTCGTTCTGGAAGGAGCCAAATTGAATGGCACAAACAGTCACGATGGCGCCCACTCAACCTTCACTGCCACCCCCGTGATGTTCTTTGCACCCCGATTTGGTATGGTCCGCAGACCCCACATTGAGCGCTCCCTCCTTTACGACATCTACATTGAGCCTTTAGAATTTGCGTTGCCGGAGGAGGCGGGGACACTGACCCTCGCCAGGGGGGAGTCGGCCACCGTTAAGCCCTACACGATCACCTTTAATGGTTTTCGGCTCAGCGGCAAGGTGACAATGGGGATGCCCGAGAAGATTACCGCCCTCGTTGAGATTAAGGATGGGAAAAAGACCCATCTGCTCAAGCCCTATTGGCATTTGAAAGAGGACGGGATTGACAAAAAGTCCGACCACATTCCCGGAACCAACATCAAAGTCTCCATTGAAGGGATGAACGCTGAAGAGCGATCCGTTAAATTCCGAATTGAGGGAATAGACGGGTTGACGGGTCACTCGGGTTATGTGGTGATCAATGTGCTAAAGAAACCGGGCGTTAACCTGGTCTGGCTGGGTTCCATCTGCGTCCTGCTGGGTGCCCTGTTCACTGGGGTTCGGAGGATCCGAGAGGTAGCCAAAGCAGTGGGAGAGAGAAAGGGAAAAAAGAAGGGCACGAGTGTCACCGCCTGATCTTCGGAAACTTTCCAATGGAAACAAAGATGGAAAACCTTCTGCCGGTGATGCTGCGGCTGGCAGGACAGAAGGTCGTCGTCGTGGGTGGCGGTGAGGTGGCTTTCCAGAAGGTGACCCAACTTTTGGAATGCGATGCCTGTGTGACGGTGGTCTCCCCCAAATTAGGCTGGGAACTGGCGACTTTGAACAGGCGGTTTTACTGGAAGCAGAAGGAGTATGAACCGGCAGATCTGGAAGGGGCAGTCATCGTTTTCGCCTGCACCGACGACCCGTCGGTCAATGATCGGGTCTATCGGGATTGTCAAGAAAGAGGTCTGTGGTGCAATGTTGCCGATGATCCCGAACGGTGCCGGTTCTTTATGCCCGCCCTTTTTCGTCGGGGACCGGTGACGGTTGCCCTCTCCACTTCCGGCACCAGCCCCTCTTTGGCAAGAAGGATGAGAATCTTTTTAGAGGAAATCTTTGGTGACGGGTTTGGAATGCTGGCGTTTCTTCTGGGCGATCTGAAAGAGACAATTCGGCAGGCTCTGCCCTCTTTCTCCGACCGCCGGCTCTTTATGGATCGGGTCTGGAACAGTCCGATCTGGGACCTTTTGGAAAAAGGGGATCGGCAAGGGGCAGAGAACCTTTTGAAAAGCATCCTTTCCGAACTGACCCTCAAGCCAGCGGATCAGGAGGCTTCTCAAGACACGGTCAAAAGTCCCGCAGAGAGCGCGATCTAAGATGAACCTTTTAATGGTCGGGATCAATCATCGGACGGCACCTGTTGAAGTCCGAGAGAAACTGGCTTTTTCGGACGAGAACGTTTCGCAAGCCTATGCCTATTTTCGGGAAAAAGGCTTTAACGAGATTGTCCTCCTCTCTACTTGCAACAGGACGGAAATTTACCTGACAAGGGCTGAAAAAATCCCCCTGAAGGTCGTCGCCCGATGGTGGGCAAGTTTCTTTAACCAAGATCCCGAGGAAGTCTTTCCTCACCTTTATCAAAAAGAAGGCGAGGAAGCGGTCCGGCACCTGTTTCGGGTTGCCTGTGGGCTGGATTCCATGATGCTGGGGGAGACCCAAATTCACGGTCAGGTCCGAGAGGCGTATCAGTTCGCCTTAGAGGGTCGGTGGGTCGGTCCCTTTTTGGGGGAAGTGTTCCGAAGAGCCCTCAAAGTGGGGCGGAGGGCACGGGCGGAGACGGCCATCAGCAAGGGTGCCCTATCGGTCGGCGGGGCAGCAGTAGAGTTGGCGAAACGCATCTTTGCGGATCTACGGACCTGCTCCGTTTTGCTCATTGGTGCGGGGAAGATGGGGAAGGATACGGCAAGGGCGCTCATACGGAGCGGTTGTCGGGACCTTTTGGTGTGCAACAGGACCTTTGAGAAGGCGCTCGCCCTCGCCAATGAACTGGGTGGACAGGTGATTCCCTTTGAAAGGCTTGCGGAACAATTGATCAGCGCGGACGTGATCATCGCCTCCACCGGTGCCACCCAATACCTGGTCACCCGAGCCACCGTCCAGGAAGCCGTAACCCAGCGAGGGGGGAGGCCTCTTTTCTTCATTGACATTGCCGTCCCCCGAAACATTGATCCAGAGGTCGGTCGTATAGAAACCGTTTTCCTTTTTGACATAGATGACTTAGAGAGGATCGTGGACACCTACGTTCAGGAGCGTCAGGGAGAGGTCCAAAAGGTAGAACACTTGATTGAGCAGGAACTCAGCAACTTCCAAACCTGGCTGGGCGAAAGAAAAGCGAAACCCCTTCTCCTTGCCCTCGTCCATCAGGCGCAAGAAATGAGTCGTCAGGCGGCCGATAATCTTTTTAAGGAACTCCCTCATCTTTCGGATAAGGAACGTCAGGTGATCCGAGCCAAGATGCACGCGTTGGCGATGCGGTTATTCCATCGCCCCCTCAGCCAGATCAAACGCCTCGCCGAAAAGGACGGCTTACTCTCTACCGCTCAGGAACTACTTCTTGACCCAGAATGCGTGGTCAGCGACAAGGTCAAAGAAGACGAGTCGGAAAAAGGTAAGTCAGAAGAAGTCAGTCACGAGCCCGTTTTCTTTAGGCGTCCTGATAGCAGTCGGGACGGGTTACCATAGCAAAATAGCCACTCGTTTCGGACGGAGGGTTTTTTCGTGTCCTTCCACTGGTGGCAGATCGGATGGGTTGTTGGCATTTTGTATCTGCTGCTAAGCGGTCTCATTCACTGGGCTTTGTGGAAAGGAAAAAGGGCACTGCCCGTCTCTGCCCGTTCCTTGACTTTTGCCCTCTTTGTTGTTCACAGCATCCTTTTAGGGGCTCTTTGGCTGATAAAAGGTCTCAGCCCTGACAGTCCCGAAGAACTGGCGCTGATCCTCAGTTGGTTGATCGTGGGGGTTGTCCTCATCCAATGGATGAAGCAGGAACTGGAAGCACCGTCTGCCTTTGCGATGCCCATTGCTGGTATTTTGATCGCCTTCGGTGCGACCGGCAATGATGTGTCCCGCTTGCCGCCCCACTTAAGTCGGGAACTATTGGCTCTCCATATTACCCTTCTGATGGCTGCCTATCTCCTTTTGATGCTGGCATTTAGTTCTGCTGTTGCCTACCTACTGACGCGGGCGTTCCTAAAAAGGAAGCGTCCCCTTTCCCTCCTTCAACGGTTGCCCCCTCTGGAAGTGACGGATCAGATGACGAGGCGGTGGGTTCTTTTCGGTTTGCCCTTTCTCATTGCCGGAATGCTGGTCGGTTTCCTTTGGGCAAAAGCGGAGGGTCGGTCTGCCTGGTCGGACCCCAAGGTGAGCCTGTCGGTCCTGACCCTCCTTCTCTTTCTGGGCTACCTTCACGGACGATGGGTTCGCCGTTGGGAGCCGACCATTGCCCACATCTTCATCATCGTCGGTTGCGGCGCTCTCTTAATCACCTTCCTCGTCGCCCAACACACCCTCGCCCTGTGACTGAGTTCGGAAAAATCCCTATCAGCCCATTGACGGAAGTAACGGAAAACAGCAAAATCAGACCACTTGTGGAGGTTTTTTAAATGAGGGAAAACAAACTGCGCCGTATCATCCTGGCGGCGCCCAGAGGTTTTTGTGCCGGTGTCGTGCGTGCCATTGAAATCGTTGAGAAGTGCCTGGAACTTTTCCCGCCCCCGCTCTACGTGCGCAAGGAGATCGTTCACAACCAGTTCGTCGTCAACTCGTTCCGTCAGCGAGGGGTCATTTTTGTCAATGAACTGGATGAAGTTCCCGATGGCGCCACGGTGATTTTCAGTGCTCACGGGGTCTCCCCTGCTGTCCGAGAGACGGCTCGGCAAAAAAGGCTGCGGACGATAGATGCCACCTGCCCTCTGGTCACCAAGGTGCACTTGGAAGCACTGCGCCTCGCCCAGCAGGGATACAGCATCATTCTCATCGGGCACCGCGGGCACGAGGAGGTGGAAGGGACCCTTGGGGAAGCCCCCGAATGCACCTATTTGGTGGAGACGGTGGAGGATGTCCAAGCCCTTGAAGTGCCCAATCCGCAAAAAGTTGCTTACCTCACTCAGACGACCCTGAGTTTGTGGGACACTCAAGACATTGTGGCCGCTCTCAAGAAGAAATTTCCCCAACTGGTCGGACCCAAGACCGATGACATTTGCTATGCCACGCAAAACCGGCAGTTAGCGGTCCGTCAACTGGCGGAAAAGGTGGATGTGGTCCTGGTGATCGGTTCCGCCAATAGTTCCAACAGCCAGCGACTGAAAGAGGTAGCGCAGATGGCGGGGACAAGGTCCTACCTGATTGACGGTCCAGAGGATATCAAGGACGAATGGCTGGACGGAGTGGAAACGGTTGGCATCACCTCCGGAGCCTCCGCTCCCGAGACGTTGGTGGAAGAGGTCATCGCCTATCTGAAAGCAAAAGGTGCTCAAGAGGTTGAGGAACTGATCCTAACGGAAGAGAGAGTCCAATTTACCCTTCCGCCGGAACTTCGGCAACGGCTCTCTGAAAGTTCGGCAGTAGACGAAGACCTTCCTGTCCGATCGTCACTGTAAACCTGCGATCGTTCTTTAGCAGTTGTTCTGTCATTGTGGGGGGTGATGAGAGCGGTGATCCTGCTCGCTTGTGATGCCGGCAACACCAACATCACCGTTGGTCTATTTGACACAAAGCAGTGGTCGCCGGCACCGGCTTCGGGACACCTTTTTCCCAGACTGATCGGTTCGTGGCGGGTTCAAACAGACCTTCATCGGACGGCGGATGAGACCTTTGGCATTCTTCTTCCCCTCTTTTATTGGTATAACATTGCGATCACCGATGTGGGAGCAGTCGTCCTGTGCAGCGTCGTGCCACCGGTCACGACCTCTCTCAGTGAAATGGCGAGGAGATTCTTCAAGTCGGAGCCTCTTATCGTTACCGGCGATTTGGAGTTGGACATCGTGAACGCTTACGAGCCGCCGCAAGCGGTAGGGGCGGATCGGCTGGTCAATGCCATTGCCGCCCGCCATCTTTACGGGCTACCTGCTATCGTCGTGGACTTTGGAACGGCGACCACTTTTGATGCCATATCGGCTCAAGGGGTTTACTTAGGTGGTGCCATCGCCCCGGGGATCACTTTGGCTGCCGATCTGCTCTTTCAAAGAACGGCTCAACTGCCTCGGGTCGCTTTGACAATTCCGTCCCGTCCTATTGGCCGGAATACGATGGAATCGATCCAGTCCGGTCTCCTTTTAGGCTATGGTGGGCTTGTCAAAGAGATTGTCGGACTCTTTATCAAGGAGTTAGGTCCTGATACGAAAGTGATCGCTACCGGCGGGCTGGCGCCGTTGATGGCTCCCCTTATTGGACCGCTAACGGATGTCAATACCGAAATGACTTTGCAGGGCTTGGGAATCATCTGGGCACAGAAGAACCGTATTCGTTAAGGTCAGGACGATAAGCGCCTCGTCTCGTAACGGAGTCTCTTGGTTCCCGTCGGGGTTAGGTCCTCTCCCCGCTCCAAGCGGTCAGCTTCTCGCTGGGCTTCTTGAGCGAGACCCGATTCCCCAAGGTTCAAGAGACGGGTAGCTGCCTGGCGGAGCAGGCGGGTTGCTGTCCCCCGGTCGCCTGCCCGAGCCGCTTCTAAGGCTCTCGTCTGCAACTGATGGGCGGTTACCTTCTCCACCAACCGCATCATTTCGGCGTCTACTTTCTGTGCCTGAGCCGGATCGGCAACGAATTCCACGACCACATCCTGACGAACCTTCTCCTCTTTCTGATCGCTCGTCCGGCGATGGGATACCTCCACTTGACAGATGCGAAACAGTCCTTTGGGCTTCTTCGCAACGGTCAACTCCATTAAGACGGACTGACCCTCGTCCCTTTCCAAATCGCCCAAAGAAACTTGGATGTCCCGGTCGGAAAGGTTTTTGGGGCTCAGCGCCCCGATGAGGGGTCGGACTCTCCAGACCCGCCGCGGCGTGACGCCCGCCGAGAGGCGGACCGTCAAAAAGGCGTCTCGGGCAACGACCTTCTTGGCGCCGGAAACGACTCTCTGGAAGAAGTCCACGATCTTATCGGGCTGGTCTATGAACTCGGAAAACCCACCCGCACTAGAGGTGATCGCTGCCATGTCATCCAAAAACTCTTCGTTCCAGTCCTCACCAAGTCCGAAAGCGATCAACGGGATCTTCTTTTCGGCTAACTGGCGGGCAAGGTCTCGGCACTGCGCCTCATCGCCGTAAGTTTGCCCGTCCGTCAAGAGAATCATCCGGTTAACCCGATCTGGTGAATAGTTTTTCAAAAGTTCCGAAAGCGCCCTTTCTATGCCGAGACTAATGTGGGTGCCGCCCCGATCGGTGATCTGATCTACCTTTCTTTTCAACTCGTTTCTATTCACAACGGGGGCTGCCGGTGCCAAGACCTCTACTTGATCATCAAAAATCACAATGGTCACAATGTCATCGCTGTCCAACCCATCCAAAGCCAGTTTGACAGCCTCTCTTAGGTAGCGCACCTTTTCCCCTGCCATTGAGCCACTGCGGTCCAAGACAAAAGCCACGTTGACGGGACCCGCCCCACCGATCCCTTCTCCAATGGGAATGATCTCTGCCAGAGCGTACACCACCTGGGGTCCCTGATCTGCCAGCATTTTCTCTCTTGCTAGCCGGCAAGATAATTTGACCGATTCGCTCATCTTTGGATTCTCCCTTCCGTCTCGGGTGCTCAACCAAAACGGTCATTGACAGCCGAATCTCCAGTCATAAACTATAAGGGAACGCGAAAGGGATGGACAGGGAGGAGGTGTCGGTCATTGAGGAAAGGACAGACCTTGGTGGAACTGGCATTATTGCTGGCGTTTGTTTTCCTGGTGGCGGTTGCTGCCCTAACGGCTTTCAGCCTAACCCTTGGCAACAGTTGGAACACCTATGTCAACACCCTCCCAATGCAATAGGGAAATGTCCTTAAGGAACATCGGCTGCTATTGGGGTTTCAG
Organism: Candidatus Caldisaccharidevorator malaysiensis; assembly: GCA_025057575.1. GTDB lineage: Bacteria > Armatimonadota > Fervidibacteria > Fervidibacterales > Fervidibacteraceae > Caldisaccharidevorator > Caldisaccharidevorator malaysiensis. Next base: position 14,714 of record JANXBO010000004.1, read on the forward strand.
GGGGGATGGTGGCAGTAACGTCTTTCTCCTTTTTCACAGGAAGCCCTGCTACTCTCCCGGGGGATAAGGTCTTTATCCTGCAACGAGTCGGCAATTAGGGACCAACGTCATCCGCGTCATCCCCATCATCCATTGACGAAAAATCCATCGGCCAAAACGTGATCAATTTCAGTTGTTTTAAGCCAATGTTCTCTGATCGTCCCCTGCTTACCTTAGGGACAAAGGGGATTGCCAAAAAACCGCCTGATTTGAGGCGGTTGGAGCAACGCCCTCTCAGACGGTGAGATGTCCGCCGGTGGCGTAAAACATTACTTGCTCTTCCGTAACGCCTTTACCGAACTGGGCAGCGACCTGCCCGTGATGGAGAACGACGATTCGGTCGGCTAATGAAAGGACCTCGGGCAACTCGGAAGAGGAGAACAGAACGGCAACTTTTTCCCGATGAGCCATATGGCGGATGAACCGGTAAAGTTCTGCCCGAGCACTGACATCCACCCCCCTCGTCGGTTCATCCAAGAGCAGAACCCGAGGTCGGACCAAAAGCCAGCGGCTCAACAGAACCTTTTGCTGATTGCCCCCAGAAAGGGTCGTGACCGGTGCTGATGGAACCGCAGGCTGGATCTGAAGCCGTTCGTAGGCTTCCCTTACGCCGTTTTCCTCTCGCTCCCTATGGATGATCTGAAAAGGAGAGAACTTTGGCAGTGCTGCTAACGAAACATTGTGACCAGCGGTCATCGTGAGAATTAATCCCGTTACTTTTCGGTCTTCCGTCACCAGTCCGATCCCGTTTCTAATGGCGTGGGCGGGGCTGGTCGGAAAGTAGGGTGCACCGCGCACGAAGATCTGACCGTCCTCCATCAGCCCTGGTGAAGAGCCGAAAAGGGTCAGAAGAAGTTCCGATCGACCCGCACCCAAGAGACCGAAGAGACCGACGATCTCCCCCTCATGCACGGTCAAATGAATCGCCTTTAAGAGCCAACGATCGGGGTTGGACCGGTCCCGAACCCACAGGTTTTTAACCTCAAGGGCAGGATTCCCTTCCCCTTGCACCGCCTCCTCCTCAATTTCGCCGACCTCCCTGCCGACCATCATCGTCACGATCTGGCGGGGATCGGCGTCGGCAGTCATCACCGTTCCCACCCGCTTCCCGTCTCTCAAAACGGTGATCCGGTCGCTGATGGCGAAAACCTCTCGCAGCCGGTGGGAGACATAGAGGACCGTCACGCCGGTTTCCTTCAAACTTCGGATAATTTCGTAGAGTTTCAGTGTTTCCGCTTCCGTTAAGGCAGAGGTGGGCTCATCCATTATCAAGATTCGGGCATTCTGAGAGAGCGCCTTAGCGATCTCGCACATCTGCTGCTTGCCGACCGGCAAATCGCTCACTCTGGCGTCAGGGTTTATGGTCGGGTCCAGTAAGGAGAGAATTTGGGTGGCGCCCTCTCGCATTTTCCGATAATCCACCAAACCCAATCCTCTCGTCGGTTCCCTGCCCAAAAAGATATTCTCGCTGACGGTCATTGCCGGAACAAGGTTCAGTTCCTGATAGATCACGGCGATGCCCCAACGAATGGCTTCCCGAGGCGATCTGAGATGGACGGGATAACCGTCTATGGTAATCGTTCCCTCATAATCGGGGTAGACACCGCCCAGGATTTTCATTAAGGTGGATTTTCCAGCACCGTTCTGTCCGACGATGGCGTGGACCTCTCCCTTTTTTGCTTCAAAATCCACTCCGTCAAGAGCAAGGACTCCAGGAAAGCGCTTCGTAATTCTCCTCATTTCCAAAAACGCCACGACGGACCGTTGCCTCCTTTAACCAAACGGTCGCCGATGACCCCTACAATTTTTGCGGTGACCTTTTTGCTGAGAAGGACTTTTCTCCACTTTACCCAGATTGGGGAGCGCCGGGAACGGCATCTGTGGCGGATGGGTTTCTTGCAATGGGAGGATCTGCTGAGAGGACCACTTCTGTCGGAATACCGGTCCGCTTGGTCTCTTTGGGTGACGGAGGCAGAACTATCGGCAGATGCATTGGAAAAGGGCGACGCTTCCTTTTTCGCCGCTCGGCTGCCCCGACAAAGTTGGTGGCGGGCAGTTCCTGAATTTGCTCACAAGACCCTTTTCTTGGACATTGAAACGACGGGGCTCTTTTCCTCTGACGCCATCACTCTGGTCGGCATTTACGACGGGAAGGAATATCTTTCTTTTGTTCGCCGAGACGATTGGGAGGAGTTAAGGGAGAGATTGGGATCGGCTGCGATCCTCGTCACTTACAACGGCACTAACTTTGATTTGCCGATTCTAAGAGACGCCTTCCCTGACTGGTCGTTTCCTCCTCTTCACATAGACTTGTGTCCTCTCCTTCGGAGGCTGGGCTATCGGGGCGGGTTGAAAGGGGTGGAACGGCAATTGGGGCTGGTCCGAAGTGACGAGACCGCCTCTCTGACCGGTCTGGATGCGGTTCGTTTGTGGTGGCGTTGGGTTGACTATGGGGATAGCAAGGCGTTGGACCTTTTAATCCGTTACAACAGGGAAGATGTGGTTCATTTAGAGCCGCTGTTGGTAAAGGCTTACACGATCCTGTGGGAGCAGACCTATCGGGAAGGAGAAAACAGATGAAGGTGGCGGTTGCGTGGAAGTGGGCGTGCGTGTTGGCTCTAATAGTAGACTTCGGAGGTGGTTTAACTTCGGTATCCGTGCCGGTGTTGGCGGTCCATTTAGGTGCTAGCCCGACTCAGGTCGGTTTTATCGGAGCCGTCGGATCAGCCTGCTACACTTTTTTTTGCCTGACCAGTTATCTCTGGACGGACCGGTGGGGTCGGCGCAACAGCATTTTCCTCGGGAGCATCCTGGTCACCCTTGCTTGCCTGATTTTGGCGGGCGTCTCTTTGCAGTCTTATCTGTTGCCCCTGGCACTGATGAACTGTTTTTTGGGTGTCAGTTATGCTTTCTTTTGGCCAGCCACACAGGCGACGGCTGGCGTCGGGGTGCCGCCGTCTCAACTCATCTCCGTTCTCCGCTGGTATAACCTTGCTTGGAGTGGTGGGAGAATGGTCGGAACTGGTATTGCTGGTTTTCTTTTCCTTCAGCACCCAGCCCTTCCATTTCTGACCGCCGCTCTTGCCAGTGGTTTGGCGGCTTTCCTGGCAACCAATCCGGTGACGGATCAGCCGACCAAGCAGAAACTTGTGGACGCATCCCATTCTTCCTTTTCGGGCGCTTCGGTCAGTCCCCTGCTGGTTACTTCTGGTCAATTAGGCAACCTGATCCGTGCCGTTTCCGTTATGGGGATTACCGTTTTGTTCCCCAAATTGGCGAAAACCTGGGGATGGGCGGAGCATCTGGTCAGTGGTCTTCTCTTCTGGATCTTTTTAGGTCACACAGCGGGCTTTTTTCTCGCCCCCTATCTCATCCGAAATGTCGGATGGTCCTGGGTTCAAGGTTGCAAACTGGTCATCGCCATTATGACCGCTCTTGTCGGTTTTTTGACAAGTCCCTTTTTTCTGACCGGTATCTTCTTCGTTATCGGTCTCTTTGCCTCGTGGGCGACGACCTTGAGTTTGTATCTCTCTATTTCCAGCCAGGGGAAGAGCGTTCGGGGAAGTGCCCGCCACGAGGCGTCTGTAGGAGCGGGAGCAGCCGGTGGACCGATCATTGGGGGGTTCTTAATGGAGCAATTTAGCCCTCAGGTGGCTTTTTTTCTTCCGTATCTGCTAACCGTTTTTCTCTTCCTTTGGGACGGCTATTGGCTGAGGAAGGAAGAAAGGTTGCCCTCTCTTTCGCGTTAACCTTATTAGGTGAAGGAGATGACGGAGTCCTTTTCCCTTGCTTATCCATATATAGCCATCGGTGCCGCTGCCCTTTATGGACTGATCAGTTGGGGCGCTCGGGGCAAAGACACTTTTCCGTATCCGTCCCTCAGTCTTTTTTTGCAAATTGGTTCCGATTGGCGCCAAACAATCTCTCGGATTCTGAGAGCCGTTGCCGTCATTGCCCTCATTGGCGCATTGGGGCGCCCTCAGTGGGCGACCACTTCTGTCAGAAGGATTGAAGGCGTGGACATCGTCATTGCCCTGGATGTTTCCAGCAGTATGAGCGCCACCGATTTTCGTCCCAACCGACTGGAAGCGGCGAAGGAAGTCATCACCCGTTTTTTGGATTTGTTAGCCAGTTATCGGTCGGGGGACCGGGTCGGTCTGGTGGCTTTTTCGGGAGAAGCCTTCACCGCTTGCCCGCTCACTAATGACTTGGAGTTTGTGAAAGATGCGGTTCTCACCGTGCCGACGGCTCAGTCGGGTGCCGTCCGAGACGGCACCGCCATCGGGGACGGTCTGACGGTGGCGATTGCCCGGTTATCCTCGTCCCCTGCGAAAAGTCGCATCATCATCCTTGCTTCTGATGGGGAAAACAATACCGGTCGGGTGGAGCCACCGACAGGGGCTCAATATGCGAAAGAGAGGGGGATTCGGATCTATACCATTGGGATCGGCTCTGAGAGAGGCACTTCTTTTTTCATTGACCCTGCTACGGGAAGGACGAGCATCACCCGCCACTATGGCTTTAACCCCGATCTTCTACGACGGTTAGCCGCAACGACAGGTGGCACCTATTTCTTTGCTGGTGATGAGGGAACTCTGGAGGCAATCTTACGGGTGATCCTTCAGTTGGAGACGACCCCTTTGGTCGTTAAGAAAGAAAAAACCGTTCAAGAGTTGTCCGTCTGGCTGATCGGTCTGTCGCTAATGGCTTTTCTTCTGGACGGTTTTTTGAGCCACTTTGTGTGGAGGCGGGTGCCGTGAAGGGGGCTTTCTGGGACATTGCAGCCCCTCAGTTTTTCTGGGCTTTAGTCCCTTGGGCAGTCGTCGTTGCGGGCATCCTATGGGGATTGAAAATCAAGAGGCGATCGTTACACTTTTGGCTGGGTCCCGAATCGCTGGAACGATGGTGGCAGCGGGCGAAAACTCAGGCTTTCCTCCTTGCCCTCTCTACCCTTTTTTTGGTGGTGGCGATGGTGCGCCCCCGCATTGCCTTAGGAACCCAACAAGTGGTCGCCCAAGGGGCTGATATCGTCATCTGCCTGGACATCTCTCACAGTATGCTCTGTGAGGACTTGCGTCCTTCCCGTTTGGAGATGGCTCAAGCCATTATTTTCAACCTTATACAGAGGTGTGAGCCGGACGATAGAGTTGCCTTGGTCCTCTTTGGCGGGACCGCCTTTCCCCTGACACCCCTAACTTCTGATTTTTCCTTGATTGATCTTTACCTTCGTCTTTTAGAGCCGTCCATACTGGCTCTGAACCCGACGACTTTTATTGAAGAAGGCTTGAAGGTGTCGGTGCGCCTTTTAAAGAAAAGGGCGGAGGAAGGGACCAGGGGGCGTCTGATTGTCCTCCTCAGTGATGGGGAGGATCAGGGCAGCAACTGGAAGGCAGCGGCGACTTCCTGCCGCAAAGAGGGCGTTCCGGTCATTGCCGTTGTCGTCGGCACCCGCATCGGTTCGGCGGTGCCCCAACTGGATTCGTCAGGGCGAATGAGAGGATATAAAAGGGACAGAGACGGCAGAATTGTCATCTCCCGGGCGAACGAGGACATCCTTCGGCAAATCGCTCAAATGACCGGTGGGCAATTCCTTCGGGTTGTAGACGGGAAGAGAGAGGTCGGTCAGATTCGTGATGAAATCCAGCGGCACCGTCGTCAAGTATCCGCCCGCGCCCAAGCCAACTGGACGGAGATCTTTCCCCTCTTTTTGCTTCTATCCTTTTTGTTGATCGTTGGAGAGATAAAATTGCGTCGTCCTGTGGAATGAGGGCGTTGCGAAGATGATGGGGGTAATGCTTCGGCTGACCATCGGCTTGGTCCTTTTGGGGTTCGGGGGGCTTTTGACCGATTCGGTGCGTGAAATTCGCGCCTGGTGGATCAACCAAAGTGGAACGAGGGCTTATAAAGCCGGTCAGTTTCGCGATGCCTTGCAGGCTTTTGAGAGAGCGACGGAATTAATGCCTCAAAGTCCGACCCTGCAGTTCAATAGAGGAACGGCTCTGTTCGCCCTGAAAAAGATTCCCGAGGCAAGGAGATTTTGGCAGTCAGCAGCAAGGTCCTTTGATCAGCGGAACGGGGCGCAACGAGCGGCGGCCCACTACAACATCGGTAACACTTACTTTGCGGAAAAAAACTGGAGGGAAGCCGCCGAGGCTTACAAAAGGGCTCTAAAATTGACACCCTCGGACCAAGACGCCAAATACAACCTGGAACTGGTTCTCCGACAGCAAAAGCAACAGCCCCAGACCCGCCAGCAGACGAGACCGCCCTTGCCGCCCCCGCCCCCTATAGAAAGAGAGAGCCAGCAAAAGCGCCTGCGGCGCCTTCTCATCTCACCCTGGCACGGAGACAAGGACTGGTGATGAAAAACATTTTATTGTTGCTGATGGTTTGTCGGAATGGTATTTGGAGCGCTCTCTTCTTTTTACTTTGGTGCGCCTCTGTTGCGGGGAGTCAGGGACGCTCTTCTGTCACCCTGACGAAAGAGGGCGTCACCCTGAAGGTCTACCTCAAGGAACCCAAGATTACGATGGGAGGGGTCTTTCTCCTAACAATGGAGACCACCCTTCCCGGCGACATAACCGTTCCCGTTATCCAGGCGGAACTCCCTGAAAAATGGTCAAAAGATTTGATCTTCCTTACGGACATTTCCGATGCGGAAACCCTTTGGATCGGCAATCAGCAGTTCACGAAAGTGACGAGAATCTATCGTCTGGCGCCCCTTCGGTCGGGGACCATTCGGTTTGATGGCTTGAAAGTAAGCGTGCCGCCAGCCTATTTTACCGTCCCAACCCTGATCGGATATGTGGTGAGTGGCAGCGGGATCGGACGAGCGGAGCCGGTCCCTCAAGAGCCGTTAAAAGTTTCGGCTGTCGCTAACCCCTTGACACCCTATATGGGTCAGCAGGTTGTTTATACTCTCCGACTGTTGGTCTCGCCGTTCGTTGACCTGGAACCGTCCCCTAATTACGAACCCCCTCAGGCGGAGGGATTTTTCTCTGAGGACTACCCTCGCGTCGTTCGCGTTTTTTCCGGTGGTTATGATATTCAGTCCGTGCGCATTGCCTTCTTTCCTTTGAAAACGGGTCCGCTGTCCATCGGTTCGTCACGAGTGCTGGCAAGGGTCGTGGGCGAACCCGAGACAAGAGAACTGAGAACCAATCCCCTTCGTCTCCAGGTCCGCCCGTTGCCCCAGCCCGTGCCGGCTGACTTTTCTAACTTGGTGGGCAAGGTGCAGGCATCCCTGAGGATCTTTCCCGATCGCCTGCCTGCGGGAGAGACTCTGACCATTCAGTTGACCTTGAGAGGAACCGCTTACCTTCCCGGTTTGCCAACCCCCACCCTCACCATTGCCGATGTCCTCTCACCACCACCAAGAGAAGAAATGAGAAAGGAAGTCGGACCAACCGGTCTTCTTTGGTTCCAGAGGTCCTTCACTTGGCGGGTCGTTCCCAGGCGCGAAGGAAAACTGGTGGTCCCTTCGTTTCGTTTTTCCTATCTGGATCCTGATGGGGGCATATATCGGGTCGCCCAGACGAAGCCGGTAACGGTGACGGTTCTGAAAGGGACAGGGCTGGCTCCTTTGGCTGTTGAGGGAGAGGCACAGCGACCGACGGGGCTGATTTGGGGACTTGGTGCCGTGATTCTGGTTGGGGTGGGAGCGGTCCTTGGGTTCCAATATTACCGAAGAGGCAAGTGGCTGGCGGAACTGGCGGTGGACGATCCGGTGCTTAAGCAGACAGCCCTTCTTTTGAAAAAGGAAGGTCCTGGGGCGGTGGGAGAAGCCATTCGTCAGTGGATTCGAGAACAGATTTATCAGCGGACCGGCGTTCTCGTTTCCCCATCAGAGAAACCAGAGCGGCTTCAGGAAATGCTGACGAAGAGAGGGGTCAGCGAAGCGGCGGCGCGGTTTGCAAGGGAGATCTGGGAGACGGCTCTTTCGGCATTGACAGACGAAGAAGCCTTGCTTCTTTTGAAGAGAGCCCAGGAGGTTCCCCGGAGGCTGTGAAGGAGGGAACGTCCGGTCAACTGCAGGCAATCCTAAACGCCATCCATCGGAACCTGGACGAGAAAGAACAGATTCGGGAAAAAGCCCTGGTCCTTGCTCGGGACTTGATCCGAAGCAGTTCCCTTCTGATCAAGCATCTTCACCGCAACGAAGGGGGGCAGGCGGAACGGGTCAGGGACGAGATAAAAGAGAAAGTTAAGGAACTGCGGCAACGGCTCCTGGGTCAGCAAGAATTGTGGCTGAGTGGGTTCGTTCAAGATGCCCTCAAAGAAGTCGCCGAAGCCTTGATTCTGTTTGCGTTGATGAGAGGAGAGAAGGTTCCGGCTCCCGACGAAATTGGCTGCGACGACGTGCCTTACTTGAACGGTTTGGCAGAGGCAATGAGTGAGTTGAGGCGAGCCGTGCTTGACTCGTTGCGCCAAGACCAGTTACAACGGGCGGAGCAGTATCTTAACTTGATGGACGATGTTTTCTTTATGCTGGTTCGCTTTGACCACGCCAACGCCCTTACTCAAGGACTTCGGCATCGGGTGGATAGCCTCCGGGCGGTCCTGGAAAGGACCCGAAGCGACGTAACCATTGCCTTTCAATACAGCAAGATGACCGCCCACACGGGCGAGCCCAAACCTAACCCTTAGTCCCGTTGGACAAGGTCGGCATCACATAGGGTCCTTCGGGAACCACCACTACTTTGGCTTTGGCACCGTGTTTTTTCAGGGCTTGATCTAAGCCTTCCTGAAGGCTGGTCAGGGGCTTAACTTTTACCAGGACCAAATCGTCGGGGCTCACACCTTCGCTGTAAACCCAGATGTCCGCCTTCTCGGCGACCTTCATCTGCTCCTGAACCATCCATTGATCGTATCGGAAATAATCAGGCGACCAGAGAAGTTTCCTCAATTCTTCCCAATTGGTAAAGTCTTGGTAGACCGATCGGAAGTGATCGGATCCCAGTCCTTCCGCCAGCGATGCCGCCAAAAGGATCGTGGTGCCGGGTTTGACGATTGGCAAGACGCCGACCAACCCTTTGATCGCTTGATAGAAAGTCAAATCCAAAGGGTAGCCGGCGCTGGAGGTAATGATGATGTCGGCAGGCTCGGCAACTGGCGCTCGGGCGACCTGATCCACTAAGCGAACGGCTTGGTAAAAGGTCTGATGAAGGGGACCAGCGAAAAGCCCCGTGATGCGCCGATGCTCATCCAAAGCAACGTGGACGGCAAAGTCGCAGCCGACTCGGTCCGCCACCTCCATTGCCGTCAAATGGCACGGGTTGCCTTCCAGAACACCTGTCACCGAATTGGGATGGTCCATAAAATCGGGTCCGTGAAACACTCGCATACAGGGCATTGCGATCAACCCAGGGCACAAGACCTTGCGCCCGCCCGAGTATCCCGCCATCAGATGGGGTTCTACCAGACCCAAAACGATTTTAAGTTCCGCCATTAAATAGCGCTGGTCCAGGAGGACGGGCATTCCGGTGCCCGTGGTGCCTAAGTCTTGGTGGCTGTCCAGGTCGGTTGCCTGATGATTGACCACAGGATAGGTCGCTGCCACTTCCTTCCCAAGGAGTTCGTCCAGTTCGTCACCCCAATTGGGACGGTGGGTGCCTGTTGCGATGAGGATTGTGGTCTTATCCTTGGGAATGCCTGCCTCTTCCAGTCGTCTTAGGATGGGGGGAAGAAGTAGGGGATTGGGGACGGGTCTGGTCTTATCGCAAACGACAAGACAAGCCGATGATTTGCCTTCTGCTAATTGGCGAAGGCTGGGTCCACTGAGGGGGCGCTCCAACGCTTCTTCCAGTCGGCTCACCGGATCGTCCAAAGGCGGCACAGGTTTCAGACGGCAGACGGCCAGCAGATTCTCGTCCGGCACCTCCACCGAAACATTGCTTTTCCCGTAGCGGACCTCTATTTTCATAACCGTCACCTTCCCAGTCAGACTAATTGTGGCGACAAAAACAAAATAAAAAGCCAGGTGGTTCTGATGAGCCTGATGGGTGTGGATTTGGGCACGACGGGAGTGAAGGCGGTGATCTTCAATGAAGAGGGGCGGATTCTCGGATCCGGATACCGAGAATATCGGCTCATCTACCCTGGTCCGTCAGGATGGGTGGAGTTAGATCCCGAAGAGATGTGGGCAGCGACCGTCCTGGCGATTCGCCAGGCGTCCCTTCAGGCAGGTTCTTCGGATCCGGTGCAAGCCCTTGCTGTTTCCAGTATGGGCGAGACCTTTGTTCCCATCGGAAAGGACGGTCAAGCCTTACGAAATGCCATTGCGAACTTGGATACCCGTGCCAGTTTGCAGGCACGCTTCATTGAGGATCGTTTTGGAGGCTTGACCGTTTTTCAAAAAACGGGTCATCCCATCCATCCGATGTATACCCTCCCGAAAATCCTGTGGCTCAAGGAGAACCAGCCGCAGATAGTTGCCAGGACCTGGAAATTCTTGTGTGGGGAAGATTTTCTCCTGTATCGGCTGGGTGCCTCTGAAGCGGTAACCGATTGGACCCTGGCATCTCGGACGATGGGCTTTGATGTCGTGGGCAAGAATTGGTGGAGCGAATTAAGGGGGGCTTTGGGAATTGACGAGGCGCTGTTGCCTCAGCCGCTTCCTTCGGGCCGACCCGTTGGGACCCTCACCGATGATTTGGCAGAAGAACTGGATTTGCCAAAAGGAGTCCTTTTGGCAACGGGAGGGCACGATCAGCCGTGTGGCTGTTTGGGATCGGGCGTCGTCAAGGGTGGCGTCGCTATGGACGCCATCGGCACCGTTGACTGCATCACGGTCGCCCTCTCTCAACCCGTCCTCTCGGAGACGATGTGGAACAACAACTTCTGCTGTTATCCCCACACGGTAGAGGACCTTTATGTGACGGTTACCTGGAGTTGGACAGGGGGGATACTCCTTCGCTGGTATCGGGATACCTTTGCGACAGAGGAAAAAAGTGTCGCCATTCGGACCGGGACTGATGTCTACGACTTGATTCTGGCTCAGGTTAGTCAGGAGCCAACCAACATCTTTGTTTTGCCCCATTTCACTCCGACGACGGGAACACCCTATATGGACACTCGTTCGTCGGGCGTCATAGCCGGTCTGAATTTGAATACGGACAGAGGTCAAATCATCCGGGCGTTGCTGGAAGGCATCAATTACGAAATGAGACTCAATTTGGAGCGGCTGCGGGAGGCAGGCATTGTCGTCAGCGAGATTCGGGCAATTGGTGGCGGTGCCCGAAGCCCTTTCTGGCTGCAACTGAAAGCCGATATGTTTTCGCTACCGGTGGTGCGCCTTTCGGTAACAGAGGCAGCAGCTTTTGGCGCTGCCCTTTTAGCCGGACAGGCAGCGGGCAAATGGTCTTCAGCCGGTCAACGAGCCCTTGAGACCGTCGTCAGAGAACGAGTTTTTGAACCCCGAGCCGATGTAGCGCGGCTGTATGACGAGCGCTTTGCCCTCTATGCCGATTTGTATCCAACCCTAAGAGACTGGCTTCACCGCCGGAGCGCTCTATCCTGAGCAGAGACAGGTTGGCGGCGCCGCTCTCTCCATCGCTGGAGTTTTCTTTTAAAATGCCGCCGCAGGCGACTAATTGTGATCTGCTGGGCCTTACTCACATAGTAGCCGGCAGCCACCAGTCCGACAAGCCCCCCTATCAGGAGAGGAGGATCCTCGCGCACGGAGGTAAGGACAAAGTTATAGGCATCGGAAACGAGCAGAACCAATCCCAAAAGAAGGCGGGACGGACCGAAACTGGACCAACCCCCTGGCGAGGCAGCGGGTGTTTCCAAGACTTCAATCAGGGTCACCGTCAGAATCCAGGCGGCAAGGAAGCCACCGATAGAATACAGGACCAACTGGCGGAGCCGGATCCGAGGGCGGCGGCTTCTCCGGCGTGCTCGCCAATCAAGTCCGCAGTGGGGACAGGATGGCTCGGACCTCGGAATAATTTCGCCGCACGTGCACTCTCGGAACAGCCGGTGCCCGCAATGGGGGCATCGGGCGTCAGGGGACGGTTCTGTCTGCGTGGGATGACCACACCGGCAGACAACTATGTTCGGTTCCTTCAATTTTCGTCACACACCTACCTTCTTTCCTTCCGAACCCTGCAAACGAACTTCCACGACACGATTTTCTGAATCCACCAGAACGATCCGACTGTCTGGCACCTTTTCTCCTTCGCTGACCAGACCGTAAGCCATTACGATCACCCGGTCGCCTACCTGAACGAGCCGAGCAGCAGGACCGTTGACACACACTTCCCCCGAACCAAGATCCCCTTCTATCACATAGGTCTCAAAACGGTGACCCGTCTCCAGGCACAGCACCTGGACCTGTTCTCCCATCATTAAGTCAGCAGCCTTCATTAACAAAGGGTCCAAGGTGAGAGACCCTTCGTAGTTCAGTTCGGTCCTCGTCACCGTTGCCCGGTGAATCTTGCTTCTTAGAATCGTCCTTAACAGATCCCCATCGCCGTCCTTCTCTTTTTCTCAATAGCGATATAACGATTTCACAAAGTTTTTCGTCCGTCAATGATGACGGACCTCAACGGACGATGGCATACTTAATCTAGGTCTTATGGTCAGAGCCGACTGGATCGGGGTCTGGTGGGAAAGCGTTGCGGCGGGTCTGCAAGAGTCGCTGCTGAGACGGGTTCGTTGGCGGGCGCCCCAACCCTTTACCACGGTAAAAGACATCGTTTACTCTCGCGTCCAGAACCGCAATTTGACTTTGGACCTTTACCTGCCTAAGGACGCCCACTCGCAGACACCGATCCTTTTGGCTGTCCACGGTGGCGCCTGGTCAATGGGGAGCAAGGCGGGCGTCCAGTGGATCGGCTGGCTGATGGCGAGCAGAGGCTGGGCGGTTGTCTGCCCCAACTATCGCCTGGCACCGAAATTTAAGTTCCCCGCCCCCGTTGATGACCTGTGCCGGAGTGTGGAATGGATCCATCGGTCCATCGGTGAATGGGGGATGGAACCTCACTATGTGTGTGCTTTTGGCATATCGGCGGGTGCCCATCTTGCCCTGTTGGTCGGCTTAAAGGACCGACCCAGCCCCTTTTCTAAAATTCTCGCCATCTTTCCCCCGACCGACTTAACGGCGCCCTATTATGTGGAGGCTGCCCGCAATCCGCCTCCCTTTATGCCTAACTTCTTGAAGGATTTCCTCGGCTGCACTTATGAAGAGGGTCCCGAACTGTGGCGACAGGCATCGCCGATCTCTTACATTCATCCCAAAGCGCCTCCCTGTTTCCTCATTCAGGGAACCAAGGACCGGCTGGTGCCTGCTGATCAAGCCGTTCGGTTCGCCCAAGCGCTCACCAAGGTCGGTGGACAAGTCCACCTGCGCCTCGTGGACGGAATGGGTCACGGTATCAGCCTTAAACCAGCGGTCATCCGAGAATTGCGTCGGGTCCTCTTAGAGGCTCTTGACTTCCTCCAACCCCAACCGAGCCGATCTCTGATCCCTTCCTGACCTGTCTCTATCCGAACCGCTCAGAGGGCATCTGGCTCTTGGGGCTCTCCAAACTGTCTCATCGCCTGATCCAAGAGGGCAAAGGCTTCTTCCCGGTCGCGGATTCTACCCTCCAGAAAGGCTTCTTCTACCAAACGAAGGGCTCTGCCGACCAGAGGACCGGGGCGAATGCCGTAGCGCTCCATCACCTCGTAGCCCGTAATCAAGCGGGGACGAAGCGCCAATTCCTTCAAGACGGCAAGTTCCTCAAGAAGGGCTTTGAGGATCTGATAGTGGCGCCCGCGCCGCTCTTGAGTCATCTCGGGACCCCTGGTCGCCATTAGGTCCGCTGCCGAAAGGACAATGAGGCGCAGACCATCTTCTTCGCCTAACTCTCTCCAGATGCGCTGAAGAGCTCGCCGGGATGCCGGTAACCGTCCTGCTAACTGGGCAGGTCTCATATGGTGGCGAACCAATCGGACCAAGCAATCGGTCTCTTTCCTTGACAGTCTCAATCGCTGGCAGATGTGCTGGCTTATCTGGGCACCCACTTTCTCGTGACCGTAAAAGTGAATGCGCCCCTGCTCGTCATAGGTCATCGTTGCTGGTTTGCCCACATCGTGCAGTAGGGTCGCCATCTTGACGATCCACAGCCACTTCCGGCGCCCCGGTCCTTCCTCATCAAAACGAGGCAGGCAGGGGAGAAGAAGCCGGTTGAAGTCCGGGTCCTCTGTCTGCCCCCTCCGCACAAGATCCACCATCGCCACGGCTAAAAGGGTGTGATCCAATCCGTTGAGATGGTGATAGCCGATCCCCGGCACTTCCTGGAGGGCATCCAGTTCTGGAACAATTGCCCGAAAAATCCCTGTCCTCTTCATTTCCATCAACAGACCGATTTCTGTTTCCGACTGAAAAATGAGGGACAGTTCAAAAAGAACCCGTTCGGGTGCGGTCCGACTCAGCAACGAGGAATGCTTGGCGATCGCTTCCAAGGTTCCGCCGGTCGGTTTTAAATTCGCCGTCGCCCAAAACCGAAATGCCCGCAGATTTCTTATCGGATCCTCTAAAAGAACGTCTTGATGGGTCAGCCGAAGGGCTCGGTGCCCCAGATCCCTGATCCCACCGAAAGGGTCAAAGAGAGGCGCGACCCCTTTTTGAACCAGCAAAGGGATGTCCACCGCCATTGCGTTGACAGTAAAGTCCCTGCGAGCCAAATCATCTGTCAAGGAGCCCACCATCTCGCTTAGATCCACGTGGGCGTCCTTGGGGGCACCAATCCAGCCCAAAAAACGATAGTGAGCCGGCTCCTGGTGAAGGAGCAGGAGCCGTCCCTTCAACTGGGACTGAAGGGCTCGGCCCAAATCCGCCGGATCACCAAGGCACACGAGATCCAACTCCCAACTCTTGACCCCCAGCAGGTGATCCCTCAGCCATCCGCCGACCAAGTAAGCAACTCGTTGGGATGAAACCGCCCAATGAGCCGTTGCCCGCAATACATTGATCAAAGGCTCCGGAAAATCAGACAAGAACACTGTTGTTGGTTCCATCGTTTCCTCTACCGCTTTTGTCTCTTTCAGAGACTTAGGATACCATAATTCAATGGGCACACGGGTGAAAAGGATGGCTCACGGCGACACTCGGTTAACGGACAAAAGGGAACTGGCTCTGGAACGACTGGGGCGGTTTCTGGGAGCCCTGTCGGACACGGAAGTCCTGCTGAAAGTGACCCTTGAGGAAGGGCTGGCAGCAGTCCAAGCCACAAGAGGCACCATCTCCCTGATTGACCATCGGACAGGCACCCTAGTGATGAAGTATGCTGCTGGGGCGGGCTGGACGGAGGAAAAAAGAGCCATTCCCCTCAAAGTCACGGAAGAGCCTGGGGGCAGTATATCCGGCTATGTAGCCCTGACGGGTCAGCCGTATATCGCCCGAGATGTGACCCAAGACCCTCACTACTATCCCCTCTTTTCCGATACGCGGAGCGAGTTGGCGGTCCCTTTGACGGGCAGAGGGGGGAAAGTTATCGGTGTCCTCAACGCTGAGAAAGAGATGCCAGACGCCTTCGGCGAGCAAGACGCGCGGGTATTGATGGCAGTGGCAACTTTGGCGGCGGTGGCTCTGACCCTCGCCGACTACAGGCGAAGGGAGCAGGCGCTGATTGATGTCGGCAGAGACCTGTCGGCAGCGACCGACGTGGAAGAAGTCCTCCAGCGCATTGCCGAGACAGCAGCATCGGTCTTGGATGCGGACGACTGCTCTCTCTTTCTAATGGACGAGAGCCTCAATCGGTTGATCCTCAAGGCTTCCAAAGGGCCTTTGAAGGACCAAATTGGTCACGCCAGTTACAGGGTCGGGGAGGGGCTAACGGGCTGGGTCTTTATGACAGGACAACCTCTTCGACTGAACGGCGTCCAAGCAGACCCCCGTTGGAAAGGTCTCTACACGGAACTGGAGCCCGAACAAATCAGTGCTTTTTTAGCGGTGCCCGTGAAGGGGCGCAGCGGTACGTGGGGTGTCCTGCGCGTCGTCCGAAAAAAGCCGGAATCGGAGCGGGCTCTGGAGAAACTCTTTGACGAAGAGGACGAACGGCTCCTATCTCTTCTCGCCAGTCAGGTCGGGGGCGCTTTAGAAAGAGAAAGAATGCAGGAGCGTCTCTTCCGCGCCGAACGCTTAGCCGCCATCGGGGAACTGGCAGCGAGAGGCGCCCATATGATCGGCAACAAAATCTTCGCCCTCAAAGGCGCTATCAAAACCCTGAAAACCCTCATCACGGGTCCCGATTCCGAGAAACTGTTTCAGGCAGTGGAGCGCGCGATTTACGAGACGGAGGTCCTCTTGCAGGAATTGAGGGACTTCGTCAAAGCAACCCATCTGACTTTAAACCCAGTTTGCCTGAACGACCTCATTAGCGAGGTCTTGGAAGAGCAAAGTAGGCGTCTGTCCCATATCCGCTTTCAAGCGGATATGCCGGAGGCGAAAGTATGGATAAAGGGGGACCAAGGCAAGTTCCGTAGCGTCTTGGAGGAACTGATAGAGAATTCCCGTCAGTGCCTGGGCGATTTCGGGGAGATCAAGGTAATCCTGACGGTGGATCGGCATCCTCAAGAGTCCCGTCGGGTCCGGGTCATCGTCTTAGATAACGGACCTGGCGTTCCGGAAGAACTGAAGGAGAAAATTTTTGAGCCTTTCTTTACTTCCCGACCCAAAGGCATCGGTCTGGGGCTGGCGACTGTCAAAGGTATTGTGGAAGCCCATGGAGGAACGGTGGAAGAAAGAGGGCGCCCGGGGGAAGGCGCCAAGTTCATCATCAGCCTTCCGCTGCTGACGGAGACAAAGGAAGGGAATGACTGATGGGACGAATCCTGGTCGTGGACGATGAAGAGTTAGCCAGGGAAGCCATCGAGCGGGCCCTGACCCGAGCCGGTCACCTTGTTGACACGGCAGGAAGTGAAAAAGAAGCCATCCAGAAAATTCGGGAAACGCCCGTTCCCTATGACCTGGTCATTACGGATATGGTGATGGAGCGAGAAGACAGCGGTCTGGAAGTGTTGAAGGAAGCCCTTTTAAGGGACGTCTTGACCGAGGTCATAGTCCTAACGGCTTACGGAAGCGTCGCCAATGCGGTAGAATCTTTGCGCAGAGGAGCCTTTGATTATGTAGAAAAGAACATCCCAGGCGTGGATGTCTATGAATTGTTGACCCTGAAAGCCGAGCGCGCAATGGAGCACCGGGTGGAATCGCTGAGTTTGCTAAGGCGATGGAATAGGCTTCTCTCCCAGACGCCGGCGGAACCGGCACCAAACGAACAATAAACAAACCATAGAAAATTAGGAGACCGAAGGAGGTCAAAAGGATGAGCCTTTTCAAGCCCGTCGGAGAAAAGGATGTCACCCGGGCGATTGTCCGGGGCTTTCTCCGGCAACTGGATGAGTATGCGGAGAATGATGTGACGATTGTCGGCGGAGGACCTGCCGGACTGATGGCGGGAAGGGAACTCGCCCGTCAGGGCTTCAAAACCCTTGTTATTGAGCGGATGAACTACCTCGGCGGGGGCTTCTGGATTGGGGGCTATCTGATGAACAAGGCGACCTTCCGAGAGCCCTCGCAGGAAGTCCTGGACGAGTTGCAGGTGCCCTACGAGAAGGTCAGCGACGGACTTTATGTAGCCGATGCTCCCCACGCCTGTGCCCGCCTCATTGCCGCCGCAGCCGATGAAGGGGTCAAGTTCAGCAATATGACTGTCGTTGAGGATGTCATCCTCCACAACGGCAGGGTTGCTGGGGTCGTCGTCAACTGGATGCCCGTCACCAAACTCCCCCGAGAGATCACCTGCTTGGATCCCGTCGGCTTTCAAGCGAAACTGGTCATCGACGCCACCGGTCACGACGCTTCCATCGTTAAGGCTTTGGAGCGCCGGGGTCTCTTGCGGGTCCCTGGTATGGGGGCAATGTGGGTGGAGCGCAGCGAAGATGCCGTCGTGGAGCACACCGGCGAAATTTTCCCTGGCCTGCTGGTCGCTGGGATGTCGGTCGCCGAAGCCTACGGTCTCCCCAGAATGGGACCGACCTTTGGCGCCATGCTGCTGTCGGGCAAGCGCGCCGCCGAAATTGCTGCCGAAATCTTGACAGGCGCTCGCCTCGTCTGATGCGTCCCTCCCTGATGAGCCCCCGTCGCTAAGGCGGGGGCTCGTTCTTCTCTCAGGACGATCGGCTGGTCACCGCTGCTGCCTGGCGGTCCTTCCACCCCTGCCACTGCCCCTGAAGGGCTTCTTCCACTCTCTCCCAATTGGGAATCCGAAGAGCCACCTTTTTACCACCCTCATAGGTGAGCCAGACCTCGGCATAAGGGAGACCCAACTCCTTCCATCGCCTCCGGACGCTCACTTCTTCCAGAGCAGCATAGGGAATTTCCGATATGTCCAGACCAACCCCCATCAGCAGCCTTCGGTCTGTGATCCAAACCATTCTCGGCTGCCCCCAGGTGGCAATGCCCCAAAGATTGACCATCAAAAATTCCCAAAGGCTCACCCAGTAACCTTTCAACCCTCCCTGCACCGGTTGGTCCCTGACGTCGGCGCAGAAAGCCAATGCCACCTTTTCCTCGCCGACAAGCGATTCTTTAAGAAGGCGAAGAGTGTGGACCGTGATCCTTGTCGCCGGCGGATACAGTTGCGGTCCCTGAACCAAAAGATACTACCCCCTTCCCTCCGTCGGGTTAATTTCCACTACCTTTGCAGTGGTTCTCTTTTCGCCAAAAACTCCAACGAATGGGGCACCGACGCTCCTTCGTGAACGATGGCGCGCAGAGCCGAAAGGAAGGCGACGGGATCCGGATGCTGCCACACATTCCGTCCAAAGACCAGTCCGCACGCACCTGCCCTCAAGGACTCCTCCACCATCTTCAGAACGTCCTCGTCCCGATCCATTTTGGGTCCCCCACGAATCAGAATCGGAACGGTGCTTGCCTGGACGATTTCCTCAAAACTCTTTGGATCCCCCGTGTAGTCTACTTTTAAAAGGTCAGCCCCCACCTCGCAGGCGATTCGGACAGCCAGTCTGATCCGTTCTGGGTCCCTGACAGCATGGGCACCTTTCTCTATGACCAAAGGTTCAATGATGAGGGGCATTCCCCAATCCTCACACTCGGAAGCCAACATTCCTAGGGTTGTCAAATTCTCGCCTTCCTGATTGTCTGTTTCATATCCAACGAAAAAAAAGGCGACGACGGCTTCCGCGTCCATCCGAACGGCATCTTCCACCGTGCAGACCGGCACCCGGTAGCCCTCTTTCGGTTCGGGGCGGGAGCGCCAGATGTTCGTCGCGTCCACCCGCAAGACGAAAGCCGGACGATCTTTGCCCATTAAGTCCTCCACCAGCGCACTGGCGACACCTCGGGACACCTGAATCCCATCGGGTTGTCCTTCTATGACCCGACGGGCGGCACCTCTGATGTCTTCCACGCCCTTGATGGGACCCAAAAAAAGTCCGTGGTCCATCGCCACGATGATGGACCGCCCCGATTTTCTGTTGAAGAGGCTTGCCAGTCGTCTCCTCTTTCCGATGTTTGCCATTTCCCAGACCTCTCTTCTCACCTTATCTTGACATTCCCTGCTGTCGTCGGCAAGATCGCCCAGGGTCTTTACAAGACCGCAATTTCGTGTTATATTCTTAGCAGGAGCGGGAAGGCTCCACAAACTATTCACATAGGGAGGGTTGGTTTATGCGGTATCGGCGTTTCGGATTTACGCTCATTGAACTCCTCGTCGTGATCGCCATCATTGCGATCCTCGCGGCTATTCTGTTCCCGGTCTTCTCCCAAGCGAGGGAGAAAGCCCGCCAGGCGCAATGTATGAGCAACGTCCGCAATATGGCGTCCGCTGCGATGCAATATGTCAGCGACTACGATGAGAAGTTGATGCCGACGGAATGTTGGGCTTGTGGCGGACAGTGGGGAGACCGGCACGACCCGACCCGGCGATGGCTCGTTCGCATTCAGCCCTATCTGCGGAACCATCAACTGTTTGATTGCCCATCTGGCGGGACGGAGACATTGGACTTCTCTCCGCCTAAGTGGTCTTCCGGCGGCGATCCTCAGATCTGGGGACGACCGACCTATGCCTGGGGCTGGTCCTTCCCGGGTGAATGGAGGGGTTTGAGAGTTGGCTACGGCTATTGCCTCCGCGTGGGCGGCTGGTGGACGGGTTCCTATTCCGAGGGTCGGAGCATCGCTCAAATTCAGACGCCTGCTTCGATCCGGTTGATTTCCGACTCTGCCCACAAGGATGCCTGTTGCAACCGGGCTATCTCTGCGAATCACTGTGGTTCCGGTTGGTGGTGCGGTGACCCGGACAACGATGGGGACGCCTGGACGAACGAAGAGCGCGAGAAATACACCCGCCACCAGTTGGGCACCATCTTCAACTTTGCTGACGGGCATACCAAGTGGTATCGTTGGAACTCAATCTACCGAGTGGACAATAGCAAGATCGGTGAGATGAGTGGATGGGGTCAATTCTAAAGGGGTGATCCAACGATGAAGCGAGAAGTTCCCCTGGTCCTCGCCGTGATTGTTGTCGTCGTGATCGTTGCTCTGGCGGGCTGGCTGGTCTGGACGCGAGCTGGGCAAAAGCCGGTGGGCACCTACGAGGAGTTTCGCCAACAACAGCAACAAATGGGCGGTCAGTTAGGTGCGCCGAGGGGGATGCCCGGAGGAAAGGGCGGGCAACCCGGACAGCCAGGGGGAGCGCCTGGCGGACCTCCTGGTGGACCTCCTCCCGCTGGTCCGATGGGACCGCCTCCAGGACCGGGTGCAGGACGGTAGGGGCTTCTATGGGGGGCTGTCCGCTGGCAGCCCCCCGTCTCCTTTAGGAAGCCAACGCTTCAAAACGCACCTGCCGCAGTAACGGGTGTTGCCGCAGCCGCCTGATGGCAACATCCGCGATCTGCTTCACCCGCTGACGGGAAAGACCCAGTTGGACACCGATCTCTTCGTAAGTGTGCTGCTTACCGTCTTCTAAACCGAACCGCAAAGAGATGACGGACCGGTAGTTCTCCGGCAACTCCTGAAGAGCCCGGTGGATGCTTTCTTTCAAGGTTGCCTGAGCCATCTCTTCCTCGGGATTTCTAATGGAAGTATCCTCAATGGCGTCTAAGAGGGTGACCTTATCATCGGGATCCACGGGCTCGTCCAGAGACGAGACCTGATGAGGATAACTCTGCAGTTCTTCCACCTGAGAGCGGGGCATCCTCAGGACCCTGGCTAACTCGTGAGCGGTTGGCTCTCTGCCATATTCCTGAGTGAGAATTTCCCTTGCTCGGCTCAATTTATGCAATTGTTCGCTGATGCGGGTCGGTAACTTGACTAATTGGCTCTGCGCCTGAATCGCCCGAATGACGGCTTGACGAATCCAAAGAGTCGCACAGGTGGAAAATCGGGTTCCCTTCCTCCAGTCAAATCGGTCCACCGCCTGGATCAGACCGATGTTTCCCTCCTGGATCAGATCGTTCAAGGGAACACCGTAACCGCGGTATTTTCGGGCGATGGAGACGACCAACCTCAAATTAGACTCAATCATTATCTCCCGAGCCTGGTCCCCTTCTTTGAGGATGAGGCTTTCCTTGGGGTTCGGGTTCTCCAGGCAGCGCACTTGAGCCACCTCAGCGAGATAACCTGGTTTCCTCTCTGGGGACAGACGCTTCCATTCCTCTGGCGTAATACCCATCTTTTCCGCCATCTGATCTAATTGCTCTTGGGGGACCTTTCTCAAGGCGTCCTTAACGATCAGCAGATACTCCTCAAAGGTCTCATTCTCTTTGCCTCTTCTTAGTCGGAGTCCAAAATGCTCCATACAGAACTTCCTCAGCAGCCGATTGCGGATTTGGGTCGCCTTCTCCATCGTCTTTGCCAAAATTTGCTCCTTATCGCGGGTCAAGAGCGGTCGGCGCCTCAGTTCGCGAGCCCAGGCAGCCATCGGGTCTTCTACCGCGGCGTGCACCTCTTCGGCTGCCAATTCCTCGGCGCTCACCATTAGTTCTTCCGGCAGGGTAGGAGTGTCCTCTTCCTCAAACCACGGCTCTCCCCAATCGTCCGGTAACTCGGACGAAATCTCGTCCGAAATGATCTCCGTCTCGGCTTCCAATACTTCCCCAATCGGCTCTTCAATGAGGAGGGGCGAGTCTTCAAAGGATGTGGTCAAAGGCTCTAAGGCATCCTGAAGTTTCACTGTCGGTCTGGACCGACTTTTTCTTCTTTTCTCCTTCGGCACTGCTGCCATTCTTTGCCGTCACCTCTAAGACAGACGCTATCAGTCCCCAAAAGTTTTTAAGGGAAGCGACCACCCGGTGCGACCCAACTTTCCGTCATACTGCTAATTATTATACGCAAAATCGGGACCAAAATCAACCCCCAGAGCGACCCAGCCTTCCTCATTATGCCACAAGCCCAGCGATCAGGTCCGTTTTTCGGGCTTCCGCTTGCTGAATATCAAAACAGGCGCGGGTCTCGTTCACCTCCTGCGGGCTCACCGGACGAGGGGAAAAAAGGATCCCCAGAGTCTCCCCTGCCGTTACTGGGTCACCCACCTTTTTGAGCAGGCGGATCCCCGCACCAGGGTGCCAGTCCGATCCCGTCCCCCTGCCCGCACCCAGCCTGCTTGCCAGAAGCCCCAACCGGCGGGTCGCTATGGACCCGACGACTCCCGACGCCGTCGCTTGCACCTCCACCCGCTCGGGTGCCTGGGGCAGTAGGTCCATTTCCTCCAGCACTCGAGCATTGCCTCCCTGGGCTTCTATCAAGCGCTGAAACTTCTCCAACGCCGACCCGTTGGTTAAAAGTTCCTGTGCCTTCCTTCGGGCTTCCTCGTTTGGAATCGAAAGACCGAGCCGGATCATTTGGGCGGCTATCGCCAAGGAAACTTCCCGCACATCCGACGGTCCTTCTCCCTTCAAGACCTCAATCGCCTCGGCGACCTCAAGAGCGTTTCCCACCGCACGCCCTAACGGCTCGTCCATAGACGTCAACAGGGCGACGGCTTGTTTGCCGGCTTTTTGGGAGACAGCGACCAGAGAGCAGGCGAGCCGTCGGGCATCTTCTAAAGAATTCATAAAGGCACCGTCACCGAACTTCACATCAAAGACAAAGGCATCGGCTCCGCCCGCCAGTTTCTTGCTCAAAATGCTGCTAACAATCAGGGGCAAAGAGGCAACCGTTGCCGTCCGGTCTCTGAGAGAGTAGATCAACTTATCGGCGGGGGCTAAGTCCTTGGAAGCAACAGCAAAAGCACAGCCGATTTTTCTAACTTGGTCGATCAACTCATCTTCTGTCAATTCCACCCGAAAGCCGGGAATACTTTCCAATTTGTCGGCTGTCCCGCCCGTATGACCCAGAGCCCGACCCGTCAATTTCGGAACGGGCACCCCAGCAGCGGCGGCAATTGGCACAGTGATCAAAGACACCTTATCCCCGACTCCCCCACTGCTGTGCTTGTCTACTTTGATCCCAGGGATAGAGGATAGGTCAAGGGTCTTTCCGCTGGCGACCATTGCCTCGGTCAGCCAAAGGGTCTCCTCCTCGCTCAGCCCTGTTAAGGTGACCGCCGTCAACCAGGTCGCCATCTGTTCAGGGAGGACCTTGCCATCAACAAAACCGTGAATCAGGGCACGGATCTCCTCTTGATCGTTTGTCTCACCCCTTAGTCTTTTCTCCAGTATCCGGTAAACTGGCATTCCTCTCATCACTGAAGGGTGAGGGGGACGAGTCGGTAAGGCTCAAAAACAGAAAGCCAGCGATCTTGGTGATCCACTCGCAGATAAAAGGCGACGCCAATATTCTCGTCCCTCTTTAGTTCCAGCCCGATGGTGTCGGTTCTTTTGATGGAAATGATCAGCCGATACGGGTAGGCAGCACTGGCAGATGATGAGGTCCCATTGCTCTCAATCCGAACGGTGATGTGCTCCGCTGGGACCAGCGACTCATCGGGGAAGGGCCACCGAGTCGGATCGGAGCCGTTGTTGATCGTTGCTTTCCATTGAACCTTCCTTTGAGACCAGTCGGGATCCACCCGCACGTCCAGATTATCCGCCCCGACCCAATAGCCGTCCTGATTGGCATCTAACTGAAGATGGAAGTGACGGATCGGTTGGTCCCACTCACCGACAACGGTGAGCCATTCGCCGTTGTGAAACATCCGCAGGGATCCTTTCAGGGGCTGAAGAGGGCGGGCGAGAGGTTCGGGTGCCGGAACAGGCGACAAATCCTCCTCAAAGGTCAGCCATTGATAGGTTGGCAGTGCATCGGAGCGGACAACCACCGGCGCAGCAGCAATCAAGGGGAGCGGATCGTGACCGTCCGGGATACCGTCTCCATCACTGTCCGGTCGTTGGGGATCGGGCATTACATATTTCATTCGGAAGTTGTTGACCGACGGCAGAAGTTCCCGCACCCAGGAAGAGGCTAAGACTTCATCCCGATCCGAAAGACCATCTCCGTCCGAATCAGGAGCATCGGGCGAACTACCGAACCGTCTTTCGTCCAACGGAACGGCAGGGCAGTCATCGGGGATCCCATCCTCATCTCTATCGTCTACAGAAACGAGGTCACCAAACTTGTTAACAAACCAAAGGTATTCCTTCCCCTCGTGCCAGTTTCTCAAGATCCAGGCGTTGCCGTCGTAATGTTCCCCAAAGTTGTCTGCAAAACCTTCGGGTGTGATACTGAAATGGTTGAAAGGATGTTCTGGGTATCCGCTCTCGGAAAACTGGCTGTCCAATTGATGGTGAAACTCGTGGACGAAGAGCCACGCAATATCACTCCCACCTAAAAAGTGAGAACTACCTGGTCTCATATCGGCTCCATAGGTTCCTCCGCCACTTCCCTGAAAATAATACACTTGCCGTTTCGGGTCCCATCGCCTCTCGCAAACAATTTCCATTGCGGCAGGGTATTGAGAAAGAGATCGTCCCCTCAATCGCAGAAGCGCTTCCAAATCCCTTCTCCAGTCAATTTGCCCTGGCTCCTTTTCTCCAACCCATATCCTTTTGTCTATCACAAACCAGTCTACGTCCAACCAGACCTTCATTTTTGAGTTACACCAGTAAAAAAGGCAGGCTCTTTCCACTTCATACCTGAGATAGTCCAAATACTCCCGTGATACGGGAGGGGGTGGGGGTGCGTCAGGGGTCAAACTGTCCCGATTCACAACGTCTGCGTATACGACGAGGGCAATTGGGATACGCAAGAAAGTCGTTTTGCCTTTGTCGGGCAGTGTGGCGAAGGAAAATTCAAAGGACCAAGGGTTGATCATCGGTTGGTCGGGATCGGCGATCTTTATAATACCCGTTAGCGGAATCCGCAAGCGATAGAGGGTGCCGGGTTTGAGACCGCTCAACCAAATGCGGTGATGGGTTCTTTTACCGGGTAAGTCCTTTCGGATCCAGTTTTTTTCCCGACTTTCACTCGTTGCCAAATCAGGGAAAGGACCCGCTTCTCGGACTTCCACGACGGTGGGCTGAGGGCTGACGGTTCTCCACGACACCAACGCTCCCGTTTGTTCCGGTGTTATATCCGGTCGTGTTGGTGGAGGGGTCTTTTTTACCCATATTTCCTTACCCCTGCAAAAAGCCAGTAGTCGTCCTTTATCGGTTGAAACTAAGGAAAAGTCCCTTAAGGGAAACACGGGTGTTCCATACCTTCCGAAGGAAAACACATCAGGAACTTTCTCAGCGGCGAAAATAGAGTGAAGGGAAGGTCGTCCCGAAGGCAGCCGGTGACCAGAATGGACCGCACTTAATGTTCGCCCGTCGCCTGCTAAAAATCCCCCATCCGAATGCCAGACGGGATCTTTGAGACGATTCAATGGCAAAGATTTGATCTCTCCTGTGTGGGAACTCAACACATAGAGATGACCATCACAAATCTCCACCGATCGGCTGGTCCAGAAACCCGTCAGTGTATAGGGTTCGTGTGGGACAGCAGTCTTTTTCTCATCATCCCACTTCCAAATGGACACCCGTGCGTTCAAGTTTTCGGCAATGAAAATAAGACCATCTTCCGACACCGCAATGTCCGTCGGATTGTTCAGTTGGCCGACTTCAATTCCCTCTTCTCCAAAACTACTCAGAAGGTCTGCCCGCAATCCCGCCTGGTCAACAAGACGAAACACCAAAATCCGATCCCCCAACTCGTCAATGACGAACAGCAAGTCCCGCCATACTGCGGCAGCACCTACCTGACGGAACAGGGATGCGCCGCCAACTCTGCCGACCGTTCCGTAATGCCGAAATCGCTTACCGTCCCATCGGAAAAAGTTCACCGTTCCGTTGCTCCCGTCGGTGACGATGAGGCGATCATCGGTTGACCAAAACGAGTGGGTCGGTATCCAAACGCGAAGATTGAGGTCCTTCGCCGTAAGGACCTGGCGAATTCTCGGGATACCATCCTTTCCGAACTCAAAAATGTGTACTTTAAGTCTAAAATTCTCACAAGCGGCAAGCCATCTTCCTTTAGGACTGAGGGAAACGGATAGAATTTCATCAAAAGGCTCAGCTGCCACAACGGTCGGCAGAAGGAAAAGAATCAAAAGACCCATCTTTTTCACCCTTGTGCACCCCCTTTTACCTTTGCCATTGTAGATTATAGCAGGTTTCTTTGCGCCACGGTAACTGTCACGCTACGAATCCATAAAAGAGTTCCTCGCCCGCAAGGTCCCTTAATTGTGTTGCTTTGCACAGGACGGTTAGGTGCCGACAACAATGGAAACTTCAAGATAATTGGATAGTCGGTTCGGGGTGTGTGACTTAATGCTGATCTTGACATCCGGCGATCGTTTATCCCTTCAAAGTGCGGGCAAAGAGTTCTCCCAGTCTTTTAAGGGCGGGCGAGATGTCGGATGGGGACAAACGGACATCCAAAACAGTGAATACGTCGCTATCTCGTGCCTGGTGCAGGGCTTTCCTTAACTGAAGTCCAGTCTCAACAACAACTCCCTTGCCGCCTAAGGCTCGAGCGATTTCCGAGAAGTTTAGCGTTGGAAGGTTGACAAAGGAAGCATTCTCGTGCCCCATCGCTCTCAGTGATGCGTAGCAAGAGTTGTTCAGCACAATGATGATCGGGTTCAGACCCAATTTCTTTGCGGTCACCAGTTCCATCCCCGTCATCAAAAACCCTCCGTCGCCTACCAAAGCGATGGCTCTTCGGAAAGGATCTGCCAGGCTGGCACCAATCACACCCGGAATGGCAAAACCCATACTGGCATAGTAGGCGGGACAAAGAAAAGAGGTGCCCTCGTGGGTCTGAATATCATCACAGGCGAAAAGAGCGTCGCCCACATCGTTGACTAATAGGGTGTCGTCATTTATGAAGGCGTTAAGTTCATAAAGAAGTCCCTTCATTGTGATGGGACCGGGTGACGGCTCCACTCGAGGTCTCATCGTCGGGATAGGTTCAGTATGATGGGGTTTTAACTCTTGGGAGCGGGTCAGTTCTTCCACGAACTCCCGGAAATCCACATTGGGGTATTCGTGGTATCCAATGGCGATCTTCTCGGAAGTTGCCAAGATGGTCTTTTCGGCGTTTAAATGCGCGGTGAACATTCCCAAATTAATGTCCGTAAGAAAGGCACCCAGCATCAGTAAGCAGTCGGAACCCTCAACTAATTCCCGAACGGTCGGATCGCCTGCTTCGCCGTTATAGATGCCGATGTAGAGAGGATGGTGTTCCGGAAAGGCAGATTTTCCCAACATAGTGGAGCAGACAGGTATCTGGAGTTTCTCCGCCAGTTCCACGACGGTTTCTTGGAGATTGAACCGGTGCACTTCTACATCAACCAAAAGGACAGGGCACTGGGCCTTGTTGAGAGCCTGAATGGTTTCCGAAAGGGCTTCCAACAAAGCACCCCTGCTGACTTTTTTAACAGGAGGGCGTTCATAGGGTAACTCGTCTATATTGGCATCCACCATATCTCGGGGCACTTCAATGTAAACAGGTCTTTTGAAAGTCAAAGCAGTCTCTATAGCCCTATGGATCTCTGCATCAGCCGTCAGGGGATTGTCCAGTATAGTGGCATAAGCAGTGACTTCTTGATACACCCGCCATTGAGTCTCAAAGGTCTTCACTTTGTGGTGAAGAAGGTCCCTCTCCCGTCGTTCCCGTATCCCCGGAGCGCCACTGACGACGACGAGTGGTGATTTCTCTGCATAAGCCTGCGCCACGCTGTTGACCATATTTAAGGCGCCGACCCCGTAAGTGACGACAGCGACCCCCAGTCCCCGAACCCGTGAATAAGCGTCAGCGGCAAACCCTGCCGACGGTTCGTGGGTCATCACCACGATCTCTAATGGACTTTCCTCAAGGGCATCGTAGAGGCTGAGGGCAAAATCGCCGGGAATCCCAAAAGCGTGGCGGACCCCGTGCGCATACAGCGTCTCAAACAAGTGGAGCGCCAACTTAGGCACTGCCGTTACCTCCCGTTTGACTTAGCAGTTTCTGCCCCAATCCTATTTTGCCACGACTTAAATGGGGTTCGTCTCGTGCCGCTCAGCCTTGAATCAAGAGTCGCACAAACCCTTACCAAACGCACTGTGATGAGCAATTTGTGGTGTGTGTGCGCAAAAATCAAAGCCTCTGCGCATAAAGGTCATTGTTGGTAAAGGGTTGAGAACCGTTGGTCTACTCTATCGGAGCCAGGGGGGTCACACGAAATTGGGAAATGGCGACCCGGGTGTGTCCTTGAGAACCGGACCAACGCCGAGCCGATAAAACCACCATTCCAGAAGGAATCGGGGGACCTCCTGCTAAGTTCTCATCCTTGATCCGGAAAATTTCCGTTCCGTCCAGCGTTGCGTGCAGTTCAGGACCCTTTAACCGAATCAGAAGCCGATGCTCCTCTTGGTCAGCGACCCAACTGGTGTCCACTAACGGATTGTCATCATTAGTGCTGACTCCATTGGAGATTTTGTGCAACTGGACCCGTTTCATCTTCGGTCCATAAAGGTTCAAGGAGTAGGAGTTGGACGGGTCCTGATGGCGAAAGGCAACCCAAAAACCATCTCTCCAATCCGAGCCATACTCCAAAACACGAAACCGAATTTCTACTTCATAGTCGGACCAATCCCCAAATCCGGTCTGAATACCCGAAGCGATCCATCCGTCGGTTCCGCTGTCTTCGCCGATAAGTTGACCGGAGCGAACCTGCCATTTGCCCTCTGTCACTTTCCAGGTGGGGTAGGGCTCTGCGCCTTCCTGATAGGAACGGAAATCCTCATTGTATGGGTTGCCGGCAAAGAGGACGCGGGCAAATCGTTCGGGTTCGTGAAACCAGCGCTGACATCGGGACCAGGCTAAAAGGAGGGGATCATTTTCAGAACCTTTCGGACGGTCAATCCGGTAAAGGTTCAATCGCCATTCGTTACCGGTTCTGGGTGTTTCTATCCCCAAACTCTTGAAGGGAATTGCCATCTCTACTGTCCAGCCATCGTCTTTATCGTCCCGCTTGTTGACGGTGCCCCTAACGTGAACAGCCGACAAAAACCCCTCACAGTTCCACAAGGCGTTCTTTTTGGCATCCTTCACACCCTCTACGGGATCGGGAATGATCAGGTCAATTTGAGTGTTAAGGGGATTGATCTGAAACTCAAAGTAATTCAACCCATCACCGTCTGGATCAATGAAGGCTTCTACCACTTCTTCTTCCCATAAAAAGTCATCCCGTTGTGTTTTTGTCGCCCATATATCGTCATCTTCGCACTCAAAGGCGATGTATAGGTAAGACGAGTCCCAAGTCAGTCGTGCAATTGTCCTGGGGTAGGGACGCCCTCTAATGTCCGATAAAAGTAAAGCAGGCGTCTGTTTCCATATGGACTCGTTGAGAACGCCGTCAACGGCAACTGGTTCGGTGGTTCTCAGAATTAAACTTTTTTTCAGGGGTGGTTTCTCCGACACTTGTTTGGCGGCGAAGTGCAAAATGGAGCGGGCTAAAAGGGGAAGAAGATTATCACTCCACAAGCGGTGCCAAACATACAAAAAACGACCGGGCGCCAAGGGACCTTTGTGATATTGAAGAAAGGCAATCGCGTCACCGTATGATTTGCCTTGGTCGTCCTTCAACGTCCAGACGGGTAAGTAAGTAAAATCCACCGGTTCGCCGCTGGGGGGATAAACAGGTCTCCATCTCAAGTCGCCGGAACGAGGAAAGGGGAACCGGTCGGGGAGTTCAAAGGCTGGGTCCGGCTGGGCGGTTTTTTCAAAGACTAAATTGACGCCCTCTGGCGGTCCTTCCCATCCCCCACTGACGGGCAACCCGACCTCCAGAGCGTTGCCCACCACCCTTCCTTTCTCGTCATAGTAAAAAGGGAAAGGTTGGGTTGGTAAGACGATGAGAAAGCCACCATCCCGCAGATAGTTCCTTAAAGCCTTGATGGCATCCCTCTCCCTTTTGATACTGTAAAAAAACTGCTCTCCTGTCAGATAAAGGGCAATCGGAAAGCGGGAGGCATTGAAAAAGTCTTCATCAATCAGTTGCTGGGGTGTCAAGAGAGTCCAGTTTGTGGTAAGACCTGTTTTTACCAAATAACTGACGAGAGGATGGCTGAGAGGGCTTGACGGTGGCACGGCAGGAAGAATGGCAACTTGCCCCATATCTTTTAAGAGAGTCGCAAGGGACTCAAGTTTCTCCATTTCCCTCTGCTCCTCCTTCCACCGCTGTTGTTGTGCTTTCAAGCGGTTGATCAGCGAGTCCAAGGAAGCAGGAGATGAAGAGGTGACGGTTAGTGCGAACAGGTCTGCACCTTTGATAAAAACAGTGGAGACCTTTTGGGGCTTTTCCTTTCTGTGAACCGTTACATAAAAGAGGTCTAAACGCCATCGGTAAAGAGGCGGATGGGCTCTAATGGCAGGAAAAAGGTCTGTTAAGGGGCGTTCCATCTGGGTCCCGTCAGCAAAGTTAATAACAGCGATAGGAAGTTTTTCTCGGGCAGCAACCAATCCGAAAAGGTAAGTTGCTGGCTCGTTGATCGGAATCTCTCTGTTGCGCACGAAACCCCTGCCC
The DNA here is from genome assembly GCA_025057575.1 of Candidatus Caldisaccharidevorator malaysiensis. Taxonomy (GTDB): domain Bacteria; phylum Armatimonadota; class Fervidibacteria; order Fervidibacterales; family Fervidibacteraceae; genus Caldisaccharidevorator; species Caldisaccharidevorator malaysiensis. The sequence goes on from JANXBO010000004.1 coordinate 45,748, forward strand.
CTATTCAGCCTTGGATCTATGAGGTAAAAAGGAACACCATAGAGCCACTTTTCGCCAAATGGAAGACCGGCAAAGGAGTGGGGATCATTCCAGTCAAGAACAGGTCCCACGACGCAGTAGGGGGCGAGGGGGACAATTTTGAAAGGCGTTCCGGGAATCGTCCCCAGTAAGGAGGTCAGCAGAAAAGTCGGCAAGAACAAGGATTCACACCTCCTGTTCGGTCTCTTCTGGTGTGAACGGTTCCCTCCCTGTCTTGCGGGACAAGAGGGCGGAGCGGATCATCAAGGGAATAGACCACTCGGGCTGGAAACCGATCAGGCTCCGCGCTTTTGTGTTGTCCAGATCAAAGACCCAGCGGACAGGGGTCTCATAGGACAAGACGGATTCGCCGGTCAGGTTTGCAATCAGGCGGCAGGCTTCGGGAAAGGGGAGTGGACCCGGACCGCTGACATTGAAGGCTTCCCCGTCCGCCGACGGATGTTCCAGACTAACGGCACAAATTCTTGCCACATCGCGAGCGTCCACAACCTGCTGGCTCCAGGGTCGTCCGTTTGTGTCGGTTACCGCACACAGCCGGTCCGATCCTTGTTCTTGCAAAAGGCGTTCCGCCAGTTGATCCCCTTCGGGATGATGGATTTCGCTTTTAGGATGTTGCCAGCCCGCCCGCAGAAGGGCAGCAACAAATCCGGTCGTCCAACGAGTCAGGATCTTATCCTCGGACAGAATAGCGGTCGGTCGGATCACGGTCACCTTTAGATTGGTGGATTGGGCAACGTCCCAGACGATCCGCTCCCCCGCCCACTTGCCGATGGCATAAACGCCGACCGGTCTTTTCGGGTGGGCTTCGTCTACGGGATGGTAACACGGGGCAAGTAAATGGGAATCGTTGGGGTAAACGGCTGACGAACTGATATGGACGAACCGATGGATGGCGGAGGAGCGTTGCGCCGCTGCGTGGACCAAATAGAAGGTGTTCATCAAGTTGTTTTGAAAGGCTTCCAGAGTAGAGGACACAAAATTCGCCGTATGAATCACAGCGTCCACTTCGCCGACCACCGATTGGACGAACGACCAGTCCAGCAAGTTCCCCTCCCGAATGTCTACCGGAAGACCCGTTAGGCGCCCGGCAAGGGGATCATTCGGCAAGATGGCGGCAACGACTTGGTGATTCTTCGCTACTAACTGGCGCGTCAGTCGGGAGCCGACCTGACCGGCGGCACCGGTAACGAGGACTTTCATCCCTGCTCCTCCTACTGTTCTTCTGCCCTCGGCGGTTTCTGAGGATCTCAAACTGATTAAGAAGGCGATCCGCATCCGTCCTTTGGGCTTGTAACCTTCAACAAGTTAGCGATCCGTTCCCCTTCCATTAGTGTCCCTCAACCCCTATGCCAAACGCTGCGTCGTAAATCGGTTTTCCTAACTTCACCATTATGCGGTCTTTTGCTTTGGCTGAAGGATAGCCCTCTTGTCGGAACTCTTCCTATTCTTTTTTCGGTGATGTATCTGATCGGACGGGTGTGGTTCATTAGCCTTTTATGCTGTTGGGCGGTAAGTGTTGGACTGGGCGGGGAGGTGAATCAAGTGAAAGTTTCCGCCCGTCTGGCGGGCAAGGGGCTCAACAAGTGGTATGGAGGCAACAGAGCGCCACTCGTTCCATCGCCACTGGTAAAACTTCCGTGCGGGGCAGTCAGACCATTGGGTTGGCTCAGAGAGCAATTGGAGCGAATGGGATCGGGTTTGACCGGTCGCCTGACGGAATTAAGTGCTTTTTGTCAGTATGAAAAGAGCGCCTGGGCTCGTCCGGATGGCGAGGGCGAACGGGGCTGGGAAGAACTTCCCTACTGGCTGAGAGGGCTGACGTCTTTGGCTTACCTTTTGGACGATCCGAAACTAAAGAAGGAAGCCCAACGGTGGATAGAACCGATTCTTGCCAGTCAGACCAAGGAGGGTTACTTTGGTCCGCGAGAGAATTGGCGCCATCGGGACCTTTGGCCGAATATGCTGGTCCTTTATGTTTTAAGGACTCATTTTGAGGCGACCGGCGACAGAAGGATCCTCAGTTTTATGACCAAATATTGCCAATTTTTGAACACGATTCCCTTGGAACAATTTCTGCCCGGCTCCTGGCAGAAGTGGAGGGGCGGAGACCTACTGGACTCGGTCCTGTGGCTCTACAACAAGACGGGTAACACCAGCCTGCTGGAACTGGCGCGGACAATTCATCAACGGACGGCGGACTGGTCCGGCGGGATTCCAACGTGGCACGGCGTCAATATCTGTCAAGGTTTTCGGGAGCCGGCGATCTACTATCAGCAATCGGGAGACCCCCGGTATCTGGCGGCGGCGGAAAGGAACTACGACACAGTGATGGGCACTTACGGTCAGTTTCCGGGCGGTATGTTTGCTGCCGATGAGAATTGCCGGGAAGGTTACACCGGTCCTCAGCAGGCGGCGGAAACTTGCTCAATGTCCGAGTTCATCCACAGCCACGCTCTGATGACTAAAATCACCGGACAGTCCCTTTGGGCGGATCGGTGCGAAGAAGTTGCTTTTAACTCTTTACCCGCTGCCCTCACACCGGACATCAAGGGTCTTCACTACCTGACAGGTGCCAATATGGTTCAATTGGACCGGGAAGACAAATCTCCCTATCTTCAGAACGGCGGCACGATGCTCTCTTACAGTGCCACCGAACCAGCCTACCGGTGCTGCCTGCACAACTTCTCCATCGGCTGGACCTATTTTACCGAATACCTGTGGATGGCGACTCTGGACGAGGGTCTAGCCGCCGTTCTTTATGCCCCCTGCCAGGTCCAGGCAAAAGCCGGTGATGGGACTCTTGTGACTCTGACGGTGGAAACGGACTACCCTTTTTCGGAAGACATCAGGATCACGGTCACTCCAAAGCGCCCCATTTCCTTCCCCCTCACCCTTCGCATCCCTGGTTGGTGTGATCAGGCACAAATCTTGGTCAACAAAAAGGCGGTCAGGGGTCGGTGGAGCGCCGGTGATTTTGTCACCCTGACCCGTCCCTGGGTTAAGGGTGATGAGGTGCTGTTGAGGTTGCCGATGTCCTTGAAGGTCAAAGTCTGGGAGAAGCAGGGTGGTGCCGTATCGGTCACTTATGGTCCCCTCGCTTTCAGTCTCAAGATCGGGGAACGATGGGTGCGCTATGGCGGGACGGATGATTGGCCTGCTTACGAGGTTTTCCCGACAACGCCCTGGAACTACGGGTTACTGGTGGATCCGAAGGAGCCAGAGAGGTATCTAAAGATCGTGAGAGAAGACCGCCCCTTGCCCGAACAGCCTTTCGTCTCAGACGGTTCGCCGATCTGGATCCAGGCAAAGGGACGGCGTCTCCCTTCTTGGCAAATGGTGGGGGGCATTGTCGGTCCTCTCCCCAAAAGCCCTGTCACGAGCGACCAGCCGTTGGAAGACCTCCAACTCATCCCGATGGGCTGCGCCCGATTGCGACTCACGGTGTTTCCCTTGTTGACGGAATAAGGCGGTTTTAATAGCCAATGTCTTCACGGGTAAGGTGACGAATGTGGGAGTCTGGTCTTTTTCGCTTCTGCTCACCATTGTGGCTGGTCTGGCACCGAAAGGATCCGCCCGACCGGCTCCGGAGTGGGAAGCAGTGTTGCACAACCGACAAGGGTGGATCGGCTCCGATTGTGCCTATTCGGTGGATTTGGGTAGGGAGCGGATCCTGTGGTTGTTTGATGATACCTTCTGCGGGGTCATTGAGCAGGGACGCAGGGTTCAGGCGACGATGGAGGGGATTCGCAATAGTGTGGCGATTATGAGAGGGCGCCGGGCGCCGACGGCTTCGGTGACATTCTTTGTCAGGAAGGATCAGGATGGCAAGCCCTGCTCCTTTTTCACTCCACCCGACGGCAGTGGATGGTTTTGGTTCGGAGACGGGTTGCTGGTTCAAGACAGACTCTTCCTCTTTCTGTGGCAAATGATCAGTGATCCGAAACCGGGGACTCCTGAGGTGTTTCATTTCACTTTGAAAGGATCCAGTCTGGCGGTCATTTCCAACCCAGGGGATGATCCAGACCGGTGGATGCCTACCTTTCACCCAATCCCTTTTGGTTCAGCCGGTGAGGTTTTTTGGGGAGGCGCCGTTGTTCGGGTTGGTGAGTGGGTTTACATTTACGGTCTGCGGGTTCAGGAGTCGGGGAAAGGAAGAGGGTTGGTGGTGGCGCGGGTGCCGGCTAATCGGATGGCTGACTTTTCCCACTGGCGATTCTATTCATCGGATGGCTGGTCGGAAACTTTGGACCGGGCTCTTGTCCTCGTGGAGGACTGTCAACCGGAACTCTCCGTCTGCTACCTTCCAGACAAGAGAGTTTTTCTTATGGTTTACTCGCCATCGGATTTGCGTTCGGTCATTTTGTTGCGACGGGCACCCTCTCCGGTCGGTCCCTGGTCGGATCCGGTCGTCATCTATCAGTGCCCTGAACCTGCCCGAAACTCAAGGGTCTTCTGCTATGCGGCAAAAGCCCATCCGGAGATCTCGGAGCCGGGCGAACTGGTCGTTACCTATGCGACCAATTCGTTTCGCTTTCAAGATTTGTTGGACGATGCTTCCCTCTACTTTCCCCGCTTCCTTCGGCTCTTCCTAACGGCTGACCGATAGAAGGAAGGGGGATTAGTGACAAAAGGCAGGGAATCCCAGCGATTGCCTTTTAGAGGAATCCCGATCGTGCATTCTTAACGTTAAAAAGTTGGTAGTGAGGTCGGGCGTAAGGTTGAAATCTTTTATCGGTTCTGCCTTGCTTTTTTTGGCAGCCCCTTTCGTGCCAGGTCAAAAATTTATGGAAGCCGTCTGTCTTTTGCAACACTCTTGTTGAGCATCACGGCACTTGGGAGGCGGTAGCAGTTTCTTTAGATCGTGCTATTAATTTCCTTAATGATCTCGTTGCGAGATCAGGGGTGGTGGATTTTGAAAAGAGGGATCGTGACAATATGCCTGTTGATTGCCTGGGTTTGGACCACATTCGGCGATGAGCGAGACGACTATCAGGTCCGATTAAGGGAACTGGGTGCCGACCCTGCGGCGGTTGAGGCAGTCGTCGCGACCCTCAGAGAACTCTTGGAGAAAGGTCCCTCAGAAGCCCGAGTTGGGGCGTTGGATTGGCTGTTGAAGGACCCAAAGGCTCGTGATCCGTCGTTGGCTCCCTTGATCCTGCAACGGGTTCACGATCAAGACAAAGAAGTCCGTTGGCGTGCGATCCGAAACTTGCGCTGGCTGTCCGAGGAAGCCGGCAACGGCGATGCCCTGCAGCAATTGATCCAGTTCGCCCAGGGACCTGATAAGAGCGACCGGCTAACGGCTCTGGCGGTCATCCGGCAGGCGGTAGAGTCCCGATCATCGTTGTCCCGTTCGCCGGCTATTCACAGTCTTTTACTAAGTCTCCTTCGCCATTCGGATGGGGAGACAGCAGCCGAAGCGATCAGGTTGGCTCACGCTATAGAGGATTTGAAGGGTCATCCTCAATTTCTGTCGGCGCTGGATGATTTGATCGGTTCTGACGAGCCCCGCATCAGGGAAGCGGTCTCCCAAATTTTCCTCGCCCGCCTTGAGGCACTGCAGAAGGAGACGGAGAAACTCGTTCAGAGCCTGCAGAAAGCGGCAGAGAAAGATCCCGCATTGAAAACTAAGATTGCTCAGTTAACGAGGGAACGCGAATCGGCTCACGGACCTGCTCAGCCCCTCTTAGTCACCATTCCTCCTGATGCCCCGGACCTCACTTTCTTCGCTGCCTTTGTCCAGCCGGCTCTGGCGGAACCCTTGAGAGAAGCCGATGGCAAGGCGTGCGTTTCCTGTCATCAGTCGGACGGCGCTGGTCGCTATCGGTTACAGCCTCCCAATGCTGCGGGACAGTTTTCCCTTGCCGCTACCCTCTTCAACTACCAAGCGACCCTTCCGTGGGTGCGACCGAAAGGTCCGGGGGCTCGGTCCCTACCGCAAATCCTCCAGGAGCCTCACGGGGGGGTCGGACCCCTCTGGGCACAGGAACAAAATATTGCCCGACAACTCTTCGAGGCGTGGGTGTCAGGGGAGAAGTTGGACGCATCCATTCGGAACCTTTTGGATTTTCGCTTTTTCGTCCAGACGATTCAGCCGCTGCTGGTGGAATCAGGGGAAGACAAGGCATCCTGTGCGCAATGCCACAACACCCACGCTGTCTTCAACATCCGACCCCCCGCACCGGATGGAACCTGGACCCTCGCCGACGCTCGGCATAACTATGCCAGCGCCCTGAAAGTGGTGAATCCGGACGATCCGATGGGTAGCCTTCTCGTGAAAAAGCCCATTAGTGCCCGAGAAGGATCACCGGATACCGGTCTCGCCCACGCCGGTGGCATCCGCTGGTCTCAAAGAAAAGACTCACCGCAGTGGCGGGCATTGGCTCAGTGGGTGAGCAAGACTTTGGTAGAGTAGGGGGGTGATGAAGGGACTTAAGCAAGAAGAAGAGTGACGGGGGAAAGTTCGTTCATACTAAACCGACAAGATCAGCCACATAAGGAGGCGAACAAGACGATGGTGACGGAAGAACAGAAGAGGTTCTTTCAGGAAAATGGCTACCTTCGGCTGGAACAAGTGTTCAGCCCAGCGGAGGTAGAGCAGTTGCGGGAAGAACTGGATTACATCATCTATAACTTTGCCGACTGGAATTCCGCTTGGAGGGGCGAATGGCGCAAGGAGTATGTGGACGATCCGCAACTGGTGGAGTCCGTCAAATTGGTCGCCATTCACGAACTGCAGCATTACTCGGCCGCTTGGACGCGAGCGATCACCCATCCGGGGCTGGCGGAAGCCATCGCCTATCTGATAGATGCCGACTGCCTGGAATTCCATCACTGCACCCTCCACGCAAAGCCTCCGGGGGAAGGAGCGCCTTTTCCCCTTCATCAGGACCTTCCCTTCTACCCTCACGAAGACGGTCTGCAGTATGTGGACGCCTTGGTCCACCTGGATGACGCCGATGAGGAGACGGGCTGCATCAAGTTTCTGAAGGGAAGCCACAAGTTGGGCGCCTTGGAGCATATTATCGGTCCCGAAACGGCGCCCCACCTGCCGACGGATCAGTATCGCCTTGAGGATGCAGTCTCGGTTCCCGCCAAGGCGGGCGATGTGGTCTTGTTCTACCTTTGGACGATTCACGGATCCGCCGTTAATAAGAGCAATCGGTGGCGCCGAATCGTCCGAGTCGGTTACCGAGATCCGAGGAACCGACAGACAGCAGGACAGGCAATGGGGCGGCCGGGTATCATTGTCAAGGGAGTCCGTCCCAAAGTGGAAGGCATAGAAATTAATGTCTACGGAAACTGGACTCCCCAACCGGCACAGGCGTAGGACAGGACCTTTTGGGGACCAAGTTGCTGGACAGCCGGTGCGATCCGTTGTCCGCTGATCGGACTAAAACCTGGGTTACTTGAGGAGGGGAGATGGGCGATGGCACGATATGGGCTCTCCACTATAGGAATGATGGGTCTGTTTCTGTTAACCGCCCAAGCCGATCCGGTCTACCTCTTATCTGCGGGGCAATCTTGAACCCTCACGGTCACGGAAAAGAGTCGGTTTCAGGTGCGCCTGCGGGGGCTAAAGGATTCGTCCCTTTATACCCTCTCTGTTAGCGTTCAGAGCCCATCTGCCCTCCTCGGATCCCACGACCCTGGCTTCATCGCCTCTCCCAGTGTGTTCAATGTAGAGCCGGACAAGTTCCTGCCGCCAAAAGGGGCGCTCAGGTTAACCCTATTCTTTCCCGGCAAAGCGCCAATCGTTCAGAAAAAACTGTGGTGGGGCGACCCATCCTGTCTGGTCCGTTTCCGACCGCCTCAGGACGGCGATGGCTATTTGACCGTTGAGCCGTCACCGGGTGGGCTCAAAGGGTCCGTTCCCCTGAGCGTTGAGTTAAGGGAATTGGACATAGATCGGGATCAATGGGTGAGGTTTGAATTTGAACCGAACGATGATTGGAAATCAGCCAATCCGATCGTGATCGGCAGAGCGGTCTTTGGTCTGGGTGATGATGTGGATTATCTTTACAACACCCAGGAAGGAACCACAGGCTGGGACTGGTTTACCTTTGAGTGGGATGGTCCGGAAAGACTGGTCTTTTTTGAGGTAGACCTTTTGGACCGAGATGTGATTACGACCCTGAAACTTTATCGGCTGGAAGGTGAAAAGGGCAACGAGCGACTGGTGGAATACCGAAAGGGTGCAGACCCGACAGAAGTTCGGCACGACGACCAGGGTGACGATCTTTTGGCATTTAAGTTTTTGACGAGGGTTTTAGAACCGGGGCGTTACTATCTTGCTGTGAAACCCAATCATCCGTCCTATGAGTTGCGGACGGCTGTTTACGAAGCGCCCCCTTACTGGCAACCGTCCGACAGCGGTGGTGTGAAGGAGCGACGGCAAGCAGCCAGGAAAGCGATTGAAGTGGCGATGAGGTATATGATTGACGGGGGTGATAGTTTCTTTCATAACACACCCCGCAAAGGCGGTCTTCGTGTCCGAGCGGAAAATCCGACGGACGAGACGGAACGGTGCTTGACCTGCCATCCCGGTCACTTCACGATGTTCAGCGTCCTTAGTGCTGCCCAGCAGGGCTATCGTGTGTCCAATCGTTCCCAATTCTACTGGATGATGGATAAACTTTACAATGCGATGGCGCCTTTTTACGGGCACGAGGGGGCGTATTGGACCCGTTTTGACTTGGCTCCCGTCAACGGTGTGTCGCGCTTAGGGCATATGATCGCTTTGTATGAGAACTATGTGAGCGGGCGAAGGACGGACTTTCCCGCCCGAGCCGGCGGTTTCCCACTGGTCGCTTATCGCGAAAGGGAGACATTGCCCCAGATCGGTTTTGACGGCAATCCCCATCGCAATTTTGAATTTGACGGGAATCGTCCCATCAGCGACCTGAGGGTCGCTTGTGATAGTTGGGTGTGCTTTGTGGAGGCGTATCGGAGGACAGGGGACAGGAAGTGGAAAGAAGCAGCCGACCATTTGGCTGGATTGATTCGGTCGGGTCGCCTGAAGGATACAGAAGATATCGTGGAGCAGACCAAGTGGGCTCTTTATATGAGCAATCCCGCCTTCGGTTATGTGGACAAGATGAACCGAGCCCTGGACGATCTCATCAGAGCCAATGGGCAAGAGATTTTTAGGCGCCAGCAGGACGACGGGGGTTGGCTGACGGCGGAGTATTTGGACAACGGTCAGATTATCCCCGCTTGGGAATTAGCGAAACAAGTAAAGAAGAGTGATCCGTCCCTGATTTTCTTTACCGCCGAAACAGTGTATGTGCTGGCAATGTCCCTTTACCATCTCGGAGAGATCAAGTCTCCCGAGGAAATCGTGTCGGACCCACGGCTGTCCAGAGCCGTTGACTGGATTTTGACCAGCCAGAAGGAATTTGGCGGTTGGCTGGATCCGAAGGGGGAACTGTTCGTCACGCCCTATTTAGAAACCAAATGGGCGCTGATCTTACTGAGTTACCTTTTCCCCAACGACGCAACGGCAAAGGCAGCAGGTTCGGACCCTTGCGCAAGGGATGAGGTCTGTGCCCCTGAGGGCTATCTGGCGCTCATTGACTGGCTGGACGAAACCTGGGAAAAGAGGGCTCCTCAGCAACTGACTCAACTGATTGCCCTCCTTGATGCGCCAGACCCATTAGTTCGGCAAAAGGCAGCGGAAGCAATCGGGAGAATTGCCCGAGACGCCGTTGACCGAGAAGGTCTAAAGGCAGCCATTTTGCCGTTGATCGCTGGTCTGAAAGATGATTGCAAGCCTGTCTGGCGCGCTTGCGCTTGGGCCTTGCGGCAATTAGCCAACAACGGGATCGGACTGGACCAAATTACTGCTGCTTTCCGATCCGACGATGAAAGAGTGCGCCGAGGGATCACCCGAATCTTTGCCCAATACTTCTTCCATTTGACGGAACAAAGGCAGATGGCGGAAAACCTGATTGTCTTACTTCAGGACCCTGACCCAATGGTGCGCATTCAGTCGCTCAAAGCCTTGTGGAGATGGTGGTATCGGACGACGGATTTTGATCTGCGGCGAGCGGTGGAAAGGGGTTTCCTGCAACTGGCGAGGCAGGAGGAGGAACCTTTAGTCCGGTTAAATATCGCTCAGGCGCTGCATAACATTCTTGATGAAAACACTGTGCAGTTCTTCCACAATTGGCTTCGGGTCATCAACAGGGAAGAGGACAAAGAGAAAGCCAGAAAGGTCCGAATTGAATGGGTGGAGAGACCCCTGGCAGAAGGCATTGCGGAGGCTCTTAGGGATGCCAATGCTTTGGCGGCGGAAACCATTTTGACCGCCTTCAGTTACTTTTACCTTAGGGGCGGGGTCGGCAACGACTACGACTTCATCACCTTCTACGATGAGGACGCCGCCAAGACCCTTGCCCAAGCCCTTCTGCCTTACCTTGCCCATCCGAATGCTCGGATCCGACTGCGGGCGACTCAGGCCGCCATCGCCGCTCGTGCCGCCAAGGACGTGCGGTTATTGACCGGTTTGATGAATCGCCTGACGGATCCCGATCCCGAGGTCAGAAGAGTTGCCCTGATGAGCCTGCAGCATCCTGCCTTCCCGACCGACTACAGGACCGTTTCGGTAAGGGTTGCGGAAAGGTAGGAACATCCGCCACTCTCAAGAGCCCGGTTGGGTGGCGGGGCTAAGGGTTTTGGAGGACGAAATACCATCGTTCGCTTTCCGGTTCGGGCTTTTTGAAGGTGTAGGCTTCCAAAACCTTGATCCACTGCCAACCGGCTTTGTCTGCCATCCACCGAATCTCGTCAATCGTGTAAGCCCTCTGCCAGTGAACCTCCTTAAAACAACGAGACTTATCGGTTCCAGTGTTGACGGCAAACCACATATCAATTCGGCAGAGTTTTGTCGTGGGGTCATAGTGGCTCTTCCAATAGTAATAAAGGGGAGCATTCTTTCTCCAGAGGTTGTCCTGGTCAAATAGATGGGCGGCAAGGGAATATTCACTGTTGAGGTCAAAAATGAAATAGCCTCCTTTTTTCAAAGCGGGTCGGGTGTTCTGAAAAACTTGTTGGAGAGCATTAGGGTCAATGATGTAGTTCAGACTATCAAAAAGGCAGATCGTGAGATCAAAAGGACCCAATGCTGAGGGATCAAAAGCCGCTGCGTCGGCGGCTGTGAAGAAAGTCCTTTCGGAAAGGCCCATTGATCGGGCTTTGTTCCTGGCAATGTCTATCATCGGTTGAGAGATGTCAATGCCGACGACTCGGCATCCTTTTTTTGCGTATTCCAACGAAAGGGTTCCCGTGCCACAGGCTAACTCAAGGACCGTTTGGTAGCGAAAGTTGGGATCCACCTTGTAAAGAAGGTCGTCCACATATTGCACCCAAGACCGATAAGGGACATCTCTCATCAGTTGGTCGTAATAGGGTGCCAAAATGGTGAATTCGGGAGCCTCTGGATAGTCGCCCGTCCCAAAAATCTGCCGAAATCGTTCCTCTTTCCGATCCGCAAGCAGTTCCATCTTTATTGCATTTTAACACTAATGTCCTGACCCATTGAGAGGTGGCAAACTTGGGGACGATGCCCGAGGTGTAGAGGCAAGGAGCGCTGATATCAATAATGATGAAGCCGAGTATTTTGATTATTACCGGTCTTTCGGGTGCAGGCAAGACGGTGGCTCTTCAGACGACCGAGGATCTGGGGTTCTATAGCGTCGACAACTTGCCCCCAAGGCTCCTTGGCACCCTGGCCGATCTTTGTGCCCAGTCCTCCCAGCCCATCGCAAGGGTCGCTCTCGTGGCGGATGTGCGAGGTGGTCAATTTTTAAAGGACCTGAGGAACTCCGTTGAGTCCCTTCGGCAGAGGGGCTACGAGGTAAAAGTCCTCTTCTTAGAAGCCCCCGACGAGGTCTTGATTCGGCGGTTCAAAGAAACAAGAAGACCCCATCCTCTTTTGGGGGAAACAAAAGACCTGGCTCTTGCCATCACGAAGGAAAGAGACTTGCTGTCAGAGGTCCGTGACCTTGCCGATCATCGGCTGGATACCGGTTCGTTCAACCCCCACCAGTTGAGACAAGAGGTGGCGCGCCTGTTGAACCTGGGCAACGGGCAAGTGTTGACCATCCGGATCTTGACCTTCGGCTTCCGCTATGGGCTTCCCGCCGACGCGGACTTAGTTTTTGATGTTCGGTTCCTGAGAAATCCCAACTACGTTCCAGACTTGCGACCGAAAACCGGTTCGGATCCAGAGGTTCAAGAGTTTATCTTTTCCGATCCCGATGCGGTGCGTTTTTTAAAACTTCTGGAAGAGTTTCTGGAATTTACTCTTCCCCGCTATCAAAGGGAGGGCAAGGTGTATTTGTGCATCGCTATCGGGTGCACGGGGGGACGACACCGGTCGGTGGCGGTCGGTCATTTCTTGATGGACTTCCTCTCTAAGAAGGGCTACTCTTGCCATATCGTCCACAGGGATGCGGATCGCTGAGGTGGCAAGGAACCAAAGGCGCCCAAAGAGCGTTTTCAATCAGAGGCGGTGGACTGATTGAATCTAACGGACCAAGAAAGAAACCGATACGCGCGGCACTTAACCTTGCTGGGAGGTGAAGAAGGACAGGAAAGGTTAAGGAGCAAGACGGCCCTGATCACCCGATGCGGAGGTGTGGGAGGAGCCGCAGCCCTTTATTTGGCAGCCGCCGGTATCGGCCGGCTGATCTTGATTCACGAAGGGAGGACGACGCCGTCCAATCTGAACCGAATGATCCTTCAAAGGGATGACTGGATTGGTAAGCAGCGAATTCTGCAGATACGCGAAAGCATCCATCGGCTCAATCGGGATGTGGAGATTGTCGGCGTGGACGGTGTTTTCGACGAAGAGAGGGGTCGGGATTGGGCATCATCGGCTGATGTGCTGCTGTCTTGCAGCCCTGTCTGGCAGGAACGGGTTGCCCTGAACGCTGTTTCTGTTGCCTTACGAATACCTTTGGTGGAAGCAGCAATGAACGGGATGGAAGGGACGTTGACGGTCTTTATCCCTGGTCAGACGCCCTGCCTTCGTTGCCTTTATCCCGTTGATCCTGATCCGGACTGGTGGGATCCTTGGGGCTTTCCGGTTTTGGGTTCCGTCGCGGGGCTAACTGGCTGTTTGGCAGCGACGGAGGCGATAAAAGTCCTACTAAAGGATGGGGACCGCCCGTCGGGTCTTGTCGGACACCCTCTTATCAACCAGATGCTTCTTTTTGACTTAAGAACTCATCGGCATCGGCTGGTCACTATTCGGCGCCGGACGGACTGTCCATCCTGCCATCACCTTACGATAAAGGAGAACTAAGAGGGACGATGACACCGGTAGAGCAGCCAACCGGAATAGCAGGGGAGATGTTGGCTGATGTCGTGGATATTTTTCAGTGCTGTATTTTGACCTGGGATTTTCTTCCGGTCGTCCTGCCCGCTTACCTTTTGGCGGGTGCGGTGGCTGCTTTCGTTCCCGTTGAGAAAGTCCTCAAATACCTGGGTTATCGGGCGCACAAAGCCGTTTCCTATGGGACCGCCGTTTTCAGTGGGGTTGTCGTTTCTATGTGCTCGTGCAACATTGCGCCTCTCTCTTTGAGCATCTACAAGAGAGGGGCGGGAATGGGTCCGGCTTTTGCCTTCCTCTTTGCCGGTCCGGCTCTTAATCTGGTGACGCTGGTCTGGACCTTTCAGGTCTTTGGGGGTCTTTTTGGTCTCTGGCGACTGGGAGGAACCATCCTTTCCGCTCTCGTGATTGGTCTCGTTATGGCGATCCTTTTCCGGAAGGAAGAACTTGCCCGATCTGGGGCGGTGGCTGCCGAAAGCCAGCCTGTTTTCCTAAACAATGACCTGGAGAAGACCCATCCCTACCGAAGTTGGGTCGTGATGGGGTTGCTGTTAGCCCTTCTCCTCTTGGGGGCAAAGGGTCTTTTCCCTGCCATTCGCATCCCTGCCAGCCTTTTGGTCGGCATCGCCCTTGTGTTGACCCTGAACTCCTGGTTCACCCCTCACGAAGTGAGAGAGTGGCTCTTAGAAACCTGGCGGTTTATGAAGATGACCCTCCCCATTCTGATTCCGGCGATCCTCTTTATCGCCTTTGCCGCCCGCAAAGTGCCGATTGATTGGTTCACCGTTCGGGCTGAGGGTGAAAAACCCTTCTTTTTCCTCGGTGATAATTCCCTCAAGGCGACAGTGATGGCATCGGTTTTCGGGTCCTTAATGTATTTCCCGATTCTGACAGAAATTCCCTTTGTCAAGGCTTTTCTAAAGAATGGGATGGGCGTGGCACCCGCAATGGCGATTCTGCTGGGCGGTCCAGGGGTGAGCCTTCCGGGAGCCATCTTGATCGCTCGTTTCTTTGGCTGGCAGAAGATGGTCATCTATGAAGTTCTGGAGATCAGCCTGGACGCTGCCGTTGCTTACAGTTTCGGAAGACTGTTCGGTGACTACCAGTGTCCGTGCCTAACGGGTGCTGAAAAACATGTCAACTTGGAATGGGTAACCGTCGCCTCGGTCCTCATTGCAGTAGCGGTGTTGGCGACCGTGCTGGTTGCCTGGCGACGGCACAGAAAGTCCCTTAGACAACCTTAAGAGATGGGAGGTGGTCTCTACGAATGCCGCTGGGGAAAGGGATTAAAGGGCTCGTTGTCGGTCTTTCTCTGCTGTTAGCGACTATTGCCGGGGCTCAGAAGAAACAGAGCCTTCATTTGTTCGTCCCTTGCGGGATGATCGTGCCCTTCACGCGGATCAAAAGCGATTACGAGCAACGGACTGGGGTGAAGTTGGATATCACTTTTGACAATGGTGTGATGTTGGTTCGCCGGATTAGGGACAAAGGAGAACGACCGGACATTTTGGTGGCTCCGGGCGAACTGGAGATACAGGAGATGATCCGTTCGGGTTTCATAGACCCCAAGTCGGTTGTTACCTTTGGGACCTTCCGGCTGATCTTAGTGGTTCCTGGAAGGAATCGGGCAAGGATACAGTCGCTGGACGATCTGACCAACCCGAGAGTTCGCTCCATCGTCATCGCCGACCCGAAACTCAATTCTGTTGGCTACTACGCCCGAGAGGCGTTGAAGGGTCTGGGGCTCTGGGAGAAGATAAAGGATCGGGTCGTTACCCACTGGCACGCCCAGGAGGCGGTGAACTACATCTGTATGGGTCGGGTAGATGCCGGCATTTACTATGCCAGTTGTCCCTTTGACAGCGCCCCCGAGAAGGTGATGTCACCCACTTATCGGATTTTGGAAACCCTTCCCCTCTCGTCCCATCCCCCTGTCAGAGTTCAAGCGGGCATTCTCAAGTCATCCCGAAAGAAAGACCTGGCGAAGCGGTTTTTGGACTATCTGTTGGAACCACGGACGCAAGCGACCCTGGCAAAGTTGGGGATCCCCAATTATCGCCAAACTAACGGGCAGAGGGTGAGTCTGAACCCGAAGCCGTAAAGAGAAGAGAGACGGTTGAAGGAGGTGTCGTTGATGCGACGGGCTGTCGTTGGCATTCTCTTGATCTTCGTTTTGGGCACCGCAGCGGCAACACCCAAAGGGTCACCAGCCGACAAGAAGTCACCCGCCAAGGTAACGGTTCCCGTCAAGAGGGAGGGCTGGCGGGTCACCATCGGCTGGTCTGATGCGAAGGTAAAGGTGGAAGCCTTTTACCCCCTTGGTGTCGTCGGTGGCGAAGGGCACGATTGGGTCCTTGAGTATGCGATGAAGATCGCCCAGGCTCATCCCAAAAAGGTCCTCTTTACCATTTACGACTTTACGACGCCAAAGGGCTCCCAAGAGTGGCAGAAGAGAGGGCTGACCTGCGGAGCCTTCCTGATAGGCGGAAAGTTTTCCTACACCTTTAAGGGTGGCAAAACGGTCGCCTTTATGAGAAGCGAAGCCCTGGGCGGCTGGACCTTTGACCAATTAAAGACGGCAGTTGCCCAGGAAGTGGAGAAGGCGTATAAGAAGGAGCCGGCAGGGGGAAAAGGGACACCAGTAAAAAAAACCAGCCTAAGGCTTGAAAGCCGTTCGTCAACAGGATTTGTTGAGATCTATGTCCCGTGCGGTCTGGCGGGTCCTTATGGCGAGATCGCGCGAGCCTTTCAGAAGGCTCATCCCGACATCACCCTTCGCCCGACCGTCTCTGGGGTTGTGGCTCTTCTCAATGCCCTGCGGGATTATGCCAAGCCCGACATCTATCTGGCTTTGGGCACCTACGAGTTGACCCACCTGGCGGAGAAGGGGCGTTTCGTTGAGGGCAGTATGGTGACGGTCGCCCAGATGCCCTTGGGTCTGATCGTCCACCGGAAGAATCCGGCAGGGATAAAGACTTTGAACGACCTAACCTCTCCCCGGGTCAAAACCATCGTCACCTACAGTTACCAACTTTCCGGTGGTCGAGCCGCTAAGCAGGCTCTTCAAAAGGCGGGTATCTGGGAACAGGTCAAGGGGAAAATCGTAACCCCGAAGGTGCCGGACCTGGCGAAGCAGATGTTGAAAAAAGGACAGGCAACGGTCGGCATCCTCTACACAACTTGCCTGAAGGAAAGTTATGTCCCCGACCAGCCGCCCGTTGAGGAGAAGGACCTAAGAGTCATCCAGACCCTGCCTCCTGACAGTTATGAGCCGATCTATGTGGCAGCGGTGCAATTAAAAGATGGTCCTAATCCCGAGGCAGCCAAACAGTTCCTTGAGTTTTTGAAGAGACGGGAACTGAGCCAAATTTGGAGAAAATGGGGTTTTCGAGAGGTTAAAGGGGCACCTCTTGCCAGTTCCCGGCGGGGTCGCCTTCTCGTTTTTGCCGGAGCCGCCTTTCGCCCACCCCTGGAAGAGATGGCAAAGGCGTTTCAGAAAAAATACGGCATTCCCGTCCAGTTCAACTTTACCGGTTCCAACTGTCTCCTCGCTCAAATCATCCTGACCCAAAAAGGCGATCTTTTCCTGCCAGGCGAGGACTTTTATGTTGAGCAGGCAGAGGCACGGGGTTATGTGGTCAAGAAGGCTGTCCTCGGCTACTTCATTCCCGTGATCTTGGTGCGCAAAGGGAATCCGAAGGGGATCAAAAGTCTGGCTGATTTAGCCAAGCCGGGGCTTCGGGTCGGTCTCGGTGATCCCCGAGCGTGCGCCATCGGTGCGGTGGGTGAAGAAGTTTTGAAAAAGAACGGCTTGGCGGAAAAGGTCCGAAAGAATGTGGTCTTGAGAGCCGTAACGGCTCCGGAACTGGCGAACGCTTTGCGCCTCGGCGCTATTGATGCCTGTCTGAATTGGGACGCCATCGCCAATTACCCCTGGGTCCGTCCAGCAGTAGAGGTCATCACCATTCCACCCCACCAGAATCTGGTCACCTCCAATCCCCTTGCCATCTTGAAGACGGCGAGTCATCCTCAAGAAGCCGAATTGTTCTTTGAGTTTGCCCAAAGGGAAGGACAAAAGATTTTGCAAGCCCACGGATTCACTACTCGCGATGGACTCCCAAAGGCGCTTCGCCCCTTCGTTCTCACCTCTGCAGGCAGGTGAGGGGGGCTTTCTTCTGGAAGCGCTGCTGACGGTTCGCCGGTCCGACCTATGGTTTGCGGGAGTC
This sequence comes from Candidatus Caldisaccharidevorator malaysiensis, assembly GCA_025057575.1. Lineage (GTDB taxonomy): Bacteria > Armatimonadota > Fervidibacteria > Fervidibacterales > Fervidibacteraceae > Caldisaccharidevorator > Caldisaccharidevorator malaysiensis. The sequence goes on from JANXBO010000004.1 coordinate 63,349, forward strand.
TTTTTAAGTTTCCTATTCCTTTATGCCGGCTTTATCCTGACTCTCGTCATTGCGGATGCCCTTCTCCCTTTTCGTCCCATTGAAGAGGGGGGTGCCAGTGCCGTCGCTCTCTTGTGGCAAGAAGAAGAGTCCAGAAAGTCCCTTTTTAATGCCTTCCGATTGAGCCTGGTCACGTCTCTGATCACCGCCTGCTTGGGGCTGTTGGTCGGACTGCCAGCTGCCTACGGCTTATCCCGATATCGATTTCCCCTTTACTCGCTGATTGACACGTTGGTGGACATCCCGATTGTGGTTCCCCCCTTGATAATGGGGCTAACCCTTCTCGCTGTCTTAAGGCAAACGGCAATAGGCACGGCTCTTGATGAGAAAGTGGGCATCCTTTACAGCCCGAAGGGGATCGTCCTGGCTCAGTTCAGTGTGGCGTCCGCTTTTTCGGTTCGTGCCCTCAAAGCCGCCTTTGACCAGGTCAACCCTCGTTTTGAGCAGGTCGCCCGGAGCCTGGGTGCATCGCCATTCTATGCCTTTTTCCGGGTAACCCTTCCCTTAGCCAAGACGGGGATCCTTGCCGGATTTGTGATGACTTGGGCAAGGGCAATGGGTGAGTTTGCCCCCATTTTGGTCGTTGCTGGAACCAACCCTGACACAACGGTTCTACCGGTTTTGGCTTTCTTAAGTATGTCGGCAGGGAACATAGAGATCGCCTTTGCGGTCATCATCTTTATGGTCATCATTGCGTCCCTTGCCCTTCTGGTCTTCAAGAAGTTGGGCGGTCAGGGTTATATCTGGTAGCGAACCAGAAGGGTAAAAGACACAATAGAAATCCAGGAGAGGAGGAAGAGCGATGTCGGACCTTGAGAAACTGATTGAGGGGCTGAACCACGACTTGAACGAGGAACTGAACACGATCATCCGTTACATTCGCCACGCCAGCGTGATGAAAGGGCTTCCAGGGCACGAGGTTCGGGAACTGCTTCTGGAAGAGGTTCTTGACGAGGTCAAGCATGCTCAATACTTAGCCGATAAGATAGTTGCGTTGGGCGGAACCCCGAAAGTCCAGGTCCAGAATCCTGCCGAACTTTTTGACTGGCGGGAAGTGCTGGAAGATGCCTTAAAGTTTGAGAAGGAAGCCATCGCCGGATACAGGGAGCGGGCGCAGCAGGCGGACGCCGTCGGCGATGTGGGTCTCAAGGCAACTTTAGAGCAGTTCGCCGAAGACGAGACTCGCCACAAAGAAGAGATTGAACGGCTGCTGGGGTAGCGGTCAGTCGGTGATAATTGAGTCTGCCGTTGACCAGCGGAGGCGAATCAGAATCCAAAGGGAAAGCCCAGCGGTCCCTCCGGTGATCAGTCCGTAGGCAAGAGGGCGCAAGCGGCTCCACAAACTTTGCCCGCCGGCTCGGATGACGATCCGCTGGCTGGACCATCCCAGGAAGATGGAAAGCCAGTATCGGTCAATGGGCCATCCCTGGCAGGCGACAAAACCTAAGGGATGAAAGGGGAAGTTGACCCAGCGCAGCCGCGCTTGGACTAAGAGGAAAGTCAAAAGGCACCCCATCAGAAATCCGGCGCCGTGATGAACCGTCGGGGGACGGCGGGTCGTCAGGTAACCACCGATAAGATTCGCCGTCCCCGCAGCGGCTCCCCTTGCCCACCAACTTAACTTAGGTATGCCGTAGGCGTAAATCACCCTCGGTATGGCGAAATGACAGGTCACCAAAGCCAGGAGGAAGCAGACCAACAGCCAAAGCACAAAACTACCTTCCGGTAGGTCTGCCCGATCACTCAGCCGGAAAGCGTTAACTAGGTAGCCAGAGACAAGAGTTGCTGTGCTTCTTGCCTGAACCCAACTCATCGCTGTCAAAAGGACCAGATTGCGCCCTCCGATGCGCTCCTTCCCGAAAAGGTCAAAGAGCACTTGGTAAACTCGGAATGGTGATGAGTAGATGAAAAGACCCGACTCGGCAACGACTCTGCCGACGATCGTCAAAGCCACCATCAGTCCAACGAGCCAGGCGGACAGCCACAGCAAGGAGACTCCCGCTGCGAACCGACCCCAACAGAGAATGGTGATGACGACTGGCACCAGACCGATGATGGGCAAAATCAGCGGACGAAAAGTCCCTTCGGCAACCGACTCCTGCCCGACCGGTCGTCTCTTCCAGCCCCGCAGCAGCAGAAAGACCAGCACCATCGCCATCACCGTGTAGGCACCGACTGATTGGTAAGTCAAAAATTCACTGTGCAAAAGGTCACAGCCACAAGCGATGCGGATCGCCACCTCCAATTGCCGAAAGAACACAAAGGACCAGAAACTCAGCCCCACCTCACCCGCAAGGAGATAAGCAATGCCAATCATCTCAGGATAGATGTGAGCACCTAAAAAATTGAAAGCCGAAAAGGCACCACCGGAAAAGAAGGGGGCACCGGGCGGCAGCCCGAACCATTGCTCCAAAGTCCTCTGAAGCCTCGGATCGGGAACCATCGGATAGTAAAGGTGAAGGGCTCGCAACGAATAGGGGAGGGCACCAAGCAAGAGACCCAGCCAGAACACGGGTCGGCGAAAGATAACCGGTGTCGCTCGTTCATCAGCCTTGGCAAGATCCTCCGGCACTTGAGCGAGCGGATAGACCAGTCGCTCCTTCTCTGCCCAGTGGCGGGCAAAGAACCAACAGAGACAAATTGCCATTGCGTAGATGGACCAAAGGTAGGGGGTCCAGAGGACCAAAGGAAGGGACCAGGCTTCTAATGGTGGTCGGGCGCCCTCCGGCATCCCCTCAAAAGCCCACAAGACCGCCGGATCTCGGTAGTGACGGGCAGGGACCAGCCAGGGGGGAATCCAATCATTCCAAAGCCCTGCCCACGTGCTCTGCGGCGACGAATAGTAGATGAGACCGATCAGGTTGAGGTAAAAGTGGATGCCGAACTCCTGCCCCGACACCGCAGCGACGGAGATCAACGAAGCATAGATGAAAAGGATTTCCCGAACCGTCAGGGTGCCTTTCGGAAAGATACGACCGAGAGCAGCGTTGCCCAAAAGAATGATTAAGAGGAGCAGCACCGTTCCCCTGGGCAGGTAGCCTGTGGAAAGGATTTCGTGTCGCAACAAGGCTGCCCAGCCGCCAAAAATGGTGAAACCAATGATCAGAGCGGCGGTGATCAAAAAGACCGACGGACGAACCCCGACCTTAAGGATTCCTTCCTTCTTGACGCTGGGTAAAACTTCTGCCTCCCTCAGGGTCCATCACTTTAGGAAATTTTGGGAAAGACTGTGGAGGGTGCGAGTGGGCGATGGCCGATTTGGCGGTGAGGGCAGGGGAAAGTAGGAAGAAAAATGACCGATCTGTGTTTGCCCTCCGTTTCAAACTAATCTCGTATCTCAGTCGTCTTGACAAGACTGACGGATGGCGCCATTGTTTGCTGAAGCCTGGATACTCGTGGGCGTGGGAAACGGCATAGGAGGAGTGGGGGCGTGATGGGATCGGGAGGGGTGCCGCCCTTTGAAGATCGGTTAGCCCACGGTGGTTTTTTCCCAGCGTTGGTTGCCACCTGGCAGGCTGCCTGTTTTAGACCGACCGAATTTTTTGAAACCGTCGGCAACAGTGAGGACTTGGGTTCAGCCCTGGTTTTTGGTGTGCTCATCGGGTGGGTCAGTCTGTTAGTCGTCACTCTCTGGCAAATGCTGATCCCAGTGTCATTACTTCCCGGTCTTCCGGGCGATGCGGCGCTACCGCGGCTTGGTGCAGGTGCCCTCAGCCTTGCCTGCGTCGCCGCCCTCGGATGGTTGTATCCCCTAATTAGTATCTTCGTTGCAGGGTTAATCGTCCATCTCTTCTTATTAATCTTCGGCGGTGCGAACAGAGGGCTGATCGTGACCCTGAGGGTTGTCGCTTACGCCGTGGCGCCAACCATTCTTGCCGTCATACCGGTAATCGGTGGCTGTATTGCTACTCTGTGGTCATTGGTTATTGAGATCATCGGTCTTGCTGCTGCTCACAGGACGGAGACTTGGCGGGCACTTCTGGCTGTGTTCGGTCCGGTCATTTTGTGTCTGTGCGTTACTCTCCTATTTGGGACTGCTTTCCTGGCTGCTCTGGGTCTTGCCATTCAGCAAGCGGGAACCATCAGACCGTGATGGTTTGCGAATAACCGACTTTGTCAATGGCGTGGCTCCATTTGATCGGCGACGATCGGTAGAAACTGCCTCCTGCTATCATTCTGACCAAGAGAAGAGATGCGGCGGACAAAAATCGTTGCCACCGTCGGTCCGGCGTCGGAAGCGCCGGAAGTTCTCCGGAGGCTGGTCCAGGCAGGAGCCGACCTGTTCCGAATCAATTGCTCTCACGGGTCGGCGGACGATCACCGAAGAATGGCAGCCGCCATCCGCTCAGTTGCTGAGGAGTTGAACTATCCGGTTGGGATCTTGTGGGACCTTCAAGGTCCTCGCCTTCGGGTCGGAACTCTTAACGAGCCCATCCTGTTGGAACCAGGTCAGGACATCGTCCTTTGTCACGTGGAGGAGACGGGTGACCGTCCTTTCCTACCCGTGGAAGTTCCGTATATCGCCACTGCCGTCCGACCGGGACAAAGGATCCTGCTGGATGACGGTCGGATTGAATTGGAGACGGTTCACACGGATGGGATCCGGGTGCGGGCTCGGGTCATCCGTGGGGGGCTGGTCAAGAGCCGTAAGGGAATTAATCTACCAGGCGCTCGGCTGGCGGTGCCCATCTTGAGCGAGGAGGATCTGAGGGACCTGCACACGGGTGTGGAAGCGGGTGCGGACTTCATTTGCCTCTCCTTCGTCAGGTCGGCAGAGGATGTGGAAACCCTCCGCACCGCTGTTCAGGCTCACGGCGCCGACATTCCGATCATTGCCAAACTGGAAAGACCGGAAGCAATAGACCGGCTGGATCAGATTCTCGCCTGTGCTGATGGGGTGATGGTGGCGCGGGGTGACTTGGGAGTGGAGATGCCACCGGAGGAGGTCCCAGTTCTTCAGAAGCAAATCATTTCTAAAGCCAACCGAGCGTTTGTTCCCGTCATCACCGCCACTCAGATGCTGGAGTCAATGATGGAGTCGCCCAGACCGACCCGTGCGGAGGCTTCCGATGTGGCGAATGCAGTCCTGGACGGCACCGATGCCGTGATGCTTTCGGGCGAAACCGCCGTCGGTCGCTTCCCTGTGGAAGCCGTTTCTATAATGGACCGCATTATTGCCAAGGCGGAAGAGCATCTGAGCCCGGAGCCGTCGGTTTATCAAGGTCCGCCGGAGTCCGATGTTGCGGTGGCGCACGCAATTGCGGACGCTGCCTGCGTGGCGTCCGAGGACTTGCCGGTCAAAGCCATAGCCGTCTTCACCCAAACGGGTTCCACCGCTCTTTTTGTCAGCAAGCGGCGCCCAACAGCGCCGATCATCGGGTTCACCCCCGAGGAAAGAATTCGCCGCCGGATGACTCTTTTGTGGGGTGTCCTTCCCCTCTGCCTTCCCTTCACCGAAAGCACGGATCATCTCTTAGCAATGATGGAGGAGCAACTTTTGAACAGAAAACTGGTGGTAAAGGGCGATTGGGTGGTCATTGTCGCGGGCATTCCCCTTTCAATTCGGGGTCGGGCAAACTTCTTAAAGGTTCACCGCATCGGCACCGCTTAGCCGATTGTCATCCACTAATCGGGACGAGTAAAAACCAATGCAGCGGCACCGAGAACGCCTGCTTTGTCGCCCAGCGATGAGGGTCCAAAGTGAACGGCACGACCTGCCTCGTCAAGGGCTCGCCGTCTCATCTCCCACTCGGCGGGCTCCAGGAGCCATCGTCCTGCTTTCGCCACGCCCCCTCCGATGGCGATTCGGTCAGGATTTAACAAGTTGACAACCATAGCGCAGGCAATGCCCAAATATTTGCCAGCCGTCGCCAGCAGGTGGCGGCTGAGCAGGTCGCCCTTTTCTGCTGCATCAGCAATGGCTCTTGCAGAAACCGAAGTGCCCCATTCCGAAAGAAGGGACGGAACTCCCCTGGCAAGGTATTCTTGGGCTCTTTCGGCGATGGCAGGTCCCGAAGCGAGAGCCTCCAAACAGCCTCTCCTGCCGCAGCCACAGACCGGTCCTTCAGGCTCCACAGGAATGTGTCCGATCTCCCCAGCGGCGAAACTGGTCCCCCGAACAAGTCTTCCTTCAATGATCAGTCCTCCCCCGATCCCCGTCCCGACGGTGATGTAGAGGAGGCTTTGGGCGCCCGTTGCCGATCCGAAGCGCCACTCGCCCAGCGCTGCGGCGTTGGCATCGTTCTCCACAAAAGCAGGGCACTGAAAAATTCTCTCCAAATCTGCCTTCAAATTTCTTCCTTTCCATTCGGGGATATTGACGGCTTCCGACAGCATCAGACCTTGAATGGGATCCACGATCCCCGGGGTTCCCAGTCCGACGCCTGATAGTTGGTCCGGAGTGAGCCCTGCCCTGAGCAGCGCCGACCGTCCCGCCTTCTCTATTTGTTTCAGGACCGTCTCCCCACCCTCTTCCGCCAGAGTCGGCTCGCTGGCTTGTGCCATAATTTCGCTTCTGTCACTGACGACCGCGGCTAAGGTTTTAGTCCCTCCCAGGTCAATGCCGAGTGCCAACATTGTTCCAACACCTTTCTCACAACGACGAAGATACCTGTGATTTTGGCGGGTTCTTGTCAAAGGTGGCGGGTAAAAATTAGAGGAGAAGGGTAGGAAATGACTAATATGAAAAGAGAATGGGTTTTACCACACGCCGTTTATTTCATTATCTTCAGCCTTTGCTTGTTTGGCTGCGATTCACGTAATGGTAACAGGTCAGTCACTTTACCAGAAAAGAAACAGTGGACCGTCCTTGTGTATCAAGGCGGAGATAACGATCTGGAAGCGGCGATGATCAAAGACTTCAATGAGATGGAGAGGGTCGGTACCGGAGGCGAGATGTATATCGTGGTCCAACTGGACCGGTCCCCCACTTATGACACTTCCAACGACAACTGGGTTAGTTCCCGCAGGTATCAGGTGACCCGTGACCCTGCCGAAGCCTATCCTCCTGACTTCTCTATTCGTCCCAATAATATCATCCGAAGCCCTCTTTTAGCCGACCTGGGGCGGAAGAACACCGGTGATCCCCAGGTTTTAGAAGACTTTTTGATTTGGGGAGTCACTAACTTTCCCGCCGATCGTTATATCATCATCCTCTCGGATCACGGTGCTGGGGTCCGTCCCTTCCGGTCTTTTTCGTTTTCAACCACAAGGGGAATGATGTTTTCCGACAGTTTCAACGATTACATCAGTGAAGATGAGGCACGGGCAGTGTTCTCTTCGGTCGTTCAAAGAATTGGTCGCCCCATTGACATTGTCGGGTTAGACTGCAGTGAGATGAGTGAGATAGAGGTTGCTTATCAGTTTCGCGGTCTCTGCCGCTACCTCATCGCCTCGCAACTATCGGAACCTAATGACGGCTATCCCTATGAGAGGTTTTTAATGGAGATCCGACGGAACCCTGATATTGCAACGGAGGAACTGTTGCGGAGGTGGGTGAATCATTACATAGAGAGTTACCTTCCTGGTCAACCGACCAACGGCGCGGGCGATGCCGTCACCATTGCCGTTTACAATATGAATCACATAGAGCCCTATGTTCAGGCGGTAGACCAGTTAGCGGGTGTGTTGACGGCAAGGGTCAACGATCTCGGTCGTCAGTTCGTTCAACTCAGGGAGCGAACTCAATCTTTTTCGGAAGCCATCTACAGGGATGTGTATCATTACTGCCAATTGCTGAGGACGCATATCCCCCAAACAGCCGTGCAGGAAGCCGCTCAAGCGGTAATGGACCGCCAAGGACCAGGGCAAGGAAAAGCACTGCTCTATGAGGCGCACCGCACCGGAAACGACAAAAATGTGGACAACGCCCACGGTATTGCGATCTACTTTCCCCACCCTCGGGATTTTGACTCCCGTTATCTAAGGTCCAACGATTTCGCTCGGATCAACCGCTGGGGGACCTTTTTGAGATCACTGGCACAAACCCAATCAGGTCAGCCCTGATGTTGAAGGGGTCCCTGGAAGGGACGCCCACCCGCCGTCGGCAATCCCGCACTCGGGGCACGCCAGTGCCATTCCCTTGACCATTGCCACCAGTTCCTTCGGATCGGGGAAGGACCGACCGGAAGTGCCCAAGCGATGGACAACGCAGCCGTAAGCGTCCACGACAGCGACACCGGAAGAGTCGCCGTCCAAAACCTGACGACGGGCGTCACCCGTTGGATCCGCAACCCCTGGGCATCCGTCCGGGACCTTCTGCCCCCGCCAAATAACCCACAAGCGTGCCCCCCATTCGCCAAAGGCTCCTTCTAACGACGCCAACGATTGGGAAAAGGAACGACAGGCGATACAATTGGCATCGTGGAGAAAGACCAAAACGGTAGCAGTCCCCGTCCTCCAATCGGGGCTCACTGTCTCTCCGTTGCGGTCCAACAGAACCAGACTTTCAACTCTCCTCAAGCCGTTCTTCCCCCTTTGGGCGCTGGTTCTCGGTCCTCTTGAAGCAGCCGCCCAGTCGGTCTGATGCGGGTCCAGATGTTGATGACGAAGGCGATAATGGCGATGCTCTGGGCGATGCCGCCGATCACTGATAAAAGTAGCCAGATCGGTGCCCGATGATAAGTCGCTATTACTTCCCCGATCGCTCGGATTGCCGTCCCAACGGTAATGAGCCAGTAGATGACTTCGGAAATAAGGGGGCTGTAACGACTCTCTTTCGGTCGGGGAAACATCCAGATGGCGACGCCCATAATCATCATCGCCACGAACCCGACAAGAAACAGGTGCCCGTGCGCAGTGGGCAGCCAACCCAAACCCGCCCGAGAGGGATGAATTCGCATCGCGATCATATGCATCCCCAACAGCGTGCTGGCAATGGCAAAGATAAGACTCGTCTGCACATACCTTCTCGCTAAGCCGAACACCACGGGTCCTCCTTTTGCTTGGGCAATTCTATTGTGGGTCACCCGTTGCGCCTTGGAAGGTCGTCCTTAGCCCGACGAAGGCGCCAGCCCGACGGTCCTAAAAGACCCAGGGGAACCAGGCGGGGCTTCAGGGACCAAGGGAACCTCTTGCGTTTCCCCATCAACAGTTCTTCCGCCGCCTGGCGCAAACGCCTCACCGTTTTCATCAGTTCCCTAACGGATAGACCCATCATTCGGTCGGGGCATTGAGAGAGATAGGACGCCACCCGGCCCAACAGATTAGCGACCCCCCGCCACTCCCGTCGCTCGGCGTGAATGAAGGCGGCGTTCAATTGGATTAGAGCCTTAAGAAAGGCTGCCTTAGCGCCTTGGGACTCTCGCCACAGTTCTTCAAACTTCTCGTGAGAGTGCCAGTAGTAACCGGACCAATAGAGTTTCAGCCCAGAAACGAAAAGATCTGGATAGGCAACTTGGGGCGAGGGCATCACGATCGCGCCCTGCCGTTTACTGCCCAACACCTTTGCCTTGCCGGAAAGAAAAAGGTATCCGACGAGAGCGGCGGTGGCGGCATCCAGTTCATCGTGGTTGGCTTTTGCGGAAAGACCTTGGATGCCAATCCTCCTAAGACCTTCCCGCAGACCGTCCAAGTCCTTCTGCTTTCTGGGAAGCCCCAAAAGGTCCTGAGCGCCACCAGGATAAACTTCTATCACGTGGAACCCGAGTCTCTGTAGTCGCCGTCGCAGGCGGATGCCCCTTTCTGTCAATTTTCTCATCCCGCCCAGAGTGATCGGGAAGAAGGAGATGCGCCGGCGAAGAAGCGCCCGATCGCAAGACCGAAGATGATACGGTCCTGCCTCTTCCATCCGTCGGCGACCGGGCGGTCTGGTTAAGGGGGCATCTATGGCAACAAGGGTCGGGTTCCATTGCCGGACTGCCCCCACGATTTCTTCGTCCGTCCTGACCAGTGTCGTTTTTGCCCTTCTACCTTTCAACAAACAAATGCCAGATGGTCGGGACTCATCGGCGGAAAGATCAATGCCGACAACAGGGAAACTTTCGGAACCGATAAGCGGCTGGGACTGTTGTGTTTGCTCCTTAGGCATCTTGTTCGTAAGGACTTTTGTGGTTTGGAACGGCAAGATGACGGTCTTGCTCCCTCGTCAGGTCGCGGACCGCTTGCCACCAGGTTCTCGGAGGTTGCGACGGAATGAGATAGAGAAGAGCCGTTGCCAACACGAGAGTCAGGGTGCAGGCGACACTGCCCTCTAAACCAAATGGTCCACCCGTCACCCAGTCGGGTCCCGAAAATTGGAAGGTGACCAGCCGCTCGGAGAGCGTCAGGCCGCTGACCGCAGTCCCCAGTATGTTCCCCAATATCCAGTTCCAAGCCGCATGATTCACAATGGCAAACCACAGGGTGCCAAACCTGAGGAAACTAACGGCAGCAAAGACGCCATAAAGGAAAAGGTTCACAATCCCGATTGAGCCGGTCAAGGGAGAATCAAAGAGTCCGGGATTGAGGGCGTGGGCACCACTGAACAGACAGGATGAGAGAGCCACCGAGGTGACGGGGGAATATCTTGTCAGTAGGGCTTGCAGCACATATCCCCGGTCCGCCAGTTCTTCAATTCCCCCCTGAAATAGAAAGAAAACGGCATAGCCGAAGAGACCCAATGGCGTCAAAGTTTGCTCCAAGGTCATTTCCCATCTCCCACCCAGAAGAAAAATGATCAGAAAAATGAAAGCCACCTGCCAAACTGCGAAAACGAGACCCAGCAGGCTCTGTTGGACAAAACTCTTTTCCGTCCCCAACCCCAGACTCACAAGAGGTCTCCTGTCCACGACCCGACAAAAGAGAACAACCGCCGCCAAAATACCAGCATACTGACCTGCCAGCACCAGATTGTCAGAAAAACGGAGAAGATGACCTTTCACGATGAGTTCCAAGCGGGCAGGGTCTTTCATCATAATCAGCACAACGCCGGGAAGAGTCAGAGCAATGGCAAAGACGACGGCTGCGATGACGAACAAAAGAACTCTAATAAGAGGGTGAAACAGAGGCACGGACACCAAAGGTTGAGCGAAGGTGCCACGAGCCTTGTGTCTCTCCTGACCTTCCATTCTCTTTCACCCTCACTTGACTCGTCAAAGAGGATAATATGCTGCTCAAGCGCCGAGAAATGACAACGGGCACACCGTTTGAGGTGAAAAAGGATGCTTCCGGTCGGCAAACTTAATTACCGACTGCTGGAACAACTTCTTTGTGACGCCCCGACCGATGAAAGGACGGTAGTCGGTCCCCGAATTGGGGAAGATGCCGCTGCCATAGACTTTGGGGACCGGCTCTTGATCGTCGCCACAGATCCCATCACTTTTGCCACAGACCTGATCGGCTGGTATGCCGTCCAGGTCAATGCCAACGATGTCGCCTGTATGGGTGCAGAGCCCAAGTGGTTCCTTGCGGATATTCTGCTTCCCGAAAACCAGACCGACGAGGACCTTGCCCGAATCCTTTTCGGACAGATAAAAGATGCCTGTCAGCAACTGGGCATTTCCTGGATCGGCGGTCATTCCGAGGTCACGGCAGAACTCAGCCGTCCCCTCGTGGTCGGAACGATGCTGGGTGAGGTCCCGAAAGATCGGCTTGTCACCAGCGCCGGAGCCCAATTGGGAGACTGTCTTTTATTGACAAAAGGGTTCCCAATTGAGGGCACGGCTCTCATTGCAAGAGAAAAAGAGAAGGAACTGAGATCACAAGGGCTGGATACCAAAAAGATAGAAAGGGCAAAGGAGTTTTTGTTCCGACCCGGGATCAGCACTGTCAAAGACGCTCTAACCGCCTCCCGAGCGGGGAAAGTCAACGCTCTGCACGATCCGACGGAGGGCGGTATCGCCAATGGGTTGTGGGAACTGGCAATGGCATCATCTGCTCAGATTCTGGTAGACGAAGAGGCGCTGACACCTGTCCCTGAAGGCGAGATTTTGTGCAAGACCTTCGGATTGGACCCGCGAGGCACGATCGCCTCCGGTGCCCTTCTCATTTGTGCCCCTGAATCCGACGCCGCCACCATTCTCCAAGCCCTTCACCGAGAAGGCATCGCTGCCTGGCAAATCGGGAAGGTCATTGGAAAGGGAGACCCAAAGGTCCTTCTGAAAGCCGAGAACGGACAGACCCGTTTGCTGCCCCTTTTTGAAAGAGACGAAGTAGCTCGTCTCTTTGAAGGGACCAGTGGCTGAGACCAAAGAAAAGCAACCGTCAACTTAACCATCTGGAGCAATCGGGGACGACTCTGCCGACAAGCGGGCAAGAGCCTTCAAACCGACCCGCAGTCCGAGGATTCCCGGCACCATTGCTAAAAGTCCCCCCGCCACCCCCCTCTTTTGCCCGAACCAGAGTCCCCCCACCAAAAAAAGAGCCCCATAAAGACTCAGCAGACCCCCAACCCATCCGTAGACCCACTCCCAGTTCCATCGGGGAGCCGTCAGCCCTGCCTTTTCCGCTACTGACGCCCACCAGCCTGGCGGTCGCACCTTTCGGTAGAAGGCAACAAGAGTCTCCAACGGCTCGGGCGGCGTCTTCCAAGTCACCAAGATCCAGGCAACCTGGGTGACCGGAACAATGATCAGAAGGCGGGCGGCGAAACCCTGGTCGGTCGCCAAATAGGGGAATGGTTCCCATCCCAAAGCGGCAAAGAGAAAAACGAGAATATTCACCAAAAGAGCAGCCGTCATTGCGGCGATCTCGCTCCAAGCATTGATGCGCCACCAAAACCATCGGAGAATGGAGACCAGACCGATGCCGGCATTAAGTCCCGAAAGGAGCATCCAAGCGGCACTGATCTTTTCCGTGACCAAAGAGCAGCCGACACCAAGGGCGAGAACCAAAACCGTTGCCAGCCTGCCGACAAGGACATAATGACTGGTCGGCGCATTCCTTTTAAAATAGGGTCGGTAAAGGTCGTTGACGAGGTAACTGGCAGCCCAGTTAATGTGCGTGTCAATGGTGCTCATAAAGGCGGCGAGAAGGGAAGCGATCATCAGTCCCAGAACCCCTGTCGGCAACAGACGGGACATCATCGCCGGATAGGCTTGCTCCTGAGTAAAGCCTTCCGGAAGTTGGGGAATCAGGACAAGGGAGGCTAAAGCGACGAGAATCCACCACCAAGGTCGCAACACATAATGGGCAAAAGAGAACCAGAGGAAGGACAAAGCCGCATCCCGTTCCCCTCGTGACGCCAGAACTCGCTGGGCAATGTAACCTTCCCCATCAGGTCTTCCGACCGCCCACCATTGAACCAAAAGAAAAACCAAAAAAGCAAACCAGTCCTCCGATTGTTGCGGCGATGGGACAAGGTTCATCCGGCTGGAAAGACCTTCCAGAGACAACCCTTCCACTAATTGAGTCGCCCCACCTACCGCTTGAAGGGCGCTGACTGCCAGCCAGATGGCTCCCGCCATTGCCATTGCGAATTGAAGCAAGTCTGTGAGAATCACCCCCCAAAGCCCTGCCGTCACGGTATAGCAAAAGGCGATACTGATCAAGACAGCAAGCGTGATATGGGGATCCCAGCCGAAAGTGGTCTCAATGATCTTGACCATTGCCCGAATGACCCAGCCCATAACGATGGAATTGACGATGAGAGAGGAAAACAGGACGCGGAAGACCCGCAGGGCTGTTGCCGGTGCACCGCCGTAACGCAGTCCGATGAATTCAAGGTCTGTCAGGACCCCACTTCTTCTCCATAAGGTCGCAAAAAAGAAAGCGCCCAAAAGATTCGCCAGGGCAGCGTTCCACCAAAACCAGTTGGCAAAGATCCCCCTTTCTCTCACCAGTCCCGTGACCGCCAACGGCGTGTCCGAAGCAAAAGTGGTCGCCACCATACTGGTGCCAGCCAGCCACCACGGCAATTGACTGCCCGCAGCAAAGTAATCCCGGATGCTCCGAGATGCCCGCCGGCTCATCCAAATCCCGATGGCGATCGCCACGACCAGATAGGCGACCACGATCCCATAGTCCAGAACTGTCATTTGGCGACCCAAATCCAATTCCATTTCCTCTCGCTACAATTCTTGCAACAAATAAGGAAGACGAGGTGGTTGGAATGTGGCTCATATTGCTGGCAGGGACGACGGTCGGTGAAAGCGCTGATCGGCTTGCTTGGTTTCGTGAGGCAAAGTTTGGGATGTTCATCCACTGGGGCGTTTACTCCCTTCTCGGTAGAGGCGAATGGGTGATGTATAATGAGAAAATTCCGATCAGCGAGTATGAGAAACTGTATCCCCGCTTTAACCCAACCCAATACAATCCCGATGAGTGGGTGTCCCTTGCTAAAGAGGCAGGAATGCGCTACATCTGCGTGACGACCAAACATCACGACGGTTTTTGTATGTTTGACAGTGCCTTAACGGACTACGATGGTATGAGCACACCCGCTAAGAGGGACTTCATCGGCGACCTGGTAAAGGCGTGCCGAAAACAAAAGATGCCCATCCTTTTCTACTACTCTTTGCTGGACTGGCATCACCCCCATTATGTGCCCCGACCCGCTTGGGTGGAAGACCCTGAGGGTCATCAGAGAGACTTCAACAAATACCTGGATTATATGTTTGGTCAGATTGAGGAATTGTGCAAAAAATATCGCCCTGATGGCATCTGGTTTGATGGCGGCTGGGAGCATCCGCCCCAAGACTGGAGGGCAGAAGAACTTCTGAAACGAATCTGGACTCTTCTTCCCAAGGCGATTATCAATGACCGAGCGGGATTACCTGCTGACTATAGCACCCCCGAACAATATGTGCCCGCTGGTCCTTTGAGAATCGGTAGCGAACGGCGTCTGTGGGAGACTTGTATGACCATTAACAACAACTGGGGCTATCACGCCGGCGATCATAACCATAAGTCGGTGCGCCAATTGGTCCAAACTCTTGTAGACATCGTGAGCAAGGGGGGTAATTTCCTCCTCAATGTCGGTCCGATGCCCAACGGTCTCATTCAAAAAGAACATACCGTCCGGCTGCGCCAGATAGGCGCCTGGTTGAGAGAGAATGGGGAAGCCATTTATGGAACGGAGCCTTCGCCTTTCCTTTCCCTTCCCCCTCCCATCGGCGGATGCACGGTCAAAGGAAAAAACCTCTACTTGCACTTGTTTGACTATCCGACGGAGCCGGTAGAGATCAGAGGGTTGAAGACGAAAGTGACAAGAGTCTCCTTCTTGCGGCGAAAGGGGGAGATCGCTTATCATCAGGACGGTTTGAAGCTTACTCTTACCTTACCCCCAATCGTTCCCGACCCGTATAACACAATCGTTCGTGTTGAGTTAGAATCGGCGCCGGTAGTGGAAACTGTCCTACCGCAAAATCCTGATGGAACGGTCGAGTTGAAGGCTCGCTTTGCCACCGTTCACGGCAAGGTCGCCCGCTACGAGTACGGGCACGGCAAGGACAACATCGGTTACTGGACCGACCCCAAGGACTGGGTTTCCTGGGAATTTATCCTTGACAAAGGTGGTGACTTCAAGGTTGAGGTCACTTTCGCCTGTGACAAGGGGACGGGAGGGAGCCGTTATTTGGTGTCTGTCGGCAGACAATCATTGGAGGCGACCGTTGAGGAAACGGGGTCGTGGACTCAATTTGTCCGGAAAGAGATCGGGACCGTGACGCTGAGAGCGGGTAGGCATCGCCTTTCCGTTCGCCCCATCAGCATCCGCAACATTGCCTTAATGAACCTCCAGGAGGTCCGACTGGTGCCCCTGGAAAAAAGTAAGTAACAGGGAGGGATAGGGTTTGGCTCGCTGGGTGCGTCTCGTTTCATTGTCGGTGACCGGTCAGGGAGATAAGAAAAAGAACCTGGAAGCAGCACTGAAATTGCTGGATGAGGCGATGTGGGACCAACCGGACCTGGTTTGTCTTCCGGAGACCTTTACCGGTTTGGGCTGCGATCACAAAAGATGGTTAGAAACCAGTGAAACCCTGGACGGTGAGACGGTTTCTTTAATGTGCGAGCGAGCCCGAAAGGGAAAAACCTGGATCATCTGCCCGATCCTCCTTACCAAAGACAATGGGCTTGCCAACTCGGCAGTCGTCATCAATCGTTATGGCGACATCGTCGGGGTGTATGAGAAAATGTTTCCTACCATCGGCGAGATGGAATCGGGGGTGGTGCCGGGGCTGTCAGCACCTTCCTTTGAAACTGATTTTGGCAGGGTCGGTTGCGCTATCTGCTTTGATCTAAACTTTGAAGAAGTAGCCAAGAGCCTTCGCCAAAATGGCGCCGAACTGGTCTGCTTCTGTTCAATGTATCCCGGCGGTCGTCAAGTCCAGAATTGGGCATTAGAATATGGTTTCTGGATGCTCACCGCCATTGCTTCCCCTCAAAGCCTCCTTGTCAATCCCCTCGGCAGGATCTTGGCACAATCTCAGCCCAATTACAGACCGATCATTAGCGCTTCCGTTAACTTGGATTCTGTCGTTATCCATCTGGACTACAATTATGAGAAAATGAAAAAACTAAAGGAAGCCTACGGTCCCGATGCGGAATGGGAGGTTTCTCAACCAGAAGGGCGATCCCTACTAACTTGCCATCGCAAAGATGCAACGGTCTGGGATTGGGTAAAGGAGTTTGATTTGGAGCCGTTAGCCGATTACTTTCAGAGAGCTCGCAAGGTTCGCCGAGACCATCTTGCTGTCCAAGAGCGTATTGGTGCTGCATGATTGGCTAAACGCAGACCGAGAGGCTTTTTACGAAGGCAATTGGCGTTTCATTTTCCAAACAACTTGGCGTTAATTGTGGGATCCCAGTGGATGAGGATTACCGGGCACTCTCCTTTGCTAAATAAGCGATCAAACCAACAAAGGCAAACAGTAGAACAGCTGCTTGTGCAGATGTCAAGGGATTGATTTGAAGGGATGCAAAAGACCAGTGGGAAGTCTGATGGGCAATGTCCAAAATAAATTTAGCTAATTGACCAGCGATATAAGTAAAGGGCAGTGCTGCGAACGGCGATAGCAGCGACACAAAAGCCGACAAGAGCCCTAAAGATAAAGAAAGAGATGCAGGTAGAAAACAAATTAAATTCGTTATGGGGGCAATAAGGCTGACCCGACCGAAATAGTGGAGAAGGAGCGGACTGATGAACAGTTGTGCCGATAGGGTCCCGACAACAGGATAGGCAATCCAATCTGGTAACCAGGACAATAGGGAACGAAAGAAGGGGGTGGCATAGAGAAGTCCAAAAGTGGCGGCAAAAGAGAGTTGAAAACCGACATCATAAACAACGGACGGATCCCAAGCAGCCATTACAGCACCTGAAAGCCAAAGAGAGGTGTGCCAGTCCAAATCACGAAACAGTTGCCAACCGACGAAGGCATACAGCCCCATCAGCACGGCTCGGAAAATGCTGGGTTCGCGCTGAGCGACGAGTAGATAAAAACCTAACAGAAAGGTCAAAACAACCCAAGGTGAGAGACCAAGATACCTGGTCGTCAGCCAAGCGACCGCCATTAAGATGCTAATCTGAGAACCCGACGGCACAAAGAGGTGGGCAAGACCCGATCGGGAAAGAGCCTCTCGGTCTATCGGGGACAGTCCTGGTCCACTACCGAACACCAGGCTGGATAAGGACTGAAAAGTGAATTCTCTCTCATAAGCAGGGAACGATGCCTTCCATCGTCCGATCAACCGGTTCGCCAAACTTTTTAAAAACCTGGCAGGAGAGGAGACGCCCGATGATTTTTGAAAACGAATAGCATCTTCGTTACAAAAAGCGACCCAGCCATAACCTCGCAATCTATTGCGGCGATCCGCAGAAAAGGATCTCATCTTTGAAATCATAACAAAATCTCCGATCTCTGATTCGGGAAGTTGCCTTGCTCTACAAAAAACCAAAATGGAGGGTCTTTTGCCATCACCGGATAGCCCGATCGCATAGCCGCTTCTTGTGGGTTGGGGAGAGTAAAGCAGCACACCCGACCAGTTTTTTGGAAAGGTGGACTGTATAGGGATTAAACGAGCGCGGGTCATTATGATCCCTAACGGAAAAACGATAAAGGTAATGAGGATGAGGTTTAAAAAATTTTTGTCGGGACATAAGTGTTTTAAGGTTTGACGAGCGAACCAACCTATTATCAAAAGAACCAACAAGATAAAAATCAGCCAGAAGGGACTACCTTCGGGTAGGAACCGTTCCGACAAAACACCAGCAAGGAAGACCACCGCTGAGGCAGCCATTGGGCGGCGGACTGCTCCTTGCCACGCATCGGTCGGCAATCGGTCGGTTTTTCTGTTTCTCGCTTCCCCTGACGGATCACAAGCGGTCATTGTGCGCGGGGGAATGGGACCGCCCTCCAAAAGGAACGGGAGGGGGACCGGGACGCCAGTGGATCTTGTCTAAAATTTCCTCGGTCAGACGACGAAAGGCGTTGGCGGCGACACCGTGGGCTTCATAAAGGATGATGGGCAATCCGTGACTGGGTGCCTCCGCCAGGCGAACCGTGCGCGGAATGGTCGTCTGAAGCAGCAATTGGGGAAAGTGTCTGTCTAACTCCGAAGAAACGGCCTGCGCTAAATTGGTTCTTCCATCGTAAAAGGTGCGCACGATGCCAGCCACCGAAAGGGCAGGATTCCAAGAAGATTGAATCAGCCGTAAGGTTTCCATTAACCTTCCTAAACCTTGAAGCGAGAAAAAGTCACAAATAACGGGAATAAGCAAATAATCGGCGGCGACGAAACAGTTGATGGTCATAAGGGTCAAAGAGGGAGGCGAATCAAGAACGATCCAGTCAAAGTTGGAGGGGAGTGTTTGAATAAAGTGTCTCAACACTATCCGTCCATCGGGCGATTCTAAGAGTTCTACCTCCAAACCCGCTAAGTCTTGATGAGAAGGGAGAAGGTAGAAATTTGTAGTTGCAGTGGAAACGATCAAATCTTCCGCTCGAGCCTCGTTCAAAAGCCCTGCATACAGGCTGCGGGAGGAGGGAGGCGGTTGAAGCAACAGTCCCATTGTCGCACTGGCTTGGGGATCGCAATCAATCAGGAGGACCTCAAGCCCCTTTTCAGCAAGGCAAGCGCTCAGGTTGATCGCAATCGTTGTCTTGCCGACTCCTCCTTTCTGATTGACGACCGCCAAGATAGAAGCCATAGACCTTACAGCACCCTCCGACAATCTACAATTCTTTTCTCAATATAGCAAATTGACGGGTCTTGCGAAAGCCAAACTTATGGTAAACCCTCTCGGCTGTCTCTTCGGTGGTCCAAAGGATCCAAGCGTTGTGAAGACCTTTCATTCTCATCGTAAGAAGGCATTTTGCCATTAGCAAGGTGCCCACACCAAGTCCCCTCATCTGTTCGGCGACTCCATAGGGACCAAAGTGCTCTCCTTCAAACTGACACCAACCAATAACTTCCTCGTCTTTGATAGCGATAATAAACTGATCGTAACTTCCTATTCCTTTTGTCACATCCGTCAGGAGGTCACGAGCATGGCGAACCCAATCTCCGGGCATATGTTTTTGGAGAAAGGAGATCAGTAACGGAATTTCATTAAGGCGGAGACAGCGCACTTCAATACCGTGTTGGCGCAGGTCCTCCTCTCGTTCCCTATAAGGGCTATAATCAAACAGGACGATATTGGCATCCATACTGATGGGTCTGGCAATGACGTCAAAACCAAACTTTTGCAACAAGCGAATGGCTGCAGGATATTGGTCTTCGTCAATTCCCGGGACAAAATAGTTGGGTGTGTAAGGAGAGATCAAAATCTCTTTTTTTCCCATAGAATGAAAGTATTCCAAGGCGGTGCTGATGAGTCGGCGACCGATGCCCTTGCCCCAATGGTGAGGATGAACCCCAAAGGCAGTGATCCAGCCTTTTTCGGGTTCCCAACCAACCTTTTCCATCGGCATTCTTCGGACCAGGCAGAGACAAAACCCGACGCATTGGCTATTTTCTTCGGCGATCAGCAGCCCGTCGGCAGCAAAGTTCGGATCTAACAGGACCTTCCGGTGAAAGGTTTTCTGGTCAATGGGGTCAAAGGGTAAGGCTAAATTCCACAAAGAAAGGAAAGCACTTTCGTCAGATGCCCGATAGGGACGGATCGTTACCATCATCCACACTCCGGATCAAAGTAACTCTTTTTTTAACCGCATTCCTTCTTGATCTACAGCGAAAGCCTGTGCGTATGAGACCCCCACTTCAATTCCTCTGATGCGCGTCTGCGATTGATACCAGTCCCAATAAGGAAAAGTCCCTTCGCCTCTGCCAATGGCAAAGCAAGAGAAGGCTTTTTTCCAATCGTCAAATACATCCGTTATGTCTACATATACATAGGGTAAAAAATTTTGATGGTCCTCCCAGTTTTCCGCATAGAAAAGGCGGGTATAACCAATCGGCAAGGTCTGATCCAGTTCAAAATGGGGGTTAGTGGCAAAGAACCGAGCACGCCGGGTGATGTGGTAACAGGCGGTGTGATCGGTGTGAATACTGTCCTTCCAATGGGTAATAATGACTGTCGGGCGAAGGTCTCGGAAGAGACGGGCAAGGTGACGAGCGATCTCGTCACGAACGGTCAGTTCTCCATCCTTGAAGGGCAAGAAATGGGGGACAGCGCCCAGGATTGCTGCTGCCTCCTCAGCCTCTCTCTTTTTCTGAAGACCATACTCTAAAGGGGAAAGAGTTTTGTGACCCTTTTCACCAAGGGTCAGATGCACGATGTGAACGTCCCAGCCTGCTTTTCGGTGTTTTAGAAGGGTTGCACCGGCACTAAACTCCATATCCGCCGTATGAGCCCCGACCGCCACCAGAACCTGTTTCCCTTCCACTTCTTCCCGTCACCTGGTCAACAAAACTTAACACGCAATCTATGGGACGGCTTTCGGATAGGTGACAGTGCCCTCCTCTTGCTTGTCGGTTGGTTTTAAAAAGGCTGTAAGCAATGACTGGAACGCCATCGCGGTCATTTCTTAATTTTAAGAGGGGATTTTGACCTTTTGGCTCGGGTGACGAAGACAAAAGTGCTGATGGTCTTGTTAGCCTTGCGGAGGGGCAAGAAGGTGAAGGTCTGAAAAAACCGGTGCTTCTTTGGAACAAAAATATGGCAAATTTGTAGGGACCCTGGGCTGAGAGGAGGGAAGGCAAATGCGGGAAGCTGTTTTGGGTTTAGATGTGGGGACGCAAAGCGTCAAGGCAGTGGCGGTGGATGCGTCGGGCACCTTGCTCACAGAGGCTTCCCAGGACTATCCCCTCTACATTCCCCAGCCGGGCTGGACCGAGCAGGAACCCTTTGAGATGTGGCAGGCGGCGTGCTCTGCCATCAGAAAGGTGCTGAATGCCCTTGCTGTGGCGGGAGACGACTACCGGATCCGTGCTGTCTGCGCTACGGGTCAGATGCACTCGCTGATCCTTCTGGATGAGCAAAATCAACCTGTTGGAAGGGCGCTCCTTTGGAACGACGGGCGGGCGGCCGATATTGCCGAAAAGTCCCGCAACCGATTGACGGAGGCTTTGGGACCGTCTTACCTCCTTGAGGTTCTTTGTAATGATTTTCTGGCTAACTGGACAGGGGCGCATATCGCTTATGTCAAAGACTGTTATGAACGGTTCCATTCGGGTGCTCGGGATGAGGAGACGGGGCGATGGGCAGAAGCGTGGGAGAAAGCCCGATCCTTTTTGACCCCCCGCGACTTTATTGCCTATCAACTGACCGGCGTGCGGGCGATGGATATGTGTGGGGGGTCCGAAACTTCTCTGATGGACTTACCGGCGAAGAAGTGGGCGGAGGATGCCTTCCGTATTTTGGGACTGGACCAACTGACGCCGCCGCCACTGATGGAGCCGGGAGAAGTCATCGGATCGGTCACCCGAAAGGCAGCCGACGAGACGGGGCTTGAGGAGGGCACCGCCGTCGTCGCCGGCGCTGGCGACTGTTTAGCGGGCGGTTTGGCAGGGGGTGTTCTCAAAGTCGGTCAGGTCCTCTTCACCCTCGGCACCAGCGGGGTCATTGTTGCCCCCATAGGGACTAAACCCTTGGTGGATCCTCAATTGCGGACCCAGGTCCATTACTCCACCGTTCCCAATGTTTTGGTCAATATGGGTTGCGTCAATGGTGCTGGGATCGGCTTGCGGCTGTATCGGGATGTCTTGGGAGCACCTTTTCGCTCCGTCGCCGAAGCGCTGGGCAGGGACCCTTACGAACTTTTGATAGAAGCAGCAGCGCAGGTTCCTCCCGGAAGTTACGGGCTGATGTTTTCGCCCTACATAACAGGGGACCGTCTCGTCAAAGCCCCCCAGGGGCGGGGCGCCTGGTATGGTCTGACCGCCTTTCTTATGGAAGAAGAAAGTAAAAGGGAGGCGGGATTGATCCGCTCCGTTCTGGAGGGAATCTGTCTTGCCGTCCGGGATGCCTGGGAAATTATTCGCTCCCTTCTTCCCGATCAAGAGTTTGAACCCATTCGGATGGTCGGCGGTGGTTCCCGAAGCCTTTTCTGGGCACAGATGACAGCGGACATCCTTGGTCATCCGGTTGCCCTCACCACCGCCCGGGACGCCTCCTATGGAATGGCTCTTCTCGCTCAGGTCGGCGCCGGCTGGTGCTCGCTGGAAGACGCGACCCGAGCCATTCAGGTCACCCGTATCTTCCAACCCCGACCTGCCTTCCAAGGCTTCTACGACCTTTTTTATCACGAGGTGTTCAAGGGGCACTACGATAGGAGTCAGCGGGAACTGGATGAACGGATGATCAGCCTCTTGTCCCGACCGGAATATCGGGATGCTCTGAACGCTTGGAAAGCCGAAAGATAATAATAGGAGAGAGGGAAGCGAAGGGGATCAAAAAGGAGGCTGGCAGGATGGCGGTTCGTTCTTTTGATGTGGGGATTATGCTGGGCGTCCATCAGGACCCTCGGGTGAGCGTGGAGAAGTGTCAGAAGGTGGGAGTGAAAAATGCTCAGTTGGGGGTTCCTCCCGATGAGTGGCTGACGAGGGAAAAGGCTTTGGAAGTGGCGCAAATGTTTCGGGAGGCAGGGGTAACGATCACGACCGTCTTCTGTGGCTTTGAAGGGGAGCGCTACGACGATATTCCGACCGTTCAACAGACGGTCGGCTACATTCCTGACGAATTCAGGGAGGTGCGGGTCCGCAAGACCCTTCAAATTGCCGAGTTTGCCCGCCTTATGGGGGTCAACCGAATCGCCGCCCATTTCGGGTTCATTCCGGAAGACCCGGTAGATCCTCGCTATTGCATCGCTGTGGAGACGATGCAGCGCATCTGCGATTATCTGCTACCGAAAAAGATGTCTTTTGGGCTGGAGACAGGTCAAGAAACAGTGGAAACCCTGCTCCGGTTCATCAAGGATGTGGGACGAAAGAACTTGAATGTGAACTTTGACCCGGCGAATATGATCTTGTATGGCACTGAAGAACCCATTGCTGCTCTTCGCAAGGTTGCCCCTTATGTCGCCAGTGTCCACTGCAAAGACGGTCTTTGGCCGACCGAAAAAGGAAAGTTGGGGACCGAAGTTCCTTTGGGCGAGGGGCAAGTGGGTATTGATAAGTTCGTAGCCACGCTGAAGAGAATTGGCTACCGAGGACCCTTGACCATAGAGAGAGAGGTGCCCGACCCGCCCCAGACCGATGATATGCGGAAAGGGAAGGAACTCCTTGAGTCGCTGGTGAAGACCAAGCCCGCAAGGACAAAAGGATAGACTCCCTTCACGTTTCCGACAGGCGGACGACTGAGGCACCACCAACCGGTCGGACCAGGAAGGTGTGGGGCTGATAGGGGGATGAACGGAGTCGGTTTCGGTAGCGGGTCAGTGACTCCTCCTGGACGGTAGGTGCTTTGGTGGCGTCGACCATTGTGATGCAGGCACCTCCGAAACCTGCACCAGTCAGTCGTGCTCCGTAGGCGCCATCGCAGGACATTATCGCCTCTACCATTGCATCCAGTTCTGGGCAACTGACCTCGTAGTCGTCTCGAAGCGACTGATGGGACTGCAAAAGAAGAGAACCGGCTAACTTCAAGTCATTTGCCTTCAGTGCGGACACAAAATCTAAGACTCTTTGATTTTCTGTCACCACGTGCCGTGCTCGCCTGCCGACAGGATCGGGCAAATCAAAAAAGTGGCGGTTGATGTCTTCTAAGGAGACATAGCGGAGGCTTCGGAGAGGTTTGCCGAGCAACTGGGACAGGTGTTGGACCGCTTCCTGGCATTGGGACCGGCGAATGTTGTATTCGGAGGCGGCCAGGGCTCGGGGCTTGCCGGTATCGGCAACAAGAAAGGTCACTTGGTCCGGAAGAGGCACTTGCTGTGTTGTCAGGCTTTGACAATCGATCAACAAAGCATGCCCCGTTAGACTCAGCAAGGTCGCCATCTGATCCATAATCCCACAATGAACACCAGCGAACTGGTGCTCTGCTCTCTGACAAAGAAGCGCCAACCGGAGAGGGTCAAGGGAACGATCGCTGACCTCCAGGAAAGCCAGTGCCAGGGCTGCCTCCAGCGCTGCGGAAGAACTGAGACCGGCACCGATTGCAATCTGGCTCACAATGAGCGCCTGCAGCCCTTTCAGTTCCACTCCTTCTTCTTTCAATTGCGCCGCCACACCTCTTGCGTAATTTCTCCAATCGCCCTCTTCTTTTCTGACAATTTCCCTAATTGAAAAAAGGTCTGCTTCATCAAAGTCAGCGGCATAAATGTGGACCCGGTCCGTGCTCGCCCCCTTTGCCGCAACAAAGAGCCACCGGTCAATGGCAATGGGAAGAACAAATCCGTCGTTATAGTCGGTATGCTCGCCAATGATGTTGATCCGACCCGGCGCCTCAACGATGACGGAGGGCTCCGATCCGAATGTTTTCCGGAATAAGTCCACTGCTTTTTGTCTCCCCGACTCCCGATGGGCGACCATTTCGTTTCCCTCTTCTCTGGACTGTGATCGATCCAAGAATGTCACAAAGATTGGTCCGTTCTCGCTTGCATCGGTTAAGAATGCCTGTGAACCTTATCGGGGCTTTATGTAATTTCGTAGAAACTGATAGCGATGAAGGGGTGACGAGGCGGCAGCAAACAAACTGTTGTTCCGTTAGGACATCCGGCTAAATTAATCTGAGGGGGCAACGGGACGGGGGCTATCAAAGATGCAAAGGACAGCAGACTGGTTGAGGGAGGCAAGAGCCGAATTACAGGCAGCCAAGGATTTGTTTGCCCACGGTCATTGGTTCTGGTGCTGTTTTACTTGCCAACAATCTGCCGAAAAGGCGTTAAAGGCTTTGGGTCAGCATCATCGCCATCCGGTGTTCGGGCACAATCTTAACTTATTGGTGAGCGCTCTTGAAGATTTGCAGACGATACCCGAAGAGGTGAAGCGCTCATGTGCTCGGCTGAATCGGCACTCCCTTCCCACCCGTTGTCCCAATGCTTTTGACCGTAGTGCACCGGTAGATCAGTTTTTTCGGTCCGATGCTGAGGAGGCGTTGCAAGATGCCGAGCGAGTCGTCCGATTCGTTGAAGGCATTGTCGGGTCACCCTGATTATCCTGCTCTTCTGCAGTTTTTGGAAAAAGTGCACGATCGCTATGGAGAGAGATTGGAATTCGTAGTTCTTTTCGGCTCAGCAGCAACGGGCAACTGGACCATCAACAGCGACCTGGACATCCTGATCGGGTTGCGGGGAGAGGACGGACTGCGGTTCCTTGATCGCATTGATATCTTCGGTGGTCTGGCAAAAGGGAACATAGAAATCTTCCCTTATGCTCAACCGGAGTGGGAGCAAATGTTT